>NZ_JBFBHW010000019.1:0-159584 GCF_040685395.1 Kitasatospora sp. NPDC088779 | reverse complement strand
GCCACCACCGGCACCACCCCCGACATCAACGAACTCAACGTCCTCGCCGACCAGGACGACACCAACATGCCCCTCGCCGCCACCCACAACTTCCCACTCACCAGCGACACCCGCATCCTCAACCCCCACCTGGGCAACTACCGCGCCACCACCGCCGACGCCGTCACCTCCATGACAGCCGCAGGCAAGTAACCCCGACACCCTCGGCGAGGCCGCGAGGTCAGAAGGCCAGGGCGGGGCGGTGGTGGTCGAGCCACAGCGCGAGGTCGACGACCCGCTCCAGGCGGAGCCGGTGGCCCCACGGCAACTGCTCGGCAGGCGTGTCGATGGCCGCCCCGACGACCGTCTCGTCGGCGATGTCCCGTACGTGCGGTGCGTCCAGCGCCTCGCGGGCCAGCCGCTGTAGACCTGCGTTGTAGTCGGGGTGGTGGGTGGCCGGGTAGTGGTTCTTCGGCCGCCACAGCACCGAGTCGGGGGCGATGCCCCGGCCGAGGTCGCGCAGCAGGCTCTTCTCCCGGCCGTCGTGGTTCTTCATCGCCCAGGGGGTGTTGAAGGCGTACTCGACGAGGCGGTGGTCGCAGTAGGGCACGCGCACCTCCAGGCCCTGGGCCATGGAGAGGCGGTCCTTGCGGTGCAGGAGTTGGCGCAGCCAGCGGGTGAGCGAGAGGTGCTGCATCTCGCGCAGGCGGTGTTCGGCGGCGCTCTCGGAGTCGAGGCGGGGGACGGCGGCCACGGCGGTGCGGTAGGTGTCGGCGCGGAACTCGGGGATGCGCAGCCGGGCGGCGAGGTCGGGGTGGAGCGGCATGGCGGCCTGGTCCCCGGTCACCAGGAGCCAGGGGAAGGCGCGAGCGGCGAGCGCCTTCGGGTGGTGGAACCACGGGTAGCCTCCGAAGACCTCGTCGGCGGCCTCGCCGGAGAGGGCGACGGTGGAGTGCTTGCGGATCTCTCCGAACAGCAGGTAGAGCGAGGTATCCATGTCGCCGACGCCGATCGGCGAGTCCCGGGCGACGACCACGGCGCGCCGGTTGTCCGGGTCGAGCAGGGCACGGGGGTCGAGGACGACGGTGGAGTGCCGGGTGCCGATGAACGCGCCGGCCTCGGCGGCGAAGGGGGTGTCGTGGCCGGTACGCAGCACGTCGCCGGTGAACTGTTCGGCCTGGTCGCTGTAGTCGACGGCGTAGGAGCGCAGCGTGGCCTGCGGCCCTTCGCGGAGCCGGAGTTCGTCGGCGATCAGGGCGGTGACGACGGTGGAGTCGAGGCCGCCCGAGAGCAGGCTGCACAGCGGGACGTCGGCCTCCAGCTGGGTACGGGCGGCGCGGTCGACCAGGCCACCGATCAGCTCGGTGGTGGTCTGCGGGTCGTCGGTGTGCGGGCGGGCGGTCAGCTCCCAGTAGCGCCGTTCGCGGATGCCGTCGCGGTCGAGGACGAGCATGCTGCCGGGGTGCACCTCGCGGACGCCGGCCCAGACGGTGGGGCCGGTGTTGAACAGGAGGCTGTAGGCCTCGCGCAGGCCGTCGGCGTCCACGGTGGGGGTCACCTCGGGGTGGGCGAACAGGGCCTTGGGTTCGGAGCCGAAGGCGAGGCCGCCGTCGGTTTCGGCCCAGAACAGCGGCTTGACCCCGAGCCGGTCGCGGACCAGCAGCAGGCGCTGCTCGCGGTCGTCCCAGACGGCGAAGGCGTACATGCCCTCCAGGTGGTCGACCAGGGCGTCTCCCCACTCCTGGTAGGCGCGCAGGACCACCTCGGTGTCGCTCCGTGTCTCGAACCGGTGGCCCCTGGCGGCGAGTTCGGATCTCAGCCGGTGGTGGTTGTAGACCTCGCCGCTGTAGGTGAGCACCACCTGCGGGTGTTCGGGGCGGTCGGTCATGGGCTGGGTGCCGCCCTCGATGTCGATGACGGCGAGGCGGCGGTGGCCGAGCGCGGCGTGGCGGCCGAGCCAGACCCCGCCGGCGTCGGGTCCGCGCAGGGCCATGGTGTCGGTCATCGCCTGGATGACGGAGGCGGCCCCGTGGCCGATGTCCTGGTGGAAGGACTGGTGGAAGGACACCCAGCCGGTGATCCCGCACATGCTCGCGCTCCTGGGGTGAAGGGGTGTGCTCTGCCGGACGCTGTCGGCGACGGCGCCCGGCCCAGAAGTCGGGCCGGACGTCCGGGAAGTTCCGGGCAACCGCAGGATTCCCGGGGCGGGTCGGGCGGTGCCCGCGCGAAGCCCACCGGGGGTGCACCGCCGGGCGTCGGGCTCGGACGGAGGGGCGTCGGGCTCGGACGGCCGGACCGGTACGTCGGCCGGCGGCGTTCAGTTCCGGGGATCGGGCAGCGCGGGGTACGGGATGAAGGTGCTGGTGTGCTCGTCGAGCGCCAGCGGCCGGCCGATGGCGGGCGCGGCGCGCTGCGGGCACGCCGGGCGTTCGCACACCTTGCAGCCGAGCCCGATCGGGGTGGCAGCCGCCACGTCGCCGAGGTCCAGTCCCGCCGAGTACACGAGCCGTGCGGCGTGGCGGAGTTCGCAGCCGAGGCCGATGGCGAAGGTCTTGCCGGGGCGGCCCCAGCCGCCGGGTGAGCGGGTGACGGCGCGGGCGGTCCAGAGGTAGCGCCGGCCGTCGGGCATGGCGGCGACCTGGACGTGGACCCGGCCGGGGGCGGCGAAGGATTCGTAGACGTTCCACAGCGGGCAGGTGCCGCCGGTGCGGGAGAAGTGGAGGAGCCGGTTCCCCGGCGGGGTTCGCAGGTTTCGCAGGTTCGCAGGAATCCGCCGTACGGATTCCACCGATTGGCATGCTGGATCATCGGCCGTCCGACGAGCAGGCTCGGTCATGCAAGACCGAGAGCCATCGAGCGCCCCCGAGGAGTCCCGTGATCGAGCACCACGTCCGCGTCCACCCCAGTGCCGACCGGCTGCCGCGTGAGGAGCAGCTCGCCTGGAAGCTGGCCGCCGTCGCGACCGGCACCGAGGAGCTGGACCCGGCCAGCGTGAACATGGCCGTCAACCGGGTGATCGACAACGCGGCGGTGGCCGTCGCGTCGCTGCTGCGCCGGCCCGTGACGGTGGCCCGCGCCCAGGCGCTCGCCCACCGCGGCGCGCCGGGCGCCCGGGTGTTCGGCAGCCTGGCCCGGGTCTCACCGGAGTGGGCGGCCTGGGCCAACGGGACGGCGGTGCGCGAGCTGGACTTCCACGACACCTACCTCGCCGCCGACTACTCCCACCCCGGCGACAACATCCCGCCGCTGCTGGCCGTCGCCCAGCACACCGGCCGCAGCGGGGCCGACCTGCTGCGCGGCATCGTCGCCGCCTACGAGGTCCACGTCGCACTGGTGCGGGGCATCTGCCTGCACGCCCACCGGATCGACCACGTCGCGCACCTGAGCGCGGCCACCGCCTGCGGGCTCGGGGCGCTGCTGCGGCTGCCGACCGAGACGGTGTACCAGGCGGTGCAGCAGGCCGTGCACACCACCACGGCCACCCGGCAGTCCCGCAAGGGCGAGATCTCCAGCTGGAAGGCCTTCGCCCCCGCCTTCGCCGGCAAGGCCGCGATCGAGGCGGTGGACCGGGCGATGCGCGGCGAGACCTCCCCGTCCCCCGTCTACGAGGGTGAGGACGGCTTCCTCGCCTGGCTGCTCGACGGCCCGCAGTCCGACTACACCGTGCCGCTGCCCGCGCCCGGCGAGCCGAGGCGGGCGATCCTGGACACCTACACCAAGGAGCACTCCGCCGAGTACCAGGCCCAGGCGATCATCGACCTGGCCCGGCGGCTGCGCGAGAGGACCGGGCCGCTGGACGGCGTCCGCTCGGTCGTCCTGCACACCAGCCACCACACCCACCACGTCATCGGCTCCGGCTCGGGCGACCCGCAGAAGTACGACCCGCGCGCCAGCCGGGAGACCCTCGACCACTCGATCCCGTACATCCTCGCCGTCGCCCTGGAGGACGGCGCCTGGCACCACGAGCGCTCCTACGCCCCCGAACGGGCCCAACGCCCGGAGACCGTGGCGCTCTGGCAGAAGATCACCACGGTCGAGGACCCGGAGTGGACCGCCCGCTACCACGACCCCGACCCGGCCCGGCGGGCCTTCGGCGGGCGTGTGGTGATCACCCGGGACGACGGCACGGTGATCCAGGACGAGCTGGCCGTCGCCGACGCCCACCCGGCCGGCGCGCGCCCCTTCGACCGCCCCGCGTACGAGCGGAAGTTCCGCACCCTGGCCGAGGGCATCGTCTCCCCCGCCGACCAGGACCGCTTCCTGGCAGCCGCCGCCGACCTCGCCGAGCTGAAGGCCCCGGACCTGGACGAGCTGTTCCCGGCCGTCGACACCGAGACCGTGCGCGCGTTCGACGCGCTCCTCCCGAAGGGCCTGTTCTGATGCTGCACACCCGCACCACCCCCGCCCAGCGCCGCCGCGCCCTGCGCGAACGCCTCGCCACCGGGCGGCTGTTGACGATGCCCGGCGCGCTCAACCCGCTCTCCGCCCGGCTCATCCAGGACCTCGGCTTCGAGGCCGCCTACCTCTCCGGCGCCGTCCTCGCCGCCGACCTCGGCCTGCCCGACATCGGCCTCACCACCGCCACCGAGGTCGCCGCCCGCGCCCAGCAGACCACCCGGGTCACCGACCTCCCGGTGCTGATCGACGCCGACACCGGCTTCGGCGAACCCATGAACGCCGCCCGCACCGTCCAGCTGATGGAGGACGCCGGCCTCGCCGGCCTGCACCTGGAGGACCAGGTCAACCCCAAGCGCTGCGGCCACCTCGACGGCAAGGCGGTCGTCCCCCGCGAGGACATGACCCGCCGCCTGCGGGCCGCCGTCGACGCCCGCCGCGACCCCGACTTCCTGCTGATGGCCCGCACCGACGCCCGCTCCGTCGAGGGACTGCGCGCGGCGATCGACCGGGCCAAGGCCTACGTCGACGCCGGAGCCGACGCGATCTTCCCCGAAGCCCTCGCCGACGAGGCCGAGTTCGAGGCCTTCCGCAAGGCCGTCGACGTCCCGCTGCTCGCCAACATGACCGAGTTCGGCAAGTCCCCGCTGCTCGACGCCCGCACCCTCCAGGACCTCGGGTACGAGATCGCGCTCTACCCCGTCACCCTGCTGCGCCTGGCCATGGGCGCGGTCGAGGACGGCCTGCGCACCCTCGCCGCCGAGGGCACCCAGGAGTCGCTGCTGCCGCGCATGCAGACCCGCTCCCGGCTGTACGAACTCCTCGGCTACGAGCAGTACGCGGCCTTCGACACCGCCGTCTTCGACTTCACCCTCCCGCCCGGCGCCTGACCCCGCATCGGAGACCAGCCATGCCCACCACCGCGCCCGGGATCCACCGCGGACTCGCCGGAGTCGTCGTCGACACCACCGGGATCTCCACCGTCATCCAGGAGACCAACTCCCTCACCTACCGCGGCTACCCCGTCCAGGACCTCGCCGCCCAGCGCTCCTTCGAGGAGGTCGCCTACCTGCTGTGGCACGGCGAGCTGCCCGACCCCGGACAGCTGCGGGAGTTCCGGGCCCTCGAGGCCGCCCTGCGCCCGCTCGACCGCACCACCACCGAACTGCTCGCCAAGCTGCCCGAGACCTGCCACCCGATGGACGTGCTGCGCACCGCCGTCAGCTTCTTCGGCGCCGAGGACCCCACCGAGGACGACGGCCGCCCCGCGCCCCACCTCGCCAAGTCCCTCACCCTGCTGGCGAAACTGCCCACCGTCGTCGCCGCCGACCAGCGCCGCCGCCGGGGCCTGGCGCCCATCCCGCCGGACCCCGGGCTCGGCTACGCGGAGAACTTCTTCCACATGTGCTTCGGCGCGGTGCCCGCCCCGGAGGTGGTCCGCTGCTTCGAGATCTCCCTCGTGCTGTACGCCGAGCACAGCTTCAACGCCTCCACCTTCACCGCCCGCGTCGTCACCTCCACCCTCTCCGACCTCTACAGCGCCGTCACCGCCGCGATCGGCGCACTCAAGGGCCCCCTGCACGGCGGCGCCAACGAGGCCGTGATGCACATGCTGGAGGAGATCGACGCCCCCGCCCGGGCCGCGCAGTGGCTCGACGAGGCGCTCGCCGCCAAGCGGAAGATCATGGGCTTCGGCCACCGCGTCTACCAGCACGGCGACTCCCGCGTCCCGATCATGCAGGCCGCCCTGGACGCCCTGGTGGCCCGCAGCGCCGACCCCCGGACGGCCCGGCTGGCCGCCCTGCACGCCGCACTGCGCGAGGCGATGCTGGAACGCAAGGGCATCCACCCCAACCTCGACTACCCCGCCGGCCTCGCCTACCACCTGATGGGCTTCGACACCCCCGTCTTCACACCCGTCTTCGTGATGAGCCGCATCACCGGCTGGACCGCCCACATCACCGAACAGCTCGCCCACAACTCCCTGATCCGCCCGCTCGCCTGCTACGACGGCCCCGGCCAGCGCCCGGTGCCGGGGCTGTCACCGAGCACGGCGTAGGGAACGCGGCTGCGGCGGTCCGGCTCGACCGCCAGGCGCCCGCCCGCCGGCGGGCGGGCGCGCTGGACGCAGTCGCGGCGCTCGCAGATCCGGCAGCCCAGCCCGATCGGGGTCGCCGCTCCCGGAGCGTCGAGCGCGACGCCCTCGGCGTAGACGAGGCGGTGGGCGTGGCGCAGCTCGCAGCCGAGCGCGACGGCGAACTCGCTGCGCGGTGCGCGGTGCCCGAAGCCGCCGTGGGAGACGGTGCGGGCGATCCAGAAGTAGCGCTTCCCGTCCGGCATCTCGGCGACCTGGGTGAGGATCCGGCCGGGCGCGGAGAAGGCCTCGTAGACCGTCCAGAGCGGGCAGGTGCCGCCGAGGCGGGAGAAGTGGAAGTCGGTCGCGGACTGGCGCTTGGAGATGTTGCCCGCCCGGTCGGCGCGCAGGAAGGAGAACGGGACGCCGCGTCGGCCCGGACGCTGGAGGGTGCTCAGCCGGTGGCAGACCGTCTCGAACCCGACCCCGAAGCGGGCCTGGAGCAGCTCGATGTCGTACCGAAGCTCCTCGGCGGCCGTGTGGAAGGCGGTGTACGGCATCAGCAGGGCGCCGGCGAAGTAGTTGGCCAGGCCGATCCTGGCCAGGTCGGCGGCCTGGGGTGAGGTGAGGCCGGGCCCGGCCGCCGCCACGAGCGTGTCGAGCAGCGGCCGGTGCTCCAGCAGGGCCAGTTGGGTGGCGAGTTGGAAGGCACGCCGGCCGCCGGCCAGCCACGGTGAGAGCCGCAGCGTGCCGGCCGCCGGATCGTAGCGCCGCAGGTCGCCGGGCCGCCGGTGGTCGGCGTCCAGCACCCGCACCCCGTGCCGCTCGCCGAGGCGGGCGGCCAGCGCGGCGGCGGTGCGGCCCGCGGTCGTCGTCGCCAGGCACCGCGCGGTCCGCTCCGCCGCCTCGTCCAGGGCGGCGATGTGGTTGTGATGGGTGTAGAAGAAGTCCCTGACCTCGTCATGGGGTTCGGCCGGGCGGATGCCCGCCCCGGTGCCGGGCTCACCGAGGTCGACGACCCGCGCGAGCGCCTCGCGGTAGCCGCGGTGCAGCGCGACCAGGGCCCGTGCCACCTCCGGGTGGTTCCGGCTCACCTCCGCGATCTCCTCCGTCGGCACGGCTCCGCCACAGGCCTCGTCCGCGAGCACGGTGCGCAGGTCGGTGCCGAGGCGTTCCTCCTCGGCCTCGGAGAAGAACTCCGGGTCGACCCCGAGCACCTCGGCGATCCGCAGCAGCACGGCGGCGGTCAGCGGGCGCTGGCTGTGCTCGATCTGGTTGAGGTAGCTGGTCGAGATGCCGAGCTCGCGCGCCAGCTCGACCTGGTTCATGCCGTGCTCGCGGCGCAGTCGGCGCAGCTTGGCGTGGGCGTAGATCTTCCGCCCGGTCGGACGTGGCATGGCGCGTACTTCCTCTCTCAGACCCGGTTGGTTCGGATCGCGGCCTCGACCCGGACGGCGTCGGCGGTGTCACGGACCTCGTGCACCCGCACCGCCCAGGCGCCCTGCGCGGCGGCCAGGACGCTGGCCGCCGCGGTGGCCGCGTCGCGTTCACGGGCCGGACGGGCCTCGCCCGTCCGCGGGTCGGCCAGCAGCTCGCCCAGGAAGCGCTTGCGCGAGGCCGCCACCAGGAGCGGGCGCCCCAGTACGCGCCAGGCGTCCAGTGACGCCAGCAGCGCCCAGTCGTCCTGCCGGCGTTTGGCGAAGCCGAGGCCCGGGTCCACGATGACCTGGGCGGGGTCGACCCCGGCCGACACCACCGCGTCCATCTGCCGTGCGACCTCGCGGATCACCTCGGCCGCGACGTCCTCGTACGCGGCCAGCTCGTCCATGTGGGCGGACTGCCCGCGCCAGTGCATGACGACGAAGGGCACTCCGGCCCTGGCCGCGGCGCGGGCCATGCCCGCGTCGGCCCGGCCCCCGCTGACGTCGTTGATGATCCGGGCGCCGGCCTCCACCGCCGCTTCGGCGACCCGGGCCCGCATCGTGTCGATGCTGACCAGGACGCCCTTGTCGGTGAGCGAGCGCACCACCGGCAGGACCCGGCGCAGTTCCTCCTCCTCGGACACCCTGGTCGCTCCCGGCCGGGTCGACTCCCCGCCGACGTCCACGATGTCCGCGCCCTGCTCGGCCAGCAGCAGTCCACGGTCCACCGCGCGCCCCGGGTCCAGCCAGCGGCCGCCGTCCGAGAACGAGTCGGGGGTCACGTTCACGACTCCCATCACCGCGCACCGATCCCATCCGGGCAGTCCCGACAATACCTGCGAAGGTCTTTTCATGCGCCCATTGTGCCGCCCGCCCCACCCGTCTCCCAACTCGTACCACCGAGAGAATTCGTATCACAGAGTGGACACCTGAGGACTACCGCGAGCCCGGCTGGTTAACCTCCTGCCATGACACTCGGAATTCCCTCCACGCGCACGGATCGGGCGACCTCCGTCCGCGAACTCCTCGCGGCCGGCAGGCTTTCCTATTCCTTCGAATTCATGCCGCCCCGGAGCGCCGAAGCGGAGGTCGGCCTGTGGAATGCGATCCGGCGCCTGGAAGCGCTGTCCCCCACCTTCGTCTCCGTGACCTACGGCGCCGGCGGGTCGACACGGGAGCGGACGGTGAACGTCACCGGCCGCATCGCGCAGGAGACCACCCTCACGCCGACCGCCCACCTGACCGCAGTCGGCCACAGCGTCGCCGAACTGCGGAACATCCTCGGCCACTACGCTGACCAGGGAGTTCGCAACATCCTGGCGCTGCGCGGCGACCCGCCGGGCGATCCGCTGGGCACCTGGCACCGCCACCCCGACGGAGTGGAGTACGCCGCCGACCTGGTGCGGCTGATCAAGGAGTCCGGCGACTTCTGCGTCGGCGTGGCCGCGTTCCCGGACCTGCACCCGAGGTCCCCCGACTGGGATTCCGAGATCAGGCACTTCATCGAGAAGTGCCGGGCGGGAGCCGACTACGCCATCACCCAGATGTTCTTCGACGTGGACAGCTACCTCCGTTTCCGGGATCGACTGGAATCGGCCGGCTGCACCGTTCCGGTCATTCCGGAGATCATGCCGGTGACCAGTATCCGGTCGCTTCGGAGGATTCCGACGCTGACCACTGCCGCCATTCCCGATGATCTCTCCGAAAGCATGCTGAAGCACCAGGACAACCCGAAGGCCGTCCGGTCGATCGGTATCGATCAGGCCACCGGAATGTGCCGGCGCCTGCTCTCCGAGGGAGTTCCCGGGCTGCATTTCATGACCATGAACTTCTCCACGGTGACGACGGAGATCTACCAGAACCTCGGGCTTCCCGGGTCCGGGTGAAACGGGCCGGGCCGCCGTTGCGGCCCGGCCCGGGGACGGTCCCGGGCCGACCCGGCCGGGCGCCGCACGGCGTGCGGGGCCCGGCCGGGTCGCGTCACCGGGGGGTCAGCCGGCGAGCTCCGCGCGCAGGTGGCGGGCGGCGCCGACGAGGCTGTCGAGCGAGGCGCGGGTCTCCGTCCAGCCGCGGGTCTTCAGGCCGCAGTCGGGGTTGACCCAGAGCCGCTCGGCGGGGATGGCCGCGAGGCCCGCGCGCAGCAGGGCGATGGCCTCGTCGGTGCTCGGGACGCGCGGGGAGTGGATGTCCCAGACGCCCGGGCCGACCTCGCGCGGGTAGCCGGCCCCGGCGAGTTCGCCGGCGACCTCCATGTGCGAGCGGGTGGCCTCCAGCGAGATGACGTCCGCGTCGAGTTCGTCGATCGCCGTCATGATCGCGCCGAACTCGGCGTAGCACATGTGGGTGTGGACCTGGGTGTCGGCCCGCACCCCGGAGGTGGCGAGGCGGAAGGACTCGGTCGCCCACGCCAGGTACGCCGGGCGGTCGGCGGCGCGCAGCGGCAGGGTCTCGCGCAGGGCCGGCTCGTCGACCTGGACGACGGCCGCGCCGGCGGCCTCCAGGTCGGTGACCTCGTCGCGCAGGGCGAGGGCGACCTGGCGGGCGGTGTCGCCGAGCGGCTGGTCGTCGCGGACGAAGGACCAGGCGAGCATCGTGACGGGGCCGGTGAGCATGCCCTTGACCGGGCGGTCGGTCAGGCCCTGCGCGTAGCCGAACCAGTCGACGGTCATCGGGTGCGGGCGGGAGATGTCCCCGGCCAGGACCGGCGGGCGCACGTACCGGGTGCCGTAGGACTGCACCCAGCCGTGCCGGGTGGCGAGGTAGCCGGTGAGCTGTTCGGCGAAGTACTGGACCATGTCGTTGCGCTCGGGCTCGCCGTGCACCAGGACGTCCAGTCCGGCCTTCTCCTGGAAGGCGATGACCTCCCGGACCTCCGCCTCGATGCGCTCGCGGTAGGCCGGGGCGTCGATCCGGCCCGCCGTGAGATCGGCCCGCGCGACCCGCAGTTCGGAGGTCTGCGGGAACGAGCCGATGGTGGTGGTCGGCAGCAGTGGCAGGCCGAGCCGGGCGCGCTGGGCCTCGGCCCGCTGCGGGTAGGCCTGGGCGCGGCGGGCGTCGTCGGCGGTGACGGCGGCGGTACGGGCGCGCACCGCCGGGTCGTGGGTGATCGGCGAGTTGGCGCGCGAGGCGAGGTCGGCGCGGTTGGCGGCCAGGTCGGCGGCGATCGCCCCCGTGCCCTCGCGCAGGCCCCGGGCCAGCAGCGCCACCTCCCTGGCCTTCTGCTTGGCGAAGGCGAGCCAGCGCAGGATCTGCGGGTCGACGTCGCGTTCGGCGGCGGCGTCCAACGGCACGTGCAGGAGGGAGCAGGACGGCGCGACGTCGACCCGCTCGGCGAGGCCCAGCAGGGTCGCCAGGGTGGCCAGCGACTTCTCCAGGTCGTTGATCCAGATGTTGCGCCCGTCGACCACCCCGGCGACCAGCCGCTTGCCGGGCAGCCCGCCGACGGCGGCCAGGTCGTCCAGGTTCGCCGCGGCGGGCCCCGTGAAGTCCAGCGCCAGGCCCTCGACCGGGGCCTTGGCCAGCACCGGCAGGGCCTCACCCAGGCGGTCGAAGTAGCTCGCGACCAGCAGCTTCGGACGGTCCGCCAGGCCGCCCAGCTCACGGTAGGCGCGGGCGGCGGCGTTCAGCTCGGCCGGGGTGCGGTCCTGCACCAGCGCGGGCTCGTCCAGCTGCACCCACTCGGCGCCGGCCGCCTTCAGGTCCGCCAGCAGCTGCGCGTAGACGGGCAGCAGCCGGTCCAGCAGGGTGATCGGCTGGAAGTCCTCGGCGACGCCGGGGGCGGGCTTGGCGAGCAGCAGGTAGGTGAGGGGGCCGACCAGCACGGGGCGTGCGGTGTGGCCGAGCGCCAGCGCCTCCCGGAACTCCCCGACGGCCTTGGCCGGGTTCGCGGTGAAGACGGTGTCCGGGCCGAGTTCGGGCACCAGGTAGTGGTAGTTGGTGTCGAACCACTTGGTCATCTCCAGCGGCGCGACCTCCTGGGTGCCGCGCGCCATGGCGAAGTAGCCGTCCAGCGCGTCCGCCTCGACGGCCGCCCGGTGGCGGGCCGGGATCGCGCCGACGGCGACCGTGGTGTCCAGTACGTGGTCGTAGAGCGAGAAGTCGCCGGTGGGCACTTCCGAGGCCCCGGCCTGGGCGAGCTGCGCCCAGTTCTCCCGGCGCAGGCCGACCGCCGCCTCCCGCAGGGCGTCGGCGGTGACCGTGCCCTTCCAGTAGCCCTCGATGGCCTTCTTCAGCTCCCGGCCCTGGCCCTGCCGGGGGTAGCCGTACACGGTGGCCCTGGTTGCCGCGGCTGCGGACTTCGTGGTCAAGGGACTCTCCTTCGCGAGTCTGGCTCCTCAAGTACCCGGGGACGGGACGAGAGCGCGAAGGGATGACGAACCGGGCGGCGGCTCACGTCGATGCGCGTGCCGGACCCGCCTGGTATGGTCGCCGACCCGCCCACGAGGTCACCGGGATATCCGCACGCGGAACGGTCCGCGGGCGGGCAACGGGCAGGTCTTCGGACTCGTGGGCGCACCGGGCCTGTTGGCGTCCGGTACCTACTGGCCATCGCTTCCCAGACCCGTCCCGGGTCCAGTGCGTATGACGGCGGTCGTTCCCACTCACCGCTGCGGGGCAGTCCCGGATTCCCACCGGGTTCCCTCTTGCGACGTCCTGCCTGGCGGGCAGGACGAACCAGCTGCGTCGCCAGCTTAGGGGCAAACCGCCGGGGCCGACGCGGAATTCACGGAAGCCGTCCGCATGGTGAGACTCCCTCGCCGCTCGCGGAGCCGATGGCGGAGCCGTTCGCGGTGTCGTTCGCGGTGACTCGTCGACCGTCCGGGGCCTCGAAGCGCACCATGGGCTCGAAGTTGGCGCGGCGGGCCGCGCGGCGGAAGACGGTGAGGACGGCCGGGCCGACGACGAGCACGGCGGTGAAGGTGGTGACGGCACGACCGGTGTCCCAGCCGAGCGAGGTGGCGAGGTCGAAGAGCAGGTAGCGGTGCCACTGCTCGGTGAAGGGCAGCCCCGGCAGGTAGGCGATGGAACTGTTCGGGTCGGTGGAGAACGGCCAGAAGGAGAGGTTGAGGAGGAAGCCGAAGAGGTACCCGGAGAACGCCCCGTACGCGGCCAGCATCGGGACCTCCCAGCGCCGCCGCCGGGTTCTCGGCAGGAGCCCGGCGAGCATGCCGACGAACGCGCAGCCGAACATCTGGTACGGCATCCAGGGGCCGACGCCGCCGGTGAGCAGCGCGGAGGCGAACAGCGAGGTGCAGCCGAGGGTGAAGCCGAAGCCCGGGCCGAAGACCCGGCCGGCCAGGACGAGGACGAAGAAGACCGTCTCCACTCCTGCGGTGCCGGCGCCGAGCGGGCGCAGCCCGGCGTTGACGGCGGACAGGACGCCGAGCATGGCGAGGGCCTTGGCGTCGATGCCGCCGGCCGCGATCTCCGCGATGACGACGGCGAGCACCAGGGCCAGCAGGGCGCCGAAGATCAGCGGCGGGGCGTAGGAGGAGCCGAACTTTCCGGGGGCGACGACGAACGGCCAGGTGAAGGCGACCAGGCCGATGAAGGCGGCCAGGGCCGCGACGACGCGGGCCCGGCCGGGGATCCGGACGGCGCTCACCGGGCGGCCTGCGCGGGCGCGAGGGCGGCGGCGACCTGTCGGGTGGTCAGGTAGGGCAGCGGGGCGAGGATCTTGGCGGTCTGGGGGGCGAAGGTGGGCGAGGCGACGATGACCTCGGCGGTGGGGCCGTCGGCGACGATCTCGCCCTCGGCCATCACCACCACCCGGTCGGCGGCGGCGGCGACGAACTCGACGTCGTGGGTGGAGACGACGACCGTACGGCCTTCGGCGGCGAGGGCGTCCACGATGCCGGTGAGCGCTTCCTTCCCGTGGTAGTCGAGCCCTCGGGTGGGTTCGTCCAGCAGCACCACCCGTGGCGCGGCGGCCAGTTGGATCGCCAGGACCAGGGCCAGCTTCTGGCCCTCGGAGAGGTCCCGGGGGTGGGTGCCGTCGGGGATCCCGGGGGCGAGCCGGTCGAGGATCTGCCTCGCGGTCGGGCCGGCGACGGTCGGGCCGGCTGCGCGGTGGGCCTCCAGGTCGCTCTGGGCGAGTTCCTGGGCGACCGTCTCCAGGTACAGCAGGTCGGTCGGGGTCTGCGGGACGAGCCCGACGAGCTGTCGGGCCCTGGTCGCGGAGAGCCGCTTGGGGTCCATGGCCGGCCCGCTGTCGGCTCCGAGGACCTGCACGCTGCCACCCTGTCGCGGGCCTGAGCCCTGGAGGGCCCACAGGAGCGAGGACTTGCCCGAGCCGTTGCGCCCCATCAGCGCCGTGACCTCGCCGGCCCGCAGACCCAGCCCGATCTCCCGGACGGCGGTCACCTGCCCGTACCGGACGACCACCCCTCGGGCGTCCAGCACCCGCTCCCCCGCCACCGCTGCCCGGCGCGGCGGAGGAACGGGCACGTCGTTCAGCCGCTCCCGCAGCGGGGCGGCGGCGCGCCGGGCGTCCCGGACGGAGAGCGGCAGCGGCCGCCACCCGGCCAGCCGCCCGAGGTCGACGACGGGCGGCGCGACCGCGGTGTGCCGGAAGACCTCGGCGGGCGGCCCGTGCACGACCGTGCCGTCGCCGGGCAGGTAGGCGACGCGGTCGGCGTACTGGACGACCCGCTCCAGGCGGTGTTCGGCGAGCAGGACGGTGACGCCGAGGTCGTGGACCAGGCGGGTGATGGCGGCGAGCACCTCCTCGGCGGCCGTCGGGTCGAGCGCCGAGGTCGGTTCGTCCAGGACCAGGACGCGGGGGTGCGCGGTGAGCACCGAGCCGATGGCGACGCGCTGCTGCTGGCCGCCGGAGAGCTCGTGCAGGGCGCGGTGGCGCAGGTCGGCGAGGCCGAGCAGGTCGAGGGTCTCCTCGACGCGCTTGCGCATCACCGCCGGCGGGACGGCCAACTGCTCCATGACGTAGGCCAGTTCCTCCTCCACCGTGTCGGTGGTGAAGCCGGCCAGCGGGTCCTGCCCCACCACGCCGACCACGTCGGCCAGTTCGCGAGGGGGGTGGTGCGCGGTGTCCCGGCCGTCCACGGTCACCCGGCCGCGCAGGGTGCCGCCGGTGAAGTGCGGCACGAGGCCGTTGACGGCGCCGAGCAGGGTCGACTTGCCGACGCCGGTGCGGCCGACCACCAGGCAGAGCTCGCCCTCCGGGATGTGCAGGTCGACGTCGCGCAGGACGGGGGCGGTCTCGCCGTCGTACACCACGCCGACCTGGTCGAATCGGATCACGTGCTCACCTCGGGGGTCGTGCGGTCGGCGCCGGTGCGGCGGGTCCCGGCGGCGGGCTCCGGGGTACGTCCGGGCTCCGGGGTACGTCCGGGCGGAGGCGCGATGACCCCGGCGGCGCCGGCCAGCAGCAGGGCGAGCACCGGGACGAGCGGCAGGCTCGGCCAACTGAGCGGGTAGAGCGAGGGGTTGAGATCGGTGGCGGCGTAGCCGACGGTGGCGAACAGCAGGACGGCGGCGGTCACCCCGCAGCCCGCGACGCCCCACTCGGCGGCCCGCCAGCGGTCCGGCCGGTAGGTGGTGCGCCGTACGCGCCGGCCGCCGAGGACCAGCCCCGCCACGCAGAGCAGGGCGCCCGCGAGGAAGGCGGGAAGTCCCAGGGCAGCGGGGGCGGTTCCGTCCAGGAGCCCGTACACCCCGGCGCACAGGCCGCACATGCCGAGCAGCATCAGGGTGCCGGTGATGCGGCGGGAGCGGCGGGTCGCGGTGCCGGAACGACCGTAGCCGCGCGAGTCCATCGCGGCGGCCAGGTGCAGCGAACGCTCCAGCGCGTCCTCCAGCACCGGGACGACGATGCCGCGCAGCGCGCGGATGCCCTTCCGCTGCCCGGCGCGCAACCGCCTTGCCCGGGCGACGCGTTGGACGCTTTGCACCAGCTGCGGGGCGACGCTGAGCGACACCGTCACGGCGACGCCCAGCTCGTACAGGGCGCCGGGCAGGACGCGCAGGGCGCGCTTGGGGTTGGCGAGGGTGTTGGCGGCGCCGATGCAGCAGATCAGGCAGGCCAGGCGCAGCCCGTCGAAGGCGGCGGAGAGGGTCGCCTCCAGGGAGACCGGCCCGCCGATCTGGATGCCCGCGTACCAGGCGGGGGTGGGCAGGTGCGGGAGCGAGAAGAGCAGGTGGTCGTGCGGGGTGATGCCGGTGGCGAAGACGCACCGGAACACCACCCGGATCGCCACCACGGTCAGAGCCAGCCACAGGTAGTAGGTGAACCCGCGCGCCCACGGGGCCTCGGTCCGGCGGGCGGTGACCACGTAGCCGAGCACGGCGAGGACGAGCAGGAGCAGCAGCGGGTTGGTGGTGCGGCTGGCCGCCGTCGCCAGGGCGAGCGCCCAGGTCCACCAGGCCAGCGGGTGCAGGTTCCGGGGGCTGCGCCGGCTCCCGGCGTCCCGTCCGGGGGTGGGCTTCGGCTTCGGGGTGGGCTTCGGGGGGCCGGCGTCGGGTTTGTCGGGCATGGTCACCGGATCACTCGGCCCGGCGGCGGCGCCGTCGCGCGACGACCACGGTGGCCGCGCCCAGCGCCCCCACGAGGGCGGTCGCGATGACGGCGGGGGCCATCGACCCGGAGTCGTGCGGGGCGTCGGCCACCGGATTGGCGTCCACCACGCCGCCGGGCACGGCGGAGGTCGACGTCGGCGCGGCCGCGGCCTCGACCGTCTGCGGGGTCGGCTGATCGCTCGGGGTGTCCGTCAGCGGCGCGGTGGACGGCTCGACCGGCACCGGTGTGGCGGGCACGGGCGTCGGCTCGGGCGCTCCGGGCGGAGTGATGCCGTCCTCGGGGGTGGCGGCGGCGCCGGGCCCCGGGGTGGTGGCGGGCGCGGGCGGACGGGCTCCGCCCGCCGGGGGCTTGGCGGGGGCCGGGGCCCGGCCCGATCCGGTGCCACCGGCGGTGCCGGTGCTGCCGGTGCTGCCGGTGCTGCCGGTTCCGCTTGCGTTTCCGGTACCGCCGGTTCCGCCGGTTCCGCCGGTTCCGCCGGTTCCGCCGGTTCCGTCGCTCGAACCGGTGCCGCTGCCGCTGCCGCTGCCGCTGCCGCCGGTCGTACCCGTGGCACCCGTCGACCCGCCGCCGGAGACGCTGGAATCGCCGGAGCCGCCCGTGGTGCCCTGACCGGGGTCGGCGGGCTGCCCGCCGGGGCTGGAGTTGTGGGCGCGAACGCTGTCCGGCGAGAAGCCCGGCCGCCCCTCGGTGCCCTCGACGTTGGTGCCACCGAAGATCCAGAGGTCGACGCTGCCGGGCTTCGGCTGGTAGCTCATCGCGCCGAGCTGGCTGTAGGACCACTCGTTCTGGCCCGGATCGGCGTGCCAGTACGACCAGTAGGCCGTGGCCGGGGGCGTCAGGACGCACTTCTCCTGGTCCGGGGCCGGGAACTGCTTACCGCCCTGGAAGCCGCTGTAGCCGATCCGGCAGATGAACGCCGGACCGTCGTGGCCGGTCCCGGTGGTCTTCCAGCCGCCCTGGTTGAGCAGGGTGAAGCCGGTGGTCGGGGTGGTCCCGCAGGAACGCAGCAGCGGGCCGCCCCACTTGCTGAAGTCCACGGCGAGCACCACGCCGGAGGCGGTGGTGCACTGGTCGATCGGCAGCGGCGCCGCGGACGCCGGGGCGGTGCCCACGGCGACGCCACCGAACGCGAGGGCGAAGGTCAGGGCCGCCGCCCCGGACAGCCGGCCGAGCCGACCGCCGAGTCCCCGGCTCACCGGTGACGCCCCGGGGCGGTCGCGGTGCGGCGCCGGGCGACGAGGACGGCCGCCGCGCCGAGCGCGGTCAGCACGCCCGCACCCGCCGTCAGCGTCAGGGCCTGGGTTCCGGTCCCGGCCAGGCTGCCGGAACCGGTCTGCGCCGCCACGCCACCGGCGGGGGCGACGGCGCCACCGCCATCGCCTCCGGCCGGAGCGTCGATGCCGCCGGTCGACCAGGTGGCCGAACCGTCGCCGGTCGAGGGAGCGGCGGTGTCCGAGGGCCCAGCCGTGCCGGGAGAGCCCGTCGGGCTCGGCGTACCTGTGGGCGTGTTCGTGGATGTGTTCGTGGATGTGTTCGTGGGCGTGCCGGTCGGGGTGTTGGTCGGCGTGCCCGTCGGCGTACCCGTGGGCGTGCCCGTCGGCGTCGCCGTCCCGGTGGAAGTCGGCGTCGGCGTCGGCGTTCCCCCGAGGTCCCGGAACAGCGTGCCGAAGGAGATCCCGGTGGCACCGCCGAGCACCTGCGTGGACGCGCGGACGTCCGAGCCCGGCTGCCCGGCGGAGGCGACGTTGAACCCGCCGTCGCCGTTCTGCTGGCCCGCCAGGAAGTCGCGCGCCTTGGCGATCTGCGCGCCGTACGAGGCCTGACGCAGCGTCATGCCCTGGATGGCGAGCGCGGCCGAGTTGGTCGAGTCGCCGGCCGCTCCCGGGAAGCCGCCGTCGGGCAGCTGCCGCGCGGCGAGCCAGCCGAGGCCCTGGTCGACGGCCCGCGCGGCTTCGTCGCCCGGCACGAGGGCGAGGGCCATGACGGCCATCGCCGTGCTGTCCACGTCGGAGTCACCGGTGGCGGGGATCAGGCTCGGCCACGATCCGTCCTGGTGCTGGAGGCCCTTCAGGTAGGCGATCGCGGGAGCCGCGTTCGTCGAGTCCCCGGCCCGGAGCTGGGCCATGATGCCGAGCGCCTGGGAGAACACCGAGGTCGCGTAGGTGTAGTTGCCGGGCGCCGCGCAGCCGGTGCTCTGGTCGGCCTTGGTGCACACGAGGGCGGCCAGGGCGGCGATCAGGTCGTGGCCGCCGAAGGCGCGCGGGTTGCGGCCGACCGCCTCGGCGAGCAGCGCCTCCTTTCCGATCGAGCCGCCGCCTGCGTACTCGGTGCCGATGCCGGTCCAGTCGTTGACGGTACGCTCGCTGGCGTCCTTGCCCGGCTGGTCCAGGAAGTCGACGATCCTGCGCAGCGCGGCGTCGTCGGTGCCGGTGGCCGCGAGGGCGTAGGCGCCGTCGATGGTGAGGCCGAAGTCGGCGAAGGCCGGGAAGCCCTCGTAGTAGCGGCCGTTGATCAGGCGGGACGGGTCGGTGAGGTAGGCGCTGCCCTTGGCGGCGTCGGGGGCTCTCCCGGCAGGCGGCGTGGTCGCGGGCGAGGTCGGCGGCGTGCTGGCGGGTGTCGTCGGCGGGGTGGTGGCGTCCGGGTTGTGTCGGACGCTGGTGAGGTCGGTGCCGGTCAGGGCCAGGATCGCCTGCTCGGTGGCCGCCGGGTCCGGGTCGGTGGTCGACGCGTCGGGGCCGAAGCCGCCGTCCGTGCCCTGCCGGGCGGCGAGCCAGGCCGTGGCGGCGGCCCGGCGGGTGTCCTGTCCGGTGGCCTTGAACGCCTGGGCCGCGCTCGCGGTGCTGATGGTGTCGCCGGGGGCGCCGAGGTACGGGAGGAGGGATCCGTCGGCCTGCTGTCCGGTCGCGAGCTGGTCCGAAGCCTTCCTCGCGGCCGTCTCGTACCCGGGCGCCGTACGCAGGGCGAGGACCGCGAGGCCGGTGGTGAGCGGGTCGGACTCGCAGTGGTCGCCGGCGACGATCATCGACCCGGCCACCCCGCCGTCGGCGCACTGGAGCTCCGTGAAGCGGGCGAGCGCCGGGGCGGGTGGCGTGACGCCGGCGCGCTGGAGGGCGATGACGCCGAGGGACTGGACCCAGGGCGAGGCTGCGCCGAGGAAGTCCCCGGCGGCGGTGCACTTGCCGTTCTCCCCCGCCGCCGTGCAGACGTGGCCGGTGAGCGCGGCGATCAGGTCCCGGCCGCCGAAGGCCCGGGGATCGCCACCGGTGCTCTCGGCGACGAGGGCCAGCAGTGCGGCGGCCCTCGCATCGGGCCGGCCGGCCGGTCCGTCGGGGTGGAGGAAGGCGTCGGTGTGAGCGGAGAGGAAGGCGACCGTCCTGCGCAGCGCCGGGTCCTGCGTGCCGGCGGCGGCGAGGGCGATGGCGGTGAGGGCGGTCCGGGGGTAGTCCGGCCCCTCGACGGCCCAGTTCTCCATGTGGTCGCCGCCGACGAGTTGGCGGGCCAGCCAGGCCGCGGCGGCCGCCGGGTCACCGGCGGCGGACGGCCCGGTCGGAGTCGGGGTCGAGGTCGGAGTCGGGGTCAGGGTCGCCGAGGGCGACGGCGAGGCGGACGGCGAAGCCGGCGAACCACCGCTCTTCGCCCGGACGGAGTCCGGCGTGAAGCCCGGTGCCCCGCTGGTGCCGCCGATGTCGGTGCCGCCGTACACCCAGGCCTCGACCTCGCCGGGCTTGGGCTTCTGCGTCCCGGCGCCGAACCGGCTGTAGGACCAGGCCTGTTGGCCGGGTTCGGCGATCCAGTACGACCAGTACGCGGTGGCCTGCGGGGTGTTGACGCAGGGTTCCTCGGCCGGCGTCGGGTACTGGGTGCCGCTGTTGAAGGTCCCGGTTCCGAGTCGGCAGATGAAGGCGGGTCCGTCGTGCTCGGTTCCGGCGGTGGTGAAGCCGGCGGCGTGCAGCAGGTTCATCCCGGTCGTGGGGCGGGCGTCGCAGCCCCGGAGGACACCGCCGCCCCAGTGGGTGAAGTCGACGGCGACGATCGCGCCCGTCGTCGCCGTGCACTGCTCGATCGGGTCGGCGGCCGCAGTGCCGGGGCGCCCGAACAGGACGCTTCCGCAGGCGGCGACCGCGACAGCACCGGCGACCACCAAGGAGGCGAGGTCCCGGTTCCTGTGACGTGTGCGACTGCTGCTGACCCTCACGACGACTCCCTGGTCGGTCGACGCAGGGCGCAACGGCGCAGCCCACGGTCTCCTGGGCAGGGACCGTCCGGACCGCGTCGTAGTCCGCGACGACGCAAGTGCTCTGTGAACAGGGCCCCCGGTCCAGGCATTCCGGCTCACCCACCACAGGTGGGTCCACGGTTGCGGGTCAGCGCCGGAGTTGGACCGGCTTCCCCTGAATGCCGAGGGCAAAAAATCGGTTCATCAGACCACGACGGCCGAACGGGAGTCAACGGTCCGTCACGTCGATCACATCACCTCGTCGGCCGGTGCGCCGTGCGGTAGCGTCCGCGGTGGCCGAGCGGGGGAACCCGGTGCGAATCCGGGGCTGACGCGCAGCGGTGTGGGGTGGCGATCGTGCTGCCCCGAGCCCGGATGCCCGCCCGGCCACGCACCATGGCGAAAGCCGGCCCACGCGATCCGGGCGGCGACCGCTCCGGCCGTCGCGCGCCCTCGAACGGACGCCGGAACTCCGGGGCAGGGTCGGCGCCCGCCACCCCAAGGAGCCTGTCCCGTGTCCCTCCTCGCCCCCTCGCGGACCACCCCCTCGCGGACCACCCCTGCCCGCGCCGCCTCCGCCGTCACCGTCGCCCTGACGGCCGGCGCGCTCCTGCTCTCCGCCGTCCCCGCCCACGCGACGGCCAGCCCGACCCAGATAGCCACCTCGAAGAGCACCGGCGTCACCTACCTGAAGTCGCTCCAGGCCGCCGACGGCAGCTACGTCACCGGCGGCGGGCTCTCCAACGAGTGGGCGTTCAGCGCACTCGCGGCCGCCGGCACGGCCGCCGCGGACGTCACCCCCGGCGGCGACCCCACCAAGAACGCCCGCCTGGTCTACCGCGGCCAGCTCGCCGCCCCCGGCTGGCCGAGCGCCTCGCCGGTCGTCACGGACTACGAGCGCGGCATCCTCAACGCCTACGCCGCCGGCATCGACCCCGCCCGGGTCGGCCCGGGTCGCAACCTCGTCGCCGACCTCGCCGCCTACTGGCAGACCGCCGAACCCGGCTACTACGGCCCGTCCGCCAACTTCAACGGCACCGTCTTCGGCCTCCTCGCCCTCGCGGGCGCCAAAACCCAGGCCGGCAGCCCTCGCGTCCCGCAGCCGCTGCTCGACGCCTCCGTCACGGCGGTGCGCGCCAACCAGCACAACGATGGCGGCTGGAACTTCAGCAAGGCCGCGGGCGACCCGAACGCCCTCGCCCAGGGCAGCGACATCGACATGACCGGCGCCGCCATGGCCTCGCTCTGCACCGGGGGCGTCGCCGCCACCGACCCGGCGATCGCCGCCGCCAAGAACTTCCTCAAGGGCAAGCTCACCGCCTCCGGCGCCTTCAACGCCATGTTCGGCGTCAACACCGACTCCAACGGCTGGGCCGTCTCCGGCCTCAACGCCTGCGGCATCAACCCCCAGGGCGCCGACTTCACCAGCGGCACCGGCAAGAGCCCCGTCGACTTCCTGATCGCCCAGCAGTTCAAGCCCGGCGGCGGCTTCAAGTACCTGCCCACCGACACCACCCCCTCCCCCTACGCCTCCGTCGACGGCCTGCGCGCCGTCGCCGGCGCCGGCTTCACCGCCACCCCGCCGACCCCGACCACCACCGGCGAGCCCGCCTGGGCCGCCGCCACCGCCTTCGTCCCCGGCACCGCCGCCAAGCTCGCGCTGGTCATCGACGACGGCACCGGCGCGCTCAAGGTCTGCGCCGCCACCCTCACCCCGACCGGCACCACCGCGACCCTCGGCAACGTCCTCGACGCGGCCGCCGGCGCCGCCCCGAGCGGCTGCGTCACCTCGGTCGCCCCGTCCACCGGCGGCGACACCGTCACCGCGATCAACGGCACGGCCAACAGCGGCTCCTCCACCTGGCAGGTCAGCCTGGACGGCACCACCGCCACCGGCGCCACCCGGGCCACCACCGTCCACCTCGGCGACACCGTCTCGCTCCGCTACGGCAACTGATCCGGAGACCCTGGCCGTCCTGGACGCCGGGTACGAGCCAAGCCACGAAAGCGGCAAACTGACCTGCCGTCAGCTCTCCGGTGCACGGAGCGGCCTCCACCGGGCCCACCGGCGGGCCGAGCCCGCACCACCCGACGCCGGCGCCCCAGGCCACCCTCTTCGCGACCCGGCGGTCCCCCAACTCGCGGTCCGCCTGGGGGACTTCTGGGGAACGGGACCTGGCCGGTTTGCAGCCTGGACTGCGCGGTCGAGGTGCGGTTTGCTCATCACCGACCAGCCCTACAGGAGGGCCGGGAGGAATCGGGGAATCACATCATGACCCGTTCGATCAAGGCGCTCGCCGCACTCGCTCTGGCCGGGGCATCCGTCGTCGGCGTGACGTCGCTGGCGTCCGCCGACCCGAACCCGTCCAACATCGGCTCCTCCCCGCAGTGGGTCCGGCTGAGCACCAGCCACTCCGCGGGCGTCTACACCGCCGCCGACGCGGGGTCCGGCAAGTACAAGAACATCACCCTCGCGCCGGGCGACTCGGCCTGGGCGGACTGTTGGGTGGCCGGCGGGAACGTCGGCAATGACGGCGACGTCTGGTACCACACCACGTGGGTGTACCAGTACGGTGTGGTCACCCCCTCGGGGTCCTCCTGGACGTTCGCACCCTACGTGGACGGCGCGGCGATGTTCCACAACGTGCCCGGCCTGCCCCACTGCTGAACCACCCGATGACCCACAGCGGCCCCGCGCACCGACCCCGGCGCGCGGGGCCGCTCGCACAGCTGCTGACCGAACAGCTCGCCCGGCGGCGCCGAACGTCCCGCACCGTCTGAACTCTGAACCGCCGGTGCCCCGGCCCCCCTTCCGGAGGGGCCGGGGCACCGGGGTGTCTCCGGAGGTCAGGGCGCGGTGACGCCCGGCTGGGCGCCGGCGCCGAAGGACCAGCCCTCGACGTCGCCGGGCGCCGGGTTGTAGCTGCCCGCGCCGAGGTTGCTGTACGACCAGGGGCCGCCGTGCTGGGCGTGCCAGTACGACCAGTAGGCGCTGCCGGTGGGGTTGGTGCAGGTCGTCGGCAGGGCGTTGATGGTGCAGACGAAGCCCGGGTAGCGCGGGTGGAAGGTGTACGCGAACCCGGCGCCGGTCAGCGCGGCCAGGCCGCTGGCCGGGTCGCCGGGTGCGCAGCCGGTCTGGATGCCGCCGCCGACGGCGGTGAAGTCGACCACGACGGTGACGCCGGTGGTGCCGTCGCAGGCGGCGGCCCGCGCCTGCGGGGCCTGGACGACGGAGGCGCCGAGCAGTCCGGCGGTGAGGGCAGCGGCGGCGGCGATCGACCCGAGGGTGCGGCGGGCCGGGCACGCGGGCGCCATGGTGTCGGTCATCGGAGCTCTCCTCGCGGGGTCAGCGGGTGGTCGCCGGGCAGGCCGGCACGGGCGCGTCCGGGCGGCCACCGGCGGCGGAGAGGGTGGCCAGCGGGGTGCCCGCGAGGCCGAGGACGGCCTGCGCCGTGGCCCGGGCTCCGGTGGCCGGGTTGAAGCCGGTCGCGTCGTAGGCGACCGCCCCGCGCACGCCCGGGTCCGTGGCGCAGCCCTGCTGGAGCTTGACCAGGCTGCTCCAGCCCTTGAGGCCGGCCCCGAAGCGTCCGCCGGCCAGCAGCGCTTGCGTGGCGAGGCCGGTGGTGTTGGCGTTGGACGCGGCGGCCCCGGCGGCCGAGAAGCCGCCGTCGGCGTTCTGGTGGGCGGTCAGCCAGCCGAGTCCGGCGTCGGCCTTGGCGGTGCGGCCGGTCGCGGCGAGGGCCTGGGCGGCGAGCGCGGTGGCGTCCGGGTCGCTGGCGCAGGTGGCCTGGCCGAAGGCGACCGGGTACCCGCCGTCCGCGCACTGGCTGTTGGCGAGGAAGTCGACGGCCGTCGCCGGGGCCCCACCGGCCGTGCGGTGCAGGGCGATCACGGCCAGGGACTGGCCGAAGGCGTTGCTGTAGTCGCCCCACTGCGAGCGGTCGGAGAACCGGCCCTCGGCGGTCTGGAGCGAGCGCAGGCGGGCCGGCAGGTCGACGCCGCCGAAGGCCGTCGGGTTCCCGCCGCGCACCTCGACGGCGAGCAGCAGCTTGGCGGTCGCGCCCGCGTAGGCCTCGGTGATGCCGTCGCCGAGGTAGCCGCTGATGACCTCGGGCTTGGCCAGCCAGGCGGTGGCCTTCGCAGCGGCCTGGTCGGAGCTGTGCGAGGCGGCGAAAGCCAGCACGGCGTCGATGGTCAGGCCCTGGTCGGGGTAGGCGGTCCCGTTGAAGACGGACTCGAAGTGGTCGCCGTCGACGAGTTGGCGGGCGAGCCAGCCGCCCGCGGCGGCGTCGGGGCGGACCGTCGGGGACGAAGTCGCGGCGGCAGGTGCCGCGTGGGCGGCAGCGGCCGCCGGGAGGACGGTGGCGAGGGCGAGCGCGGGTATCGCGAAGAGGCGCAGGGGGCGTCGGAACGAGGACACGGTGGGCCTTTCCGGGCCCGCGCGCAGGGGCCCGGAGGACGGCGGCAACAAGCCGGGCAGCCCTCGGAGCTCCGGCCCGCAGACCACGACGGGAGGAGGGGACGACACACCTCCGCCGCCGGGTACTCGGGCTCGCCGCCGACATCGGATCGGCGGCCTACCGTTGCGGGTCAGCGCCGGATTCGAACCGGACTTCCCCCAGCGGCGGAGTCACAACATGACGGCCCATCATGGCGAGACGGAGAAGTCCCGGTCAAGGGATCGTCCGCCGCATCGCGCCGCGAACCGCTCGGACCGTCAGCGGTGAAGGAACTCCGGTGGGCGCTTCTCGGCGAAGGCCGCCATGCCCTCCTTCTGGTCCGCCGTGGCGAACGTGGCGTGGAACAGTCGCCGTTCGAAGCGCACGCCCTCGGCGAGCGTGGTCTCGTACGAGCGGTTGACGCTCTCCTTGAGCATGACGGCCGCCGGGGTGGACATCGCCGCGATCGTCTCGGCCACCGCCAGGGCCTCGGCCTGCAGTTGGCCCGCCGGGACGATGCGGGAGACCAGGCCGGCCCGCTCGGCCTCCTCGGCGCCCATCATCCGGCCGGTCAGACAGAGTTCCATCGCCTTCGCCTTGCCGACCGCCCGGGTCAGCCGCTGCGAGCCGCCGATGCCGGGGATCACGCCGAGCTTGATCTCCGGCTGCCCGAACTTCGCGGTGTCCGCCGCCAGGAGGACGTCGCACAGCATCGCCAGCTCGCAGCCGCCGCCCAGCGCGTAGCCCGCCACCGCCGCCACCACCGGCTTGCGCAGCGCGGCGAAGCGGTCCCAGGCGGCGAACCAGTCGCCGAGGTAGGCGTCGACGAAGTCGAGCGACTGCATCTCCTTGATGTCGGCGCCGGCCGCGAAGGCCTTCTCGGAGCCGGTGATCACCAGCGCGCCGATCTCCGGGTCACGGTCGAACTCCGTTGCCGCCTGCACGACTTCGTTCATCAGCAGGGTGTTGAGCGCGTTCAGCGCCTTGGGCCGGTCGAGCGTGATCAGCCCCACCCGGCCCTTGCGCTCGACCAGGATCGTCTCGTAGCCGGTCACTTGCCGTCCTCCCGCAGGGTGGTGATGATCGCCGAGAAGTCCAGGCCGGCGCCGCTGTCGGCCTGAGCGAAGTCCGCGTACAGCTGTGCCGCCCTGCGTCCGAGGTCCGTGGGCAGGCCCGCGGCGTCGGCGGCCCCGGCGGCGAGTCCGAGGTCCTTGGCCATCAGGGCGGCGGCGAACCCGGCCGCGTAGTCGCGGTTGGCCGGGCTGGTCGGCACCGGCCCGGGGACGGGGCAGTTGGTGGTGAGCGCCCAGCACTGGCCGGAGGCGGTCGAGGCGACGTCGTAGAGGGCCTGGTGGCTGAGCCCGAGGCTCTCTCCGAGCACGAAGGCCTCGCTGACCGCGATCATCGAGATGCCCAGGATCATGTTGTTGCAGATCTTCGCGGCCTGCCCCGCTCCGGGGGATCCGCAGTGCACGACCTTGCGGCCCATCGCCTCCAGCACCGGTCGAGCCGCCTCGAAGTCCGGCTCGGCGGCTCCGACCATGAAGGTGAGGCTCGCGGCCGTGGCACCGACCACCCCGCCGGAGACCGGCGCGTCCACCGCCCGGTGCCCGGCGGTCACGGCCAGGTCGTGCGCCGCCCGGGCGTCCGCGACGTCGATCGTGGAGCAGTCGACGAAGAGCGTTCCCGGGCGGGCGGCGGGCAGCAGGTCCGCGTAGGCGGCCAGCACGTGCCGGCCGGCCGGCAGCATGCTGATGACGACGTCGGCCTCCCGCACCGCCTCGGTCGCGGACCGCGCCGGACGGACGCCGCCCTCCTCCGCCCGCCGCAGCGCCTCGGGTGCCAGGTCGTAGCCGGTCACGGTGTGCCCGGCCTCGGCGAGGTTGGCGGCCATCGGGCCGCCCATGTTGCCGAGGCCGATGAATCCGATGACTCCGTTGAATCCGTTGACTCCGTTGCGGTGGGTCACCAGCGCTCCAGGGGTGTGGCGGGGGCCAGGCCGAGTTCCCGGTCGCCGAGCGGGGCGAAGTAGCGGGCCACCGCGGCGGGCCCGACGGCGCTCAGCGTCGACGGGTTCCACCGCGGGGAACGGTCCTTGTCGATGACCTGGGCGCGGATCCCCTCGGCCAGGTCCGGTGTGGAGAGCGCCGCGCAGGAGGTCCGGTACTCCTGGTCGAGGACGGCCTCCAGCGGACCGAGGGTGCGGGCCCGGCGCAGCGCCGCCAGGGTGGCCTTCACGGCGGCGGGCGAGTTGGCGGCGATCCGGTCCGCGGCCTCCTTGGCCTCCGGTTCGCCGCTGTCCCGCAGGCGGTCGAGGATCTCCTCCACGGTGTCGGCCCCGTAGCAGCGGTCGATCCACGCCCGCCGGCCGTCCAGCACGCCGGCCGGTGCGGGCCCGACGTTCCGTTCGAGGGCGTCGTGCACGGGGAGTTCGGCCAGGTCGTCCAGCAGCGCGGGCAGCCGCTCGGCCGGGACGAAGTGGTCGGCGAGGCCGCAGAGCAGCGCGTCCGCGGCGCCGACGGAGCCCGCGGTCAAGGCGAGGTGGGTACCCGACTCGCCGGGCGCGAGGGCGAGCAGGTAGGTGCCACCCACGTCCGGGACGAAGCCGATGCCGGCCTCGGGCATGGCGATGCGCGTGGTCTCGGTGACGATCCGGACGCTGCCGTGGGCGGAGACCCCGACCCCGCCGCCCATCACGATGCCGCTCATGAGCGCGACGTAGGGCTTGGGGTAGCGGGCGATGCGGGCGTTGAGGCGGTACTCGTCGCGCCAGAACTCCTCGACGGCGCCCGGGTCCGCGCCGGTGGCGGCGCGGTGGATGGCGACGATGTCGCCGCCGGCGCAGAAGGCCCGCTCACCGGCGCCGGTGATGACCACGGTCGCGACCCGCTCGTCCTCCTCCCACCCGTCCAGCGCTTCGGAGATCCTCCGCACCATGCCGTGGGTGAGGGCGTTCAGGGCTGCGGGGCGGTTGAGGACGATCAGGCCCGCCCGGCCCTCGCGGTGGACCAGGACCTCGTCGAGGTCGGTCCCGGCCATCACGCGGCCCCGATCAGGCCGCGGGCGACGATGACGCGCATGATCTCGTTGGTTCCTTCCAGGATCTGGTGCACCCGCAGGTCGCGGACGATCTTCTCGATGCCGTACTCGGCCAGGTAGCCGTAGCCGCCGTGCAGTTGGAGCGCCTGGTTGGCCACCTCGAAGCCGGTGTCGGTGGCGTGCCGCTTGGCCATCGCGCACAGTTCCGGCGCCCTGGGGTCCCCCCGGTCCAGGGCCGAGGCGGCCCGCCAGAGCAGCGACCTGGCCGCCTCCAGCTCGGTGGCCATGTCGGCGAGCCGGAACTGCAGCGCCTGGGCGTGCAGGAGCCGGGCGCCGAACGCCTCGCGGTCCGCCAGATAGCCGGTGGCCCGCTCCAGGGCGTCCTGCGCTCCGCCGAGGGAGCAGGCGGCGATGCCGAGCCGGCCGCCGTTCAGCCCGTTCATGGCGATCCGGAAGCCCTCGCCCTCGGCTCCGAGGAGGCGGTCGGCCGGGAGCCGGACGCCGTCCAGCCGCACCTGGCGGGTGGGCTGGGCGTTCCACCCCATCTTCTTCTCGTCGGGCCCGAACGAGACGCCGGCGTCGTCGCGTTCGACGACGAACGCGGACACCCCGCCGGCCCCCGGCCCGCCGGTGCGGGCCATCACCAGGTAGACCCGGGAGACGCCGGCGCCCGAGATGAACTGCTTGACGCCGTCGAGGACCCAGTGGTCCCCGTCCCGGCGGGCGCGGGTGGTCAGTGCCGCCGCGTCCGAGCCCGCGCCGGGCTCGGTGAGGCAGTAGCTGGCGGGGGTCGCCATGGCGCTGAGGCCCGGCAGCCACCGGGCGCGCTGGGCGTCGTCGCCGTAACGGTCGATCATCCAGGCGACCATGTTGTGGATGGACAGGTAGGCGGCGATGGACGGGCAGCCGGTGGCCAGCGCCTCGAACACGAGCACGCCGTCGGCGCGGGTGAGTCCGGAGCCGCCGGACTCCTCGCGGACGTAGACACCGGCCAGGCCGACGTCCGCCGCCTTGCGCAGCACGTCCACCGGGAAGTGCTTGGCCTGGTCCCACGCGACCGCGTTCGGCGCCAGGTGTTCGCGGGCGAAGGCCCGGGTGGTCGCCGCGATGGCGAGCTGGTCCTCTGTGAGGTCGTGCACGGCGCCCTCAGCCCATCGTCGGGATGGTGAAGCTCGCGCCCTCCTTGACCCCGGAGGGCCAGCGCGAGGTGACGGTGCGGGTGCGGGTGTAGAAGCGGATCGAGTCCGGCCCGTGCTGGTTGAGGTCGCCGAACCCGGAGCGCTTCCAGCCGCCGAAGGTGTGGTACGCGACCGGCACGGGGATCGGCACGTTGACGCCGACCATGCCGGTGTTCACCCGGCGCGCGAAGTCCCGCGCCGTGTCGCCGTCCCGGGTGTAGACGGCCACGCCGTTGCCGAACTCGTGCTCGCTGGGCAGGCGCAGCGCCTCCTCGTAGTCGGCGGCGCGGAGCACGGTCAGGACGGGGCCGAAGATCTCCTCCCGGTAGATCCGCATGTCGGGAGTCACGCGGTCGAACAGCGAGGCGCCGAGGAAGTAGCCGCCCTCGTGCCCCTCCAGCCGGAAGTCCCGCCCGTCGACCACGAGTTCGGCGCCCTCCTCGACCCCGAGGTCCAGGTAGCCGCGGACCCGCTCCAGCGCGTCGGCGCCGACCAGCGGGCCGAAGTCCGCCGCCGGGTCGTCCGAGCGCCCGACCTTCAACGCGGCGATCCGCTCGACCAGTTTGGCCACCAGGGCGTCGGCGGTCTCCTCCCCCACCGGGACGGCCACCGAGATCGCCATGCAGCGCTCGCCGGCCGAGCCGTAGCCGGCGCCGATCAGCGCGTCCGCGGCCTGGTCGAGGTCGGCGTCCGGCATCACGACCAGGTGGTTCTTGGCACCGCCGAAGCACTGCGCCCGCTTCCCGTGCGCGGCGGCGGTGGCGTAGACGTACTGGGCGATCGGCGTGGAGCCGACGAACCCGACCGCCTGCACCCGCGGGTCCTCCAGCAGGGTGTCCACGGCCTCCTTGCCGCCGTTGACCACGTTCAGCACGCCCGGCGGCAGCCCGGCCTCCAGGAGCAGTTCGGCGAGGCGCAGCGGCACCGAGGGGTCGCGTTCCGAGGGCTTGAGGACGAAGGCGTTGCCGCAGGCGAGGGCGGGTGCGGCCTTCCAGAGCGGGATCATCACCGGGAAGTTGAACGGCGTGATGCCCGCGACCACGCCGAGCGGCTGGCGCATCGAGTACACGTCGATGCCGGTGCCCGCGTTGTCGCTGAACTCGCCCTTCAGCAGGTGCGGGATGCCGGCGGCGAACTCCACGACCTCCAGGCCGCGCTGGATGTCCCCGTGGGCATCGGCCACGGTCTTGCCGTGCTCGGCGGACAGCAGCCGGGCCAGCTCGTCCTTCTCCTGCTCGACGAGTTGGAGGAAGCGCAGCAGGACGCGGGCCCGCCGCTGCGGGTTCCACGCGGCCCACCCGGGCTGAGCCTGCGCGGCGTCGGCGATCACCGCCTCGACCTCGGCCCGGCTGGCCAGCGGCACCCGGGCCTGCACCCGGCCGGTGTTGGGGTCGTACACGTCGCCGAAGCGACCGGAGGTGCCGGCGGTGGGCTTGCCGGCGACGAAGTGGGTCAGTTCTCGGACCATCGGGTTCCTTCTCTCGACAGGGTGGGGAGAGGAGGAGGATCGGAGGCCGCCGCGGGTCGGCGGGCACACGGTGGTGCGCCCCGCGGCACGGGCGTGCGGCGGCGGAACGGAACGTCAGGGCGTCGGGGCCCCGGCGGCCGTCGGCACGGGACGACCAGGAGCGGCAGTGGAGCGGGAGCAGCCCGGAGTCATGCGTGTCGTCTCCATCCTCGTGGAAAACACGGAACACCCGCGGCCGGTATCCTGACTCCCGGATCACCGCACGCCCCCAGGCCTTCCCGGCTGGCTGCCAGTGGCCTTCGTCTGCGAGGACGAACTCCCCGGTCACAGTGGCGGGACCGTGCCGGACTCACACCGGCTTCCCTGACACCGCGGACCTGCCGTCGACCATATAGTTGGACGTCCTAGTAAGTCCAGAGGCCCGCACGCGCGTTGCGCCATCGGGTTTCCGCCGCGCCGAGCCCTGCCCGACGCCGGTCACCGCGCAGCCGCGTAACCGCGTAACCGCCCACCATTCGCAGGCCACCCCCTTGCCGGAACGTTCCGGCATGGCTAGATTCTTCACCACGCCAGCAAAGCTGACTGAACTTTCAGTTATACCGCAGGGCCGCGTCGGCACCAGAGAACAGAAGGAACACCCATGACCACGTCCACCACCACCGGCCGCACGGCCGCCGGAGGCCCCGCCTCCCGCACCTGCCGGACGTCCCGCCGGCAGACGAGGACGGTCCGCCCGTGACCTCGTACGCCGTCCTCACCTCCTTCGGCTCCCCGCTCGGCTCCCCCGGCCGCACCAGGCCGGCCGAACGCGCGCCGCTGCGCGTCGGGCTCGTGCAGATGCGCTGGCACACCGACCCGGCCGAGCACGACGCCCGGCTGCGCGAGGGCGTGGCACTCGCCGCCGCGCAGGGCGCGACGATGGTGTGCCTGCCCGAGCTGACCCGCAGTCCCTACTTCTGCAACACCGACGACCCGATGGGGGAGGGCGCCGCCCGCCACCTGGAGGACGTCGAGACGGGGCCCACCACCCGCCTCGCCGCCGAACTCGCCGCCGAACTCGGCATCAGCGTCCACGCCTCCCTGTACGAGCGCGCCGAGGACGGCGGCCTCGGCTACAACACGGCCGTCTGCGTGGACCGCGACGGCACCCTCGTCGCCAGAACCCGGAAGAACCACATCCCGGCCTTCCCCGGCTACCGCGAGGACCTGTGCTTCCGCCCCGGCGACAGCGGGTTCCCCGTCCTGGCCCACCAGGGCGCCGCCTTCGGCTTCCCCACCTGCTGGGACGAGTGGTTCCCCGAACTCGCCCGCGCCTACGCGCTCGGCGGCGCCGAAGTCCTCGTCCACCCCACCGCCATCGGCTCCGAGGTGGACCTCCCGGACTTCGACACCCGGCCCATGTGGGAGCACGCCATCAGCGCCAACGGCCTCGCCAACGCGCTGTTCATGATCGTGCCCAACCGGATCGGGACGGAGGGCCGGTCCACCTTCTACGGCTCGTCGTTCATCTCCGACCCGTACGGCCGGATCCTGCTCCGCGCCCCGCGCGACCGGCCCGCCGTCCTCGTCGCCGACCTCGACCTCGACCAGTGCCGGGACTGGCGGGAGTTCGGCCTCCTGCGCACCCGCCGCCCCGAGCTGTACGCCCCGCTGACCGCGACGAGCCGCACCGACGCCTGACCGGACGCCCCGGCGCACCCACGCCGGGGCGTCCCGCCGCCACGAGTCGACGTGCCGGGACTGACGCCAACTACCTTTTCCAGTAGCGTAGTTGACGTGACCGACGCGCCGACCTCAGGTGGTGGCCGTCGGAGCGGGCGAAGCCGCACCGGCGGACGGCGGGGCCTGGCAGGGCAGGACGACCATCACACTCACACCCTGGCCGGGCTTCGACGCGCCCGCCGAAACGGTGTAGCCGTCGGACTCGTGGACGGCATCGAACTCCCAGGTGGGCGGGGTGGACTGAGCGTCCGCACCGGACGCCGACGAGGTGATCTTGAAGCCCTCGCCCGCCAGCTTCTCCCGCAGCGCCCGCAGCACCTCGGGGCGCTGGTCGTCCGTGGCCTTGAGCAGGATCCCCGAGCTGAGCTGGTAGGCCTCGCCCTCGTCGGCCACACCCAATCCCCGCCCCGGGCACCTGTAGTAGCCGATGAGCTTGCTCCACGGATCCCGCTCGAGGCCCGTCAGCTCGCGCACGTGGCCCTGGACCCGATCCGTCCGGGCCAGCGCCTCCTCCCGGGACTCGACACGTGTGGGCTCGCTCGGCGTTTCCCGTCCTCCGCCCGGCGTTTCCCGCCCTCCGCCCGGCGACCCCACGGACGAGCATGAGCCGAGCACCAGGGCACCCGACACCATCAGCACGGCCGCGCAGGCCGCCCGTGCGCCCGCCCCGGCCGGCACGGCCGTCGATCTCTTGAACAAGTGCAGTACTCTCCCCCGCTGACAGGTGTGCGTTTTTGCCATCCGGATGCTACGGCACCACCGGAAAGGCTCCGCATGTGCCGAAGCGTGACAGCCGACACCAAGGCGCGTGCGGTCGTCTGACAAGCGCTACCCCGGTGAAGGCGGAGGGCTGGATGAGGGCGAGGGAGCGGACGGGACGGGTCCGGCTCCCGCGAGCCGAGCATCCGTCAGCGGCATCGGCCGAACGGGTGGGCACCAGCGGCGTCGGACATCTTGTGCGCGCACGAAGGCAAATCGCCGTGCGTAACTGTGCGCGGGTCCGGCGGCCACACGGTCCGCCGTACGAGCCGACGGCCGCAACCCGCCCAGTCCCACCCCTCCACGCCCCGCACCCCGAACGGAGCCGCCCGCCCATGCGCACCCCCACTCTCGCCGCCCTCTCGCTGGCGATCGCCCTACCCCTGACGGGGCTGGCCGCCACCGGCACCGCCGCCGCGCAGTCCCCCGCCTCCCGGGCGGTGCCGATCACGGAGTGCGAGGGCGTCCCCAAGGTCCGCGATACCGGCGCCGAGAACTACCTCTGCACCCGGAAGGAACTCGGCCCGGTCACCCTGCCGACGGACTCCGTGCTGACCAAGCTGCTGGCGGGCTACGACCGGCTGGGCGGAGTGACGCCGGTGCGCTTCCTGGACTGGTACCGGGACTGGAGGGGGTGGAAGTACCCGGACCACAACGGCTTCACCGACAACAACGGCACCCTCGACATGGCCGTACAGAGCATGACGGAGCACCAGAAGCTGGACCGCTTCGGGAACAGCGCCTACGGCTCGTTCCTCGCCCCCGGCGGCACGCTGTTCTCCCAGCGCGCCCTTCCGCCGGACTCCCTCAACGGGGGCGAGGACAACTACCACTGCTTCGAGGTGCAGAGGCCGTTCAACGTCCAGCAGGGGCACATCGCGGGCGCGTTCTCCCAGCCGGGCAACGGACTCCAGCAGTGGCTCGACCCGGCCCTGAAGCCGGGCGACATCCCGGGCACGTACGACGTCGCCGCCCTCATCACCGCCGGGTACCTGACCGAACACGCCGCCGACAAGACCTTCTGCCTGTCGAGCCAGAACGACGCCTGACCCCCACCCGGCCGGACCTGACTGCGCGCGCCCGGCAACCGGCAACCGGCCCGCCCCGCCCTGCTACGCGCTCGGCGGGGCTGCCGCGGCAGTCGGCACGGGCCTGTGACCTGCGACTTCAATGCGGAGCGGGCAACGAGAACCGGTTACTCCTCGTCAAGTCGCCAGCGCGGCGGACCGGCGAGGCGACAGGGCCTGGGCGAGGTCGGTATGGGTCGCACCGCGCTCCGGCCACCGGACGGCCGGCAGGGCTGGTTCCCACGCCTCGGCCTCCCGGCACCCACCCCCGTACGGGTTGTCCGCTCCCCGCGCCCGGCAGGGCGGCGCGGATGCGACCGCCACACCGGGGATGATCCGGGTGCCCTGCGTCCGCCGGGCCCGCAGGCAACCCGACTGACCCGACTGATCGGAGCCCGATCCGTGCCCCTGTCCCTCCGCCGGGCATCGGCGGCCCTGCTGCTGACCCTCACACCCGTCACGGCCCTTGCGCCCGCCGCGTATGCCGCCCAGCCACCCATCACCACCGCCACCACCGCCGCCGTGGCCGTGGCGCACTCCGCCAGTGCCGTGCCCGGGCAATACATCGTCACCCTCAAACACGGCCGCGACCCCGGCCAGGTCCTGCGCACACTCGGCATCACCCCCAGGTTCACCTACACCGACACGCTGAACGGCTTCGCCGCCACCCTCGACCCCCTCCTGCTGCGCGCCGTACGAACCAGCCCCGCCGTCGAAGCCGTCGAGGAGAACACCACCCTCCGCGTCCCGGCCCCCCACGACGGTGCGAGCGCCACCCGGGCACCGGCCGCCACCTGGGGCCTGGACCGCATCGACCAGCGGAACCTGCCCCTGGACGGCCAGTTCACCACCCACGGCCACGGCGCCGGAACGACCGCCTACATCCTCGACACCGGCATCGACTTCACCCACCCGGAATTCGACGGCCGCGCCGTACCCGGCTTCGACGCCGTCGGCGACGGCCAGAACGGCCGCGACTGCCACGGCCACGGCACCCACGTCGCCGGCACCGTCGCCGGCCGCACCTACGGCGTCGCCCCGCAGGCCCGCCTCGTCTCCGTACGCATCGTCGACTGCACCGGCAACGGCGACAAGGCCCAGATGATCGCCGGCCTCGACTGGGTCGCCCACCACGCCCAGTACCCCGCCGTCCTCAACGCCTCCGCCGGCGAGGAACGCTCCCAGGCCCTCAACGACGCCACCACCGCACTCTCCGACAAGGGCGTCCTGCCCGTCGTCTCCGCCGGCAACGACGCCGCCGACGCCTGCACCGCCTCCCCCGCCTCCCCCGCCTCCGCGGACCGGGTCGTCACCGTCGCCGCCACCAACCGGCAGGACCAGGAGAGCACCTTCTCCAACTGGGGCCCCTGCGTCACCCTCCACGCCCCCGGCCAGGCCATCGAATCCGCCAAACTCGGCGGCGGCAGCGCCACCCTCAGCGGCACCTCCATGGCCGCGCCCCACGTCACCGGCGCCGCCGCCCTCTACACCGCCGAACACCCCGACGCCGACCCCGCCGAGACCGCCGCTTTCCTCCAACGCGCCGCCACCCGGAACGTCCTGAGCAACGTCCACCAGGACACCCCCAACCTCCTCCTCTTCACCGACGGCCTGTAACACCGCCCGCCACCACGGCACTTCGGGCCCGGTCCGGCCGTTCCCGCCGGACCAGGCCCGAACCCCGCGTTCTCCCCGGGCCGCGGCGATGACTCGATGGTGCGCGTCCGGAGGGCGGGCCCGTCGTTGACCGGACCCCCGGCCCGGGCCCGGGTGGTTGCCCGGTGCGCGGCCCGCGTCCACGTGAGACCACCGCTCGCCCATACGACACGATCGGGCCAGATCCGCTTGCGCTGGATTGCGCTCGTGCAGGTGGCCATGAACGCAATGCAGTCGGGGCGCTTCACGGATGGGGCTGGAACTTGACTGATGGCGGCCGGCCCTCGGCTCGTTCAGTGGGGGAGGCGGGCGTGTCGGCGGAGGAAGTCGGCGACGTCCTGGACGTCGTCGAGGGGCAGGGGGTAGACGACGAGGCGGGTGAGGCCGAGTGCTGCGTAGCGGTGGTAGGCCTCGGTGTCGACGGGCGTCATGGCGGTGTAGTTGAGTTCGAGGGGGCCCAGCCGGGCGGGGCGTTCGACCTCGTCGGCCGCCTTGCGCAGCCCGGCGAGGTTGGCGGCGAGCTGGTCGGGGCTGTCGCCGGCGCCGAACCAGCCGTGGCCGCGGGCGACGGCCCTGCGGTAGGCGGCGGGGCTGTGTCCGCCGATGAGGATGCGCGGGCCGCCGGTCTGTACGGGGCGGGGGTGGGCGTCGAGGTGGTCGAAGGCGACGTACCTGCCGTGGAAGGAGGGTGCGGGCTGGGTCCACAGGGCCGTCATGGCGTCGAGGTACTCGTCGGTGCGCGCGCCGCGCTCGGCCAACGGCACGCCCACTGCGGCGAGTTCCGGTTCCAGGTAGCCGGCTCCGACGCCGACCCACAGCCGGCCGCCGCTGAGCACGTCGAGGCTGGCGAGTTGTTTGGCGAGGACCACGGGGTGGCGTTGGGGCAGGATGATGATCCCGGTGCCGAGTTCGATCCGTTCCGTGAGGGCGGCGACATAGGCGAGGTGGACGAGCGGGTCGAGGATCGGCTCGTCCGCGTCCATGGGCGAGTCGGGGGTGCGCGGGTCGGGCAGCGCCACGTGGTCGCCCACCCACCACGACCGGTAGCCGAGTTCCTCGGCCAGGGCGGCCAGGCGCGCCGTCGCCTGCGGCCGGTGCGTGGCCTTGGCGCTGATTCCGAACACTCCGAGTTCCATGACTGCCCGCCTCGTTCGACACCGGCATGTGTGCGGCCGGGAACGTCGCACCGGTGGCGTGCGCGTCTCACGGCCGTGGACCCGTCATACCCGAAGCGGAGGCCGCCGTCACGGGCGACGCGCGGCGGTCCGCCCCGGTGGCGGCGGGCACCGCGCGGAAACCCGCGGTTCTCGCCACTTCTCTCATCGAGGACTGCCGGGCTGCCACTGGTCCGTGGCGGCCTCCCGGTGGCGGGTGGCGTGGAGGCTGCCGAGCGGCGAGGGCGCCTGCCCGCCGGGGCTTGCCCCCGCTCGCCTGTGAGCGAGATCACCGTTGAGGTTGACCTTGGGTCAGGGCTCAAGCTCCTCGCAACGGCACGACGCCGACCCGGGCGTCACCGATGTGAAGGAGCACACCACCATGCCACTCCCCCTTTCCGGCCCTTCCGGCCCTTCCGGCCTTTCCGGCCAGGACGAGAGCACCCTGCGGACCGTCGCCCCCGACGCCGCCGGGCAGGACCGCCCGGAACTGCGGAAGGCGATCGAGGAGATCGTCGACTCCGGTTTCACCGGGGTGTCGCTGCGCGTGCACGACGAACGGGGCGCGTGGGTCGGCAGCGCCGGGGCGGCCGAACTGGGCGGGGCCGCGAAGCCGCCGACGGACGGGCGGGTCCGGATCGGCAGCAGCACCAAGACCTTCACCGCGACCCTGGTGCTGCAACTGGTGGCCGAGGGCAAGATCGGGCTGGACACCCCCGCGGCGCACTACCTGCCCGAGTTCGGGCTGGACGGGCGGATCACGGTGCGGATGCTGTTGCAGCACACCAGCGGGGTGTTCAACCACACCGGCGAGGTCTACGCCGACGGGACGGTCGCGCCGGGCGTCCCCATCCCCTACGGCACCACGGGCAGGGAGTGGATGGACAACCGGTTCAAGACCTACCGGCCGCAGGAGCTGGTACGGCTGGCGCTGTCCAGGCCGGCCCGGTTCGAGCCGGGGGCGGGCTGGAGCTACTCCAACACCAACTACGTGCTGGCCCGGCTGCTGATCGAGAAGGTCACCGGCCGCCCGGTCGCCGAGGAGATGCGGCGGCTGATCCTGGGGCCGCTCGGACTGTCGGGCACCGTGGTGCCGGGCGCCTCGCCGGAGATCCCCGAGCCGCACGCCCACGCCTACTACCGGTACGAGGACGCCGGCGGGCAGAGGATGGTCGACATCACCCGCCAGAACCCTTCCTGGATCTCCAGCGGCGGCGACATGATCTCCACCACCCGGGACCTCCACACGTTCATCTCCGCGCTCCTGGGCGGCAGGCTCCTGCCGGCCCCGCTGCTGGCCGAGATGTGTACCCCGCACCCGACGGGCATCCCGAACATGGACTACGGCCTGGGCGTGTTCGTGGTGACGACGGACGACGGCGCCACCGTCATCTCCCACAACGGCGCCGCCGTGGGCCACGCGGCGCTGATGTACGGCACGCCCGACGGCAGCAGGACCCTGACCGCCGCGCTGAACTGCGTGGACGACGCCGGCCTGTCCGTCGGCGGGGCGTTCCAGCAGGCGATGCACAGGCTCGTCGGCGAGGTGTTCCGCGGCGGCCAGGCCGATCCGGCCCGGCCGACGGACTGATGTGCTGCGCGTAGCCACCGAGTTCGAACCCGAGGCAGGATTGGCGGATGAACGGAGTCACGATCGGGCAGGCGGCGGCGTTCGTCGGCGTCACGGTGAAGACGGTGCGGCACTACCACAGGCTCGGCCTGGCCGAGGAGCCGGAACGCGACAGCTCCGGATACCGGCGGTACGGATCGGCCGACCTGTTGCGGCTGGTGCAGGTCCGGACGCTGGCCGCCGCCGGGGTGCCGCTGGCCGAGACCGGGCCCCTGCTCGATGCCGACGCCACGCTGTTCACCGCCAAGCTCGCCGGCGTCGAACGTCAACTCACCGAACGGATCGAGGAGTTGACTGCTCGGCGCGACATGCTGCACCGGCTCGCCGACGGCGACCGGGCGCTGCTGCCCGACCGCGCCGTGGCACTGCTGGAGCGGATGGCCGGCCTCGGCTTCACCCCGGACGAGGCGGCGGCCACCAGGGAGGGCTGGGTGCTGGCCAGGGCCCTGGTCCCGGAAGGCTTCGACGACTACCTCACCCATGTCGAACACGCCCTGCTGGACAGCCGGTTCGTCGCCTTGCTCAAGCGCGGCGCCGAAGCCGCGGCCTGGGAGCCGGACGACCCGCGCATCGCCGAACTCGCGACCGCCGCGGCCGACCACTTCCTCGCCAACCCCGCCCAGCTGAAGATCGTGACCGGCCTCCAAGCCCGCGCCGAAGCCGCGCGCCGGTACCAGCTGATCGCCCACCACGGCGAAGAACAGGGATCGGGCGGGGCCCGGCTGGTCGCACTGGTCGAGACCGAGCTCCGCTCCGCCGGCGTCCGCATCCCCGGGCCGGACTCCCCCTGACCGGCCCGGGGTCGCGGCGTCACCGCTCCCATTGCGGGCGGCAGGAGCCCCGGGGCACGAGGACGGTGCGGTACCGGCCGGGGGTGCGGGACATGGCCACCTGGTCGGTGACGCCCTGGTAGCGCCCCAGCGGGGTGTCGGCGGTGAAGGTCCGTGGGGGCAGGTAGGCGTGCTGCTCTCCGTGTCCGGCGGTCTCGTGGGCATAGGCGTGGTCGAACACCCCCATGGCGAGGATCCACAGGGCGGCGCGGGTCAGCGAGACGTGGACCCGGTAGCTGCCGCCGTGGGTGGCCCGGCGGGTCAGGGCCTCGACGACGCCGGCGGCCATCAGCCAGGAGACGATGTAGTCGTTGACCACGAGGATCGGCGGCAGTGCGGGGCGTTGGCCGCCGCCTTCCAGCAGCATCATGCCGGTCAGGCTTCCGGCGCTCTGGTCGAAGCCCACGCGCTCCGCCCAGGGGCCTCGTTCACCGTTGAGCGAGGCGGTGGCGTGGACGATGCCGGGGCGCAGGTGCGCGGCCTCCTGCGCGGTGAGGCCGATCCGTTCCAGGTATCCCGGCCTGCGGTTGGCGTAGAAGACGTCGGCCGAGGCGAGCAGTTCTCTGATCCGCCGGGCGCCTTCGCCCTGGTAGGGGTCCACGGTGGCCGACCGTACGCCGACGTTGGCGCTGGCGTAGGTGAGGTCGTGTTCGAACTCGTCCGGGCGCCAGAGGTTGAGGACGTCGGCGCCGTGCAGGGCGAGGGCCCGGCCGAGGCCGGCGCCGGCGATCACGTGGCCCATGCCGAGCGCGCGCATCCCGGACAGGGGCTGGTCGGCGCCGTGGGGGAACGGCTCGGGCTCGCTGTCGGCGATCTTGGTGATCTCGATCAGGGGAAGGTCGGCGAGGACGTCGCGGTAGTGCCGCTCGGCGAGCAGTTCACCGGTGGTGCGCAGCATCGGCAGGACCACTCCGGCCGCCCCGGCGGCTTCCTCCAGCTCGCGCGCGTCGCGGCGGGCGATGGCGGCGGCCACGCGGTCGGGGTCGTCCGGGACGTCGAGCAGCCGCTGGGCGGCGATCTTGATCTTGGGGTAGGGGTTGAGGGGCATGACCCAGCGGTCGTCCGCCGTACGGTAGAAGCGGAATCCCAGGGCCTGGGAGGGGTTCGACGAGGCGGTGGGCGGGTGGCCGTTCAGCAGTTCCCACCTGCGGTCGTAGAAGGGGCAGAGCCGGTGCGGGGTGACCCGCAGGTCCACCGCGATGTCCTGTCCGGGACCGCCGCGCAGCCGCCAGAGCTTGGCGATGGCGGCGGACTTGGCGGCCAGCGCGATGGCGGAGGCGGCCCCGAGGCGCAGGGTGCTGGGCACCACCGGGTCCGCGCCGTGGAAGGCGATGGCACCCCCGGTGTCGGCGGGGCTCATCCCGATCCCGGCCAGGACCTGGGCGAGGTGGGCGTGCGGGTCGAAGGCGTCGTGGGTCAGCGGGTCGGCGACCGCTTCGGCGAGTTGGTCAGTGAGCGTCATCGGGCCCCTCCGCGCCGGTCAGCAGTGCTTCGGGAACCAGGACGTGCTTGGCGCGCAGGTATTCGCCGACCGCCTTGCCGACCTGGTCGACCCGCAGATTGGACGACCCCCCGGTTCCCAGCAGTCCGCGCAGGACGAAGTGCACGGCGCGCAGGTGCTCGAACTCGTGGCGGACCACGTCGAGGTCCTTCGCCTCCGGCAGCAGCAGCCGCAGCTGCGCCGTGGTCAGCGTCCGGCGCAGCCACGGCCACACGGCGGGGTCGTGGGCCCAGATCCCCACGTTGCTGTTGCCGCCCTTGTCGCCGCTGCGGGCGTAGGTGACCGTGCCCAGCGGCACGCGGCGCACCCGGGTTGCCTCCACGGCTTCCTCTACGGCTTCCTCGGGCTCGGGGTGGACGGGCTGACGAGCCGTCGCCGTCCGGGAGGGGGGTGCGATGTCGAGGGTGCGGCCTTCGGCGAGGACCACCCGGTGGGCCACGGCGGTGATGTCCAGCAGGGCGGGCCAGTAGTCGATCCTGGGTTTCGGGCTGGTCTGCGGGACGGCCTGGCCGTCCAGGAAGAAACCCGGGATGCTCTGCAGGTACAGGCTGCCCAGCCGGCCCGCGAGGTCGAGGCGCTCCAGCGGCTCGCGCTCGCGGGCGGCGGCCATGACCCGCAGCGCGACCGTCGCGTCCCACTGCGTCTCGGGGTCGGTGGCCGCGGTCCCGATCCTGGTGATGTCCAGCTCGTCCACGCCCGCGGGCAGGTCCCTGCCGATCTGGGCGCGCAGCAGGTCCACCTTCTCCTCGACCTCGGGCGCGGTCACGTAGACGGTGTTCACGACCGTGTGGCCGATGGGCGCGAAGAGCGCGACCTTGGTCGTCGGCGACGGAGGCGAACCCGCCGCCCCGGACACCCGGACCCGGTCGGGACCGGCCGGATGGAGCCGGACGCCGTCCAGGTGGACGGTGACGTCGGGGTTGAGGTAGCGCGGCCCCTGGATCTCGTACACGAGCTGGGCGGTGACGGTGTCGACCGTGACGGCCCCGCCGTCCCGCCGGTGCTTGGTGATCACGCTGGTGCCGTCCTCGGCGATCTCGGCGATCGGGAAGCCGGGGGTGAGCATGCCCGGGATGCGGGTGAAGCCGGAGAAGTTGCCGCCGACGGCCTGCGGGCCGCATTCGATGATGTGCCCGGCGACGACCGCACCGGCCAGCCGGTCCCAGTCCGTGCCGTCCCAGCCGTGCCACCACGCCGCCGGGCCCAGGGCCAGGGACGCGTCCGTGACCCGGCCGCACACGACGATGTCCGCGCCCTCGGCCAGCGCCCGCGCGATGCCCCAACCGCCGAGGTAGGCGTTGGCAGACACGGGCTCCGCGCCCCACGACGCCAGCGGCCGGCCGGTGTCGAGGTGCTCCAACCGGTGCCCTGCCCGCGCCAGTTCGGGCAGCCGGGGCAGCAGGTCGTCGCCCTCGATGTGGGCCACCGAGACCTCGACGCCCGCCCGGGCGGCCGCCGCGCGCACGGCCTCGGCCAAGGCCGCGGGCCGGAAACCGCCCGCGTTGGTCACCACCTTGACCCGCCGCCGGGCCAGCGTGGCCAGGTGCGGCCGCAGCTGGTCGAGGAAGTACTCGACGTAGCCCCGCGCCGGATCCTCCTGGTACTGCGCCGACAGGCCGGCGAGGGTGATCTCCGCCAGGTAGTCACCGACCAGCACGTCGACCGGGTCACCGGCCACGGCCTCGTCGATGGCGGTGTACCGGTCTCCCAGGTAGCCGGAGAAGTTGGCGATGCGAATGGGTCGGCCGCTCATGGTCAACACCTTCCCTCGATGGGGTGAGCCCTTCCCGTCCGACGTTAGGAGGCGACCGTCCCCGGCGGCCACGACCAATCCCCGCACGCGCACGTGACCGCACCGGTCACGTGGAAGACGGGCGTATGTTGTGGCGGTGGACATGCTGCATCTGCGGTACTTCGTGGCCGTCGCCGAGGAGTTGAACTTCACCCGCGCCGCCGCACGCCTGCACATGGCGACCTCCCCGCTGAGCCAGCGCATCAGGGACCTGGAACGCGAACTCGCCACCCCCCTGTTCGTCCGCACCCACCACAAGGTCGAACTCACCCCCGCCGGCGAGACGCTGCTACCGGCGGCCCGCGACACGATCCGACGGTTCGACGCCCTCCCCGGCCTCGTCCGCACGGCAGCCGGCACCACTGCGCGCACCGTCGTCATCGGCATCGCACCCGATGTGTCCACCGAACTGCGGACCAGCTTCCTGAACACCGTCGCGGCCCGGCACCCCGATCTCCTCCTGCGGCTGCGCCCCGCCAGCACCGAGCCCCTGGTGCGCTCCCTGCTCACCGGCGAGATCGACATGGGCTTCCTCCACGGTCCCGTCACCGGCCCCGGCATCCGCACCCTCGACCTGGAGACGGCCCCGGTGGCCGTGGTGGTCGGACGCGGGACCGGTTTCGACGCCCGCACGACCGTCCGGCTGGAAGAGCTCGCGCACCTGCCGTTCGCCTCGATCGGCTACGACGCCGCACCGGAGATCTACCGCAGACTGGACGACGCCCTGAACCGGGTCGCGGTCCGCAAGCGCATCAGGCTCGAAGGGGACAACTTCGGCGGCCTGGCCCACCTGGTCGCCGCCGGCCAGGCTTTCACCCTCATCGCCCTGGGCGGTGGCACCACAGGCAAGGCCTTCACCGGCGAGCCCGTCGTGACCCTCGCCATCGAAGGCGGCGATCTCACCCTCACCACCGTCGCGGCCTGGCACCAGGACCGGCCCGGCCCCGGCGAGATGCTGGCCGAACTGGCCGCCGCCCTCGCCAAAGGTCTGCCCACCACCCACGATCCCTCCCCGGGGTGACGCCGCGGGAGCGGGCGGGGAGTCGGCACCACGGCTGAACGGCCGCCCCCGAGGAGCGGGGGGCAACGCCGTGCGGCAGGACACCCGCCGAGGTCGACGCGCACCGGGGTTCAGCGCACCGGCTCGGGCTCCGGCGAGGGGGACGGCGTGCCCGCCCAGCGGTGCAGGGCGGCTTCGAGGCCGGCGGCGGCGTCGGCGGCGGTGGTGTCGGTGTCGGTGTCGGTGGTGTCGCAGGCCCAGGCGACCACTCCGTCCGGGCGGACGAGGACTCCGGTCGGCGTCGCGTGGTCGTCGGTCACGCTGGTCACGCTGGTCACCCGCCCGGTCCAGCCCGCGGCGAGACGGGTGAACGCGCCGTCCGCCGTACGGTCGAGCAGCAGGAACCCGCCGCCGTGGCCGTGGTCGACCAGCCGGGAGCCGTCCCCCAGCCACAGGTCGGGGGCGTACCGCCCGACCAGCGGGTGGTCGCCGGGCAGGTCGACGCGCTGCGTCACCCCGGAGATCTTCTTGACCGCGTAGGTCGCGCCCGCCCCGGTGCCCAGCAGGTCGGCGACGACCTCCCGGAGCGCGGCCGACTTGGCGTCCCCGCGCATCACCCCGATCTGGGCCCTCGTCCAGTCCAGTACCCAGGCGCCGAGGGGGCGGCGCTCGGCGTCGTAGGTGTCGAGCAGCCCTTCGGGCGCCCACCCGGCGACCACGGCGCCGAGCTTCCAGCCGAGGTTCATCGCGTCGCCGACCCCGAGGTTGAGCCCCTGGCCGCCGAACGGCGAGTGCACGTGCGCGGCGTCGCCGGCCAGGAGCACCCGCCCCGAGCGGTAGGCCGCGGCCTGGCGGGCGTTGTCGCTCCAGCGGGTCGCGGGGCCACGCAGCGCGGTGAGCGTGACGTCGGTGCCCGAGACCCGGCGCAGGCTGCTCTGCACCTCTTCAAGGGTGACCGGCGCGGAGCGGTCGGCGGGGGCGCCGCCGAACTCCACGGTGACCACCCGCCCGGGCTGCGGCCCGCAACGGTAGGCGCCCTTGGACGACCACACCCATCCGTCCGCGAGCACCGTGGGGTCGGCGATGTCGACGACCGCCAGGTGTCCGGTGAGTTCGGGGTCGGTGCCGGGGAAGCCGATGCCCGCGAGGCGGCGCACGGTGCTGCGCCCGCCGTCGCACCCGACCAGCCATCCGGTGCGCACCGTGCCGGCGGTGGTGGTGACGAGCACGCCGTCGCCGGTGTCTTCGAGCGCGGTGACCTCCACCCCGCGACGCACCGCCACGCCCAGACGCGTGACCTGGCCGGCCAGCAGCGCCTCCAGCTCGCGCTGCGGCACCATCCGCGCTCCGTCGACGGCGGTGTGCGCGGCGAGGTCGGTATCGGACCAGTCCACGAGGTCGGCGTCGAGGACCATCCCGGCGAAGTGCCCGGTGAAGCGGGGTGCGCGCGCCGGCCGGCCACCGCCGGGCGGCTGGTCGACCGCGCGGGCGAACGACCCGACCCGTTCGAGCTGCTCCCGCTGCACCTGTTCGGCGGCCGGCAGCAGGCCGCGGCGGTCGAGCGCCTCGGCCGTCGGGACGTTGACCGCCCCCGCCTTCATCGACCGGTCCGGCTCGGCGAGCCGTTCGAGCACCTGCACCGTCGCCCCGGAGAGCGCCAGCTCGGCGGCGAGCACGAGGCCCACCGGCCCGGCGCCGACGACGGTCACGTCCACGTCCACGTCCACGTCCACGTCCTGGTTCATGGTCTGGTTCGAATCCTGATGCGGATCCCGGTTCACGTTCACATTCCTAGTCACGAACAATGTTCTATAAACGAACAGCGTTCGTGTCAAGCTATGATGGTCCGGTGAACCCGAGAGAGCGACGCGCGGCACGCCACCAGCCGCCGAACCCCGACGCCGAAACCGACCCCAGGCCGCGCCGCCGCAAGGCCCCCATCACCGTGGACCAGGTCATCGACACCGCGCTGGGCGTCATCGCCACCGAGGGCTACGAGGCACTGACCATGCGCCGCCTCGCCGGCGCCCTCGACACCGGGCCCGCCTCCCTCTACGCCCACGTCGTCAACAAGGCCGACCTCGACGAGCTGCTCATCGGACGGCTGTGCGCCGCGCTCGCCCTGCCCGAGCCCGACCCCGCGGCCTGGCGGGACCAGATCCGCGGCGTCTGCACCCGAATCCGCGACCAGTACCTGGACTACCCCGGGATCTCCCGCGCCGCGCTCGCCATCGCCCCCACCGACCTCGAAACCATGCGCGTCAGCGAAGGGATGCTGGCGATCCTGCTCGCCGGCGGCGTCGCCCCACAGGCCGCCGCCTGGGCCGTCGACGCGCTCCTGCTGTACGTGGCCGCCTACTGCCTCGAAGCCTCGATCGTGCGCCAGCGAGCAGCACACGACGACGACGCGTGGGTCCTCGACCGCGACGAGCTGCTGCGCCGCCTCACCGCCCTGCCCGCCGAGACCTTCCCCCACACCACCCGCCACGCCGCCGAACTCACCGCCGGCACGGGCCACGACCGCTTCGACTTCACCGTCTCCCTGATGATCGACGGCCTCGCCCGCCGCTAGGGCGTGACGTTCCGAAGCCGGCCGGGTCCACTGTCAACTGCTGTTCACGCAGCTCCGCCCGTCTGCTCACACAGCTCCGCCCGTCGCCCCGGCCCGAGAACGGGGGCCGGAGCGACGGGCGGAGCGACGCGCGGGTGCGGTCAGGCCTGTGCGTTGCCCGGCTGGCGGCCGGGGGCGTCGGCGGCGGCGCGCTTGAGGACGGCGGTGTTCGCGGTGACGGTGCCGGGCTTGACTCCGTAGGCTTCGGTGACCTGGACGCTGCGCTCGCCCAGGAAGGCGTAGGAGCTGCGGTCGAAGATGATCTCGTCGCGGGAGCCGGTGGTGGTGTTGGTCCGGGCGATCGCGATGCCGGTGCGCCCGGCGGCGTCGGTGGCGCTGTCGAGGAGGACGACACCGGGGATGCGGGCCGCGGCCTGGTAGAGCGCGGCGGCGAGCTTGCCGGGGACGGCCTGCTCGCGGATCAGGTCGGCGATGGTGACGAACGCCTCCTGGTCCGGCCCGTTGCCGCTTCCCTTGGTCTCGGTGTAGATCTTCTGCAGCAGTTCCTGCGGGTCGGTGGGCAGGGTGCGCACGTAGTCGTAGGAGGGCGCGTTCAGGTAGGCACCAGTGCCCGATTCGAGTGCCTTGCCGCCTTCCGGGGACTTGCCCTCTTCGGTGAGCCAGCCCGTGCGGCCGTCGGCCGAGTGCCAGATCTGGCGCTGGTGGGGCTTCTCGACCCACACGTTCGAGGTGCCGCTGGCGGCGTCGATGGTGCCCGTGAGGTGGGAGACGGTGCTCTCGATGTAGACGTACTGCCCCGGGCGCAGGACGAGGTCGGGCGCGGCCGCGGCGGCCAGCGAGATCCGCTCCACCGCGCCGGCCAGGCCCGCGGTGTCGCCCGCCGAGACCTGGATGACGGGTGCGGCGACGCGCTCACTGCGCGCGGGGGTCGTTCCCGGGCTGCCGAGCGTGGTGGCCGCCACGGTGGCGGCGAGGGCGAAGGCCGCCACCGTGGTGGGCACGGCGATCAGCAGCCGCCGACGCCTCCTGGCCTCGGGGCGGACCGGCACTGCGGCTTCGGGGGTACGGGTGATCTCGTTCATCAGGAACTCCTCGATCTGGCGCTGTCGGCCGAGCGGGGCGGCCGGTGCTCCGGCCGCCGGCAGCAGGTGCCTCAGCTCCGCGTCCTCAAGCGGCTGCTGCCACTCCGGGGTGCTGGTCATCTGTTCCACTCCTTGTTCGACCGGGCCGGAACCATCCGGCCACCCTGTACTTGTCCGGCTGCCGGCAGGGGTTCCCGGCGAGTTTTCGAAGCCTGCCGCAGTTCCTTGTCGGCCAGAGCACGCAGCCGGGTCCGGGCCCTGGAGAGCCTGGAGCGCACGGTGCCGACCGGGATGCCGAGGGCCTCGGCGGCCTCGGGGTAGCTGAGGCCCGCCCACACGCACAGCGAGAACACCTCGCGCTCCCCGCGGCGCAGTTTCTCCAGCGCCGCCTTGGCAGCGAGCAGTTGATCGCGGTCGGCGAGCCGGCCGACCAACTCGTCGGCGAAGTCCGGGGCGGGTTCGGCGAGCGGCATGCGGGCGAGGGCGGCCGCATGCCGGCGGGCGGCCCTGGCCCGGTTGCGCAGCACGTTGACAGTGATGCCCATCAACCACGGGCGAGGAGTGGTCCCCTCGTCGCGGAGCTTGTCCCGCAGCCGCCAGGCCTCCAGGAAGACCACCGCCATGACGTCCTCGGCACCGGCGCGGTCCCCGCTCACCCGGACCGCGTGCGACAGAACCGCCTGCGAGTGCTCCTGGAACAACTGCCGGAAGGCGCCCGGGTCCCCGGCTCTGATCCGTTCGTGCAGCGAATAGTCCACACCTCTGGTTGTCCGGCCACCACGAAGCAGTTCCAGTGAGCTGCGTCACAGGTGTGCCGGCAACCGGCGGATGCCTTTCGCGCGGACGACGGGTCCTCCGCGCAGGTGCCGACTTGAGCGGCGGCACCTGCGCGGCGGCACCTGAGGCGCTCGGCCCGGTGGCGAGCGGCTGCCACCGGGCCGTCCCCCGAACGCCACGAGGTGTTCCGGCGAACCCCCCGATGCCAGAAACTCTGCAGCGGCGGCGCATTGTCCGAAAGAGCCCTCTGGGCAGGACATTCAAGTCGGACAACGATGTGAGGGGGCGGGAGAGGCCTGCCAGGGGTGGTGAACGTGGACACGCGGCCGAACGGGACACGGCGCAAGGCCCGACTGGGCAGACCGGAGCGGTTCGTCGATCCGCAGGCCGGTCCGGTGGAGCGGCTCGCCTGGGAGCTGCGCCAGCTACGGGACCGGTCGGGCGCACCGAGCTACCGCGCGCTGGCGAAGGAGTCGCACTACTCCGCCAGCACGCTGGCGGAGGCAGCGAAGGGCGAGCGCCTGCCGTCGCTGGCCGTGGTGCTCGCCTACGCGCGGGTGTGCGGCGGGGAGAAGGCGGAGTGGGAGGCCCGCTGGCTGGCGGCTTCCCGGGCCGTCCAAGGGCCGTCCGCCACGGCGCAGGACGGCGACAAGGACCGCGCGGACGGGGGCGACCCCGCTCACTGCCCGTACCTGGGACTGGCCGCGTTCGGCACGGGGGACGCCGACATCTTCTTCGGCCGGTCGGAACTGGTGAGCCACCTGGTCCGGCACGTGGGTGACCACCGGCTGACGGCAGTCGTCGGCGCCTCCGGCAGCGGCAAGTCCTCGCTGCTGCGGGCCGGGCTGCTCCCCCGGCTCGACGAGTCCTGGCACACCGCGCCGCTGGTCCCCGGCGACCACCCGCTACGGGCGCTGGCCCTGGCGGTCTGCGCCCTGACGGGCGGTGACGCGGAGGCACTGTCCCGCGCGCTGGCCGACGAGCCCGCGGCCCTGGGGATCGCGCTGGACACCTGGCTGGTCACGCAGCCCGCCGACCGGCGCGTCGTCCTCGTCGTCGACCAGTTCGAGGAGCTCTTCACCACCTGCGCGGACGTCGGGGAGCGGGAAGCGGCCCTGGCCTGCCTGGCCTGGACGGCCGGCGACCGCACGGCCGTCGACGGGACGGCCGACGGCCACACAGCCGGCGACGGAGCGGCCGGGGCCGGCGCGGCCGAGGCCCGGGTACGGGTCGTCATCAGCGTGCGCGCCGACTTCTACGACCGCTGCCTCGCCCACCCCGCCCTGGCCGCCGCCCTCCGCTCCGGCGCCCAACTGCCGGTCGGCGCACCCACCCGGGCCGAGCTGCGGGACATCGTCGTCGAACCCGCGGCCCGAGCGGGCGTCGTGGTGGACCCGGACCTGCTCGAGGCCGTCCTCGCGGAGGCCACCGGCCAGCCCGGCGCGCTGCCGCTGGTGGCCCACGCGATGCGCGAGACCTGGACCAGGCACCGCGGGACCGTCCTGCGGCTGGCCGACTACCGGGCCACCGGCGGCATGCGGGGAGCCATCACCCAGACCGCCGAGGCCATGTACGCCGCTCTCCCGCCGGGCCACCAGGAGGCCATGCGGCTGCTGTTCCTCCGGCTCACCGCCCCGGGCGAGGGCACCGAGGACACCCGCCGCCGCCTGGCCCGGAAGGAACTCGACGGCCTCGCCGACGCCGCGACCGTCGACGACCTCCTGCACCGGCTCGCCGCCGCCCGCCTGATCGTCCTGGCCGACGGCACCGTCGACGTCGCCCACGAAGCGGTCATCCGCGCCTGGCCTCGGCTGCGCCACTGGCTCGACGTCGACCGCGAGGCCCTGCGGACACACCGCCGGCTCACCCAGGCCGCCCTGACCTGGAACGAACTCCAGCGCGACCCGGGCGCGTTGTACCGGGGAGCACAGCTCGCCACCGCCTGGAGCTGGTCCCGTACCCGCGGCGCGGCGCTCAACCGGCTTGAGTCCGCCTTCCTGGACGCCAGCACCGCGGCGGACGGCCAGCGTGGCCGTCGCCGGCGCCGGACGGTCGTGGCGCTGGCCGTCCTGACCGTGCTCTCCCTGGTGCTGGCGGTGACCGCGTTCGTCCAGGGGGAGCAGTCCGACGCGCAGCGCCGCGTCGCGGTCTCCCGCGAACGGGCCGCCCAATCCAGGCAACTCCTCGAAACGCAGCCCGAGGCCGCGGCGCTGGTCGCGCTGGAGGGCTACCGGACGGCCCGCACCACCGAGGCCCGCGGCAGCCTGCTGAGCGCCTACGCCGCCTACTCCTCCAACCAGTTCACCGGTCACACCGGCACCGTGACGGCGGTGGCGTACGCGCCCGACGGCCGCACCCTGGCCACCGGCAGCGCCGACCACACCGTGAAGCTGTGGGACACCACCACCCACCGCATGCTCGCCACCCTGACCGGCCACACCGGCATCGTCAACACGGTCGCCTTCAGCCCCGACGGCCGCACCCTGGCCAGCGCCGGCGCCGACCGCACCGTACGGCTGTGGGACGTCGCCTCCGACCGCACGACGGGCATCCTCACCGGCCACACCGGCGCCGTCTCCTCGGCGGTGTTCTCGCCCGACGGACACACCCTGGCCACCGCCGGGTACGACCAGACCGCCCGGCTGTGGGACGTGGCGTCCCAGCGCGCCCTCACGACGCTCACCGGTCACGCCGGTTCCGTACGAGCGGTGGCGTACGCGCCCGACGGCCGCACCCTGGCCACCAGCGGCGCCGACCACACCGTGAAGCTGTGGGACACCACCACCCACCGCATGCTCGCCACCCTGACCGGCCACACCGGCGCCGTCGGCACCGTCGCCTTCAGCCCCGACGGCCGCACCCTGGCCAGCGCCGGCGCCGACCGCGCCGTGCGGCTGTGGGACGTGGCGTCGCACGACACCACGGCCGTCCTCAACGGGCACACGCAGGAGGTGAGCCAGGCCGCGTTCACCGCCGACGGCCGCACCCTGACCACGATCGGCCAGGACAACACGGTCGCCCTGTGGGACGTGGCCGAGCGCCGACTGACCGCCACCCTCCACGAGACCAACACATCCGCCCCCGCGCTGGCGCTCTCCCCCGACGGCAACGAGCTGGCCACCACCGCCACCGACAACATCGTCCACACGTGGGACCTCAAGAGCCGCCAGATCGCCGCCACCTTCAGCGCGACGAACGACCTGGACACCCTCGCGACCGTCGCCACCTACGCCCCCGACGGCCGGACCCTCGCCATCGGCCACACCGACGGCTCCGTCACCTCGTGGACCACCGCTCCGCTGCGCCCCGCCGTGACCTTCGCGGCGCACAGCCAGGGCATCATGCACCTGGCGTTCTCCCCGGACGGCCTCCTGCTGGCCGCCGCGAGCTCCGACCGCACGGCACGCCTGTGGGACGCCGCGTCAGGCCGCCCGGTCGCCACCCTCGAAGGCCACACCGACCAGGTGTCGAGCGTCGCCTTCTCCCCCGACGGCCGCACCCTGGCCACCAGCAGCCTCGACACGACCGTACGCCTGTGGGACGTGGCGACCCACCAGACGACAGCGGTCCTCCAGGGGCACACCAGCCTGGTCTCCAAGGCCGTCTTCGCCCCCGACGGACGCACCCTGGCCACCGCCGGGTACGACGGGACGGTGCGCCTGTGGGACCTGGCCACGCACCGCACCGTCGCCGTCCTGTCCGAGAACACCAACGCCATCGCTTCCCTGGCCTTCTCCCCCGACGGCCGCACCCTGGCCACCGGCAGCTCCGACGCCACCGTGCGCCTGTGGGACGTGGCGCAGCGCCGGACGGTCGCCACCCTCACCGGCCACATCAACACCGTCTTCTCCGTCACCTTCAGCGCCGACGGCCGCACGCTGGCCAGCACGGACGCCAGCGGCACGGTGTGCCTGTGGGACGTGGCATCACAGCAGGTCACGGCACTGCTCGTCGGTCACACCAGAGCCGTGCACACGGCCGCCTTCAGCCCCGACCAGAGCACGCTCCTCACCGCCGCCAGCGACGGAGCACGGCTGTGGCCCACGGACGCGGACCGGACCGCCGACCGCATCTGCGACCTGAGCCGGAGCAACCACTGGCCCGAATCCCTCTCCGGTTCCGCCACGGGCGACGCCTGCCGGTGAGCTCCGAGTCGTTGACGTAGCCCGCGCCCACAGCGCACCCGCCCACCCACAGCTCTCCTGCTTCGCCGCCCGCACCCGCCCGCACCCGCCCGAACGCCGGATGTGCCACGAAGACACCGCCAACCCCCCGTTGCGCGGATCGTCGGAGCGGGCGGACGGGCCGGGGCGCCGGTCGCGGTCCGTCAGTTGGGCATCGGGCGCGGGCGGCTGGCGGGGGGATCCGAGGGGATGTCGTCCACGCTGGGCAGGTTCTTCAGGAGCCAGTGGACGCTGTTGTCACCGCCGAGTTCGGGGAAGTCGACGACGGCGGTCTCGCAGAGCCAGATCAGGTGCTCCTTCATGGTCCGGTGCCCCTTGGCCTTCTGCTCCGCGGCGAAGTCGTAGTACTCGAAGGTGGGAGCGGCACAGGCTCCGTCCCAGGCGGGGTCGTCGCTGCCCGAGGTCGTCATGAGGAGTTCCGCGATGGGGTAGAGCACACCGCTCATCGAGGCGATGAAGGTGCGTTCCAGGTGGTAACGGGTGCTCGTCCGGTTCGGGTTGAGGTTCGACCGGACGGCGTAGAGCTTGTCGAGCATGGCCAGGGTGTAGCAGTAGGCGGCATTGAAGAGGAGGGCCAGGCCTCCGGCCGGTCCGGAGAAGTCCTTCACCCGGGGATCGCCGGGGACGTTGCGGACCTGCCCGATGACCTCGATGCCCTGTTCGATCCTCTTGAACTTCGCGTAGTGCGAGAGCTCGTCGAGGCCGGGTCGCGGGTTGACGGGGTCGATCGGGACGGTGGCCTTCTTCGGGTCCACGCCCTCGCCCTGCTCGATCACGATCTTCAAGGCGGTCTGGGCCGTGTCAAGGTCGGTGATGACCACGGGTTCGCCGCCGCCGTCATGGTTCCAGTACGCGCTCTCGTACTGCCAGGGGGCGTTTGCCTTCGCGTACTTCCACACGCCGTCCGGGTCGACCTGGGTCAGGTGCTTGAGGCCCTCTTCGATCGCCCGGTAGAACTGGCCGAGCGTGTTGTACTCGTCCGGTTGCGGCTCGGCGCCCTTCTCGGCGGGCAGTTCCAGCGGCAGGAACACCCGGGTCATCAGGTCCTTGCTGCACCGCTCCAGGTGAAGGGTCAACGGCGGAGTCCGATGGAGCATCTTGCTCGGGTACTTGGTGATGAAGTCCGGGTCGTAGAAGACGATCCGGTCCGCTCCGCCGAGCGCGACCGCCAGGTTGCGCACCAGGCACAGGTGCAGCATCTCCTCGATCGCGATGCTGATGATCGTGCGCTGGGCGGAGATTCCCGGGTCCCACTGGCTGTGGCCCTTGGTCCCGATGGAGTAGGCCGCGTACAGGTACATCGGGATCGTGGACAGCTCGACCTGGGCCGCCTGATGCAGGTGGTCGAGCAAGGCGTCGATGTCCTCGATCGGCCGGTCGGCCTTGATCGTGTCGATCGGGGTGACGGCGAAGGGGATGTCGGCCAGGCGACGGGTGGCGGACTTGGTGGCATCGGTCGTCATACCTCGGCTCCGTTCGGTTCCGGGCGCTCGTGGCGCGGTGAGGGCGGTGCGGGTGGCGGACCGGCCCGGTCGGGGCGGTCGACTCGGTCGGGGCGGCCGGGGAACCCAGCCCGGGAGGCGAGGAGCGTGCGCCGGACGTCCTCGGTCAGCTCCGTCACGTGGACGCCGTGGTCCCGGCGGCGCAGCAGCAGGAGTACGGGGCGTGCGGCCGGCGGCTGCGGGTCCTCGCCGCGGGCCACCGCGGCCGCGTAGCGGTGCACGGGGTGCCGACAGGCCAGCACTCGGCACGCGCGGTCCGGCTCGGCGTCGTACACCTCGGCGAAAGCCCTTTCATATCCCGCGAGTTCGACGATCAGCTGGACCCAGGGATCGACGTCGTGGCCCGGTGGGTCGCGGTCGGGTCTGGTGGTCGCGAGGTGCGACGCGAAGCCGTCGGCGAAGTGCTCCAGGGTCCAGCTGCGGGACGGGCAGGTGTTCAGGTACTCGGTGGCGAGCGCGTCGAAGGCCTCCGGCCCCAGGAGTCGGCGCAGCGCGGGGAAGCAGGAGCGCAGGCAGGCCAGTAGGCGCAGCCGGTAACCGCGGCGGTAGATGTCCAGCCGCTCGCCGGCGGTGAGCCGGCTGGACGGCGTGAGCACCTGGGCGGTGGCCTCGCCGCCCTCCTGGTCCGGGCCGGTGGCGTGGAGGACGGCGGCCTGCAGCCAGTGCTGGAGTTCGGCCAGGTGCGCCGGCGCTCCTTCGACCGTCGACATGTCAGACTCCCGTCGCGACGGGGATGTTCGCCGGATCGAGGGCCCGCTGGCGCGCCTTTCCGAGTTCCGCCACCAGCTCGGGGAAGGGCGGCAGGCGGTCGTCCCACTCCAGCAGGGTGGACACGGGCCCGGTCAGCGCGATCGCCGCGTCGTACAGCTCCCACACGGCCGGTGCGACCGGTCCGTCATGGGTGTCGATCAGATGTGTGCCCGCGTCGGTGTGACCGGCCAGATGGATCTGTACCACCCGGTCGTGCGGGAGCGCTCCGAGGTATGCGCGCGGATCGGTGTCGTGGTTGACGGCCGACACGTAGACGTTGTTGACGTCCAGCAGGAGCCCACAGTCGGCCTCGACCGCCAGCCGCGCGACGAACTCCTCCTCCGGCATGGTCGATGCGGCGAAGCCCACGTACGTGCTGGGGTTCTCCAGCACCAGCGGGCGCTCCAGGAAGTCCTGCACGGTCCTGACCCGTCGCACCAGATGCGTCAGCGCGGCCTCGGTGAAGGGGACCGGCAGCAGGTCGTGGGTGTTGAGCCCGGCGACCCCGGTGAAGCACACGTGGTCCGACACCCAGGCGGCGCCCACCGTGTCGGCCAGCCGCCGGAGCCGCCCCAGGTAGTCGAAGTCCAGGGGCTCCACGCTGCCGATCGACAGCGACACCCCGTGCATGACCAGGGAGTGCCGCTCGGCGACCCGGTCCAGTACGTGACGCGGGTGGCCGTGGGAGTCGAGGTAGTTCTCGGAGATGATCTCCAGCCACTCGGCGCCCAGCCCATCACCGAGGTGGTCCAGTACGTACCGGTGGTGCGGGCCGCGCAGGCCGACACCGAACCCCAGGTTCGGCAGGTCGAAGCGGGACACCCGGTCGATCCGCTCGCCCTGGTGGGGCTCCGTCACGCGGTCGCCTCGTCCGACGGCAGCGGCAGCACCTGCGGCTTGCTCCGGTCGAGCCTCTTCTTCCTCCGCTCGGCCTCGTTCACCTCGTACGGCGGGACCAGGTCGTCCGGGTAGCCCTCGCCCGGGGACGGGCCGAACGGGAGGCCGGCGGCGTACATCCGGGCCTCGAACAGCTGGCGGGCGAGCTTCCAGACGCTCTTGCCCTTCAGCGGGCCGCCCGCGAACACCCGGCTGACATTGATCGGGCTCGCACAGCTGCCGTTCTGCCGACAGGCCTGCTCGCCCGGCTTGGCGAGTTCCGCGTCGGGGCCGGTGTAGCCGCACCCGCCCTGCCCGCGGCACTCGTTGGCGCCGTGGCACACGTGCAGGACGGTGGCACAGGCTCCCATGCCCGCCATCGGCGCCTTCTCGTCGATGTCGTGGTTGCGGCAGGCGTTCAAGCCCATGCACACATGGAGCTCAAGGGCCTTCTGCAGCTCGGCCGCGGACACGCGCGGCCCGCCGGCCTCGTGCGCGGCGTGCCGCAGCGCGATCCCGTCGTCGCCGCCGAGGATCACGCGCTCGATCTCCGCCAGTTCCCCGGGGCTCAGATCCGGGAAGCCGTCACCGCCGGCCGCCCTGCCACTGTTCTCCCTGCCACTCACGAGTACCTCCTCGATCGCCTTGGGTCGGGCACGCACGGCAGTGCGATCTCACTGCGCTGTCACACGATGTGACGCGCGCCACAGTCGCCAAGGTCATCACAGCCGGAGGCGGGCTGGATAGCGCCAAATGAGTAGTGTGCGAATTATTCCTGCGGAGCGAGCTCCGGGCGCTGCGCGGGGCAGGCGGTTCGGACGGCGGCCCTGGTCCGGGGTGCTGCGCGGGCGGCTACGCGTCGAGCGGGATGGTGCCGAGGGCGACGGTGAAGCAGGCGCCGCCCTCGGGGCCGTGGCCGTGGACGGTGATGGTGGCGCCGAGCCGGTCGGTGAGGCGACGGGTGATGGCCAGGCCGAGGCCGGTGCCGCCGGGGCGGGTGCCCGCATAGCGGGAGTGCAGGGCGCCGGGTTCGAAGGCGACCCGGACGTCCTCGTCGGTCAGGCCGGGGCCGCCGTCGCGGACCTGTAGCTCGGTGTCGCCGCTGTCCGTTCGGCGCAGGGCCAGCACCACGGGGGCGCCGGGCGGCGAGATCCGCACGGCGTTGCCGATCAGACCGTCGAGCAACTGGCGGACCCGGAATCCGTCGGTGACCGTGATCACGGGTTCCCCGGCCGTTTCCACCCGCAGGTGGAGTTCGCTCTGCCGGACCCTCTGGTCCCAGGCTTGCGCGGTCTCACGGACGAGGGCGGTGAGGTCGGTGGGTTCGCGGGTGATGGGGAAGTCGTCGGCGTCCAGGCGTGCGAGTTCGAGCAGGTCGGAGACGAAGCGGTCCAGGCGTCTGGTCTCGGTCAGGAGGATCTGGCCGACCTGGGCCTGCTGCCCGGGTTCGACGACCCCGTCGGTGAGGGCCTCGGCGTAGCCCTGGAGTGCGGTGAGGGGGGTACGGATCTCGTGGGAGATCGAGGTCAGGAAGTCGCGCTGGCGTTGTTCGCTGCGTTCGAGGGCGGCGCCCAGTGCGTTCAGGGCCTGGGCGACGTCACGGGCCTCGGTGGGGCCGTCGGCCTCGCAGCGCAGGCCGCGTTCACCTGCGGCGAGTCGGTGGGCGACACCGGCCGCCGCGACCAGGGGGCGGGCGATGCGGCGGGCCAGCAGGGCTCCGGCGAGGGCGGCTCCGACCAGGCCCGCGACCAGGGGGAGCGTCAGACTGCCGCGCATCCGGCCGGCAGCCGCATCGACCTCGGTGAACGGCTGGGTCAGCACGACAGCGCCGCCGTTGCTTGCCGGGTGTCCCTGGACGAGTACGCGCTGGTCGCCGAGCGAGGCCGTGGCGGAGAGCGTCCGTCCGGCGAGCAGCGCGTCCCGGTCGGCCGGGGCGACGGCCTGCGCCGCGGGGCCGTCCACGTGTCCGTCGGGATCGACGACGGCGACCAGGACGCCGGTGGCCCCGGTCAGCCGTTGGGTCTGGTCGAGGAGCAGCACGGACAGGTTGGGAGCGAGGCTGAGCACGGTGGCCTGCCGGGACAGGCGCTCCCGGTACTGGGACTCAGCGTTGGAGAAGGCGGTCTGCCAGGCCGCGACCCCCGCCAGTAGCACGGCCGTGGCTGCCACCACGGTGGCGAGCAGGACCAGGCTGCCGGTGAGGGAGCCCGCGCGCAGGCGCCTCACCGCTCCGGCTCCTGGGCGCTGTAGCCGATCCCCCGCACGGTGCGGATCGGGCTGGCGTCGCCGAGCTTGGCGCGCAGCTGCGAGACGTAGACGTCGACGACCCGGCTGTCGCCGTAGTCGGCCTGCCCCCAGACCTGGGCACGGAGCTGCTCGCGGCTGAAGACCTGACCGGGCCGGGCCAGCAGGTGGGCGAGCAGGTTGAACTCGGTGGTGGTCAGCTCCAGCGGTTCGCCGTCGCAGAGCACCGTGCGGCGACCGGGGTCCAGGCGCAGCCGGCTGCCGCCCAGGACGGCCGAGACCGGTGGGCCGGCGGTGCGGCGCAGCACCGCCTTGACCCGGGCGACCAGCTCGCGGGGCGAGAACGGTTTGGTGAGGTAGTCGTCGGCACCGATCTCCAGGCCGAGGATCCGGTCGGCCTCCTCGTCCCGGGCGGTGACCAGGATGACGGGCGTCCAGTCGTCGGCGGCGCGCAGCCGGCGGCAGAAGTCCGTGCCGTCCAGCCCGGGCAGCCCGATGTCGAGAACGATCGCCACCGGCCGCAGCCGTGCCACGGCGGCCAACCCGGCGGTGCCGTCGGCCTCGGTGTGGACGCCGAAGCCCTCGCGGGTGAGGTACAGGCGCTGGAGGTCGGCGATGTGGCGCTCGTCCTCCACCACCAGCACAAGGCCCTTGCTCTGTGTCATCTGTCCGGTGTCACCGCAGTCTCCCCGCGCCGCGGCACCCATCCCGCGGCTGCTTGGCCAGTCGCGCGTGCCACGGCTTCGAACTGCACCGATGCTAACCCGCGGGCCGTCACCGTCCGGCGGACCGACGGCGATCCTTACAAGGCCCGAACACAGGCCGAACCTTCGCCTTGCACAACGGCGACAGGATGCTTCCGACCTCGCCGACCGGCGGGGTCGGGACAAGGGAGAGCAGTCGTGCTCACGGGCTCCAGATCCCTCGTGCTGCTCGGCGTCTGTGTTGCGGCCCTCCTGATCGTCGCGGTCGTCGTGCTGCTCACGCGCACCGGTCGCGCCCCGTCCCCAGGACAACGGCCGACCACAGGACGCCGCCGGGACCGCACCGGGCCGCCCGCCCCCCTCCGACGCCCCGACAACGACAGCAGGACAATGATGACCATCCGTCCAGAACCGGCCCGAACCGCCACCGCGCGGCTGGGCCGCCTCCGCCGCCCGACCACCCGGCGAGGCCGGATCACTCGCGCCGTCGTCCTGCCCGTGGCCGCCGTTCTGGCCCTCGCCGGGGGCGGCGAGGCCGTCACCCGGCACGTCCTGAAGAGCCGGATCGCCGACCGCATGGGAAAGGCGCTCGACACCCGGGTGACGGTCGACACCGGCGCCGGCCCGGCGCTGCTCGCGATCCTCGACCGGCACCTGGATCACGTCACGCTCGGCGCGGACGACGCCCACGTCGGCTCACTCACGGGCGCCTCGGTCCGCATCACGCTCGACGACCTCCACCTGGCCGAGCCCGCGACGGCGTCCGACGTCCGGGCCACCGTCACGATCCCCGCCGACTCCCTGGCGGGAGCGATCCACGACTCGGGCCAGGGCGTTCCCGTCAGCAGCACCCGGACCGACCCCGCCACCGGTACCCTCCTGCTCGCCCTGGGCCCGGGTGGCATGGGCCAGTTGACGCTGAAGCCCGCCCTGGCCGACGGCCGGGTCACCATCACCGCCACCAGCCTGCAGTTCCTCGGCCGAACGATCACCGGTCCCCAGCTCGACCAGATCAACACCAAGCTCACCGCGCGGAACCGACAAGCCGACTACCCCCTGTCCCTCAAGCCCGTCTCACTCACCGTCACACCGACCGGACTCGCCCTCACCCTGGCCTCCGGCCCCACCACGCTGAAGCAGCCATGAACCAGGAACCGACCCCGGCGATGACCGACCCCACGACACCGCCGTCCAGCCACCCCACGACACCACCGTCCAGCCGCCGCACCCGCCTGCGCCGACGCATCGTCGTCGCCGTCACGGGCCTGCTCGTCCTCACTCTCACCGCGGCGTCCGGCGCGCTGTGGCTACTGACCGGCAAGTTGCTGCACCCCACCGACGACACCCCGCTGAACACCCGCGTCATCGCCGTGGGGAACGCGACGGTGACCCTTCCCGCCACCGACGAGAGCCGCTACACCGGCACCTACGGCCTGGTCTGGCAGGACAGCGGATCCGCACAGCGGCGCTCGGGAGAACTCGGCCGCGTCCTCGCCTCGGACGGCAAGACCGTCACCCGCGAACTCCAGGCCACCACCCCACCCGCCGTCGGCGCCAAGGCGAAGATCATCGTCACCGTGTGGAACTCGGACCCGCGCCGAGCGGTGGGGCTGGACTACCAGGACGTCAGCTACCCCGGTGACCTGGGCCCGATGCCCGCCTGGTACCTCCCGGGCTCGCGCAGCACCTGGGTCATCCAGGTCCACGGGCTCGGCGCCGGCCGCAGCGCGGGCCTGCGGACGATGCCCGGACTGCACGACCTCGGCTACCCTATCCTCGACATCACCTACCGCAACGACCCCGGCGCACCCCGCGACTCCAACGGCAGCCGACAACTCGGCAACACGGAATGGCGCGACCTCGACGCCGCCGTCGGCTACGCCCGCGCCCACGGAGCCTCCGGCGTGGTGCTCTACGGGTTCTCCATGGGCGGCGCCATCGTCGAGAACTACCTTCAGCGCGCCCAGGACACCAGCGCGGTCCGCTCAGTCGTCCTCGACTCACCCGCACTCGACTACCGGGCGGCCATCGACACGATCGCCACCGGCCTCGGACTCCCGTTCCCCATCGCCGACCTCACGGCCCCCTTCATCCGCTTCCGAGCCGGAGTGGACCTCGACCAGGTCGACACCCTGGCGGCGAACCGGCGCGACGGCGGCCCCGAACAGCCCGTGCTGCTCTTCCACGGCACCGCCGACACACTCGTCCCGTACGCCGGCAGCGCCCGGTTCGCCCGCGACTGGCCGGACAAGGTCCGACTCGTCACCGTCCCCGGGGCCGGCCACACCGGCTCCTGGAACGCCGACCCCGCCCGGTACGACAAAGAGCTCGCCGACTTCCTCGGTCAGCACTCCTGACCACGTCCCGGGCACCGCGCCGCAACGCCGAACAGCCCCACTGACACACCAGCCGTCCCACCAAGGAGGCAACCGATGAGCCGAACCCGCCCCGCAGCCCTCGCGGCCGCGCTCCTCACCCTGACGACCACCGCACTCGCCGCCACCACCGGCACCGCCCACGCCGCCCACGCCGCCACCGTCAACTACGTGGCCCTCGGCGACTCCTACTCCGCGGGCGGCGGATCATCCAGCACGTACCTCAACAGCTGCAACCAGAGCACCAACGCGTACCCGTACCTCTACGCCCAGTCCACCTCACCGGCCACCTTCGACTTCCAGGCCTGCGGCGGCGCCACCACCACCGACGTCGTGAACAACCAACTCGCCCCGCTCACTTCCGGCACCACCTTGGTCAGCATGACCATCGGCGGCAACGACGTCGGCCTGCGCGACGTACTGGCCTCCTGCCTGCTCGGCAGCGACGCCGCCTGCCTCAGCGCCGTCTCCTCCGCAGAGAACACCGCCCGCACCCAGCTCCCCGGCGAACTCGACACCGTCTACGGCGCCATCCGCTCCCGCGCCGCCAACGCCCACGTGGTGATCCTCGGCTACCCCCGCTTCTACGACCCCGGCGCCCCCCTCTGCCCGGGGATCAGCCCGGCCAGGCGTGCTGCCCTCAACGACGGCGCCGACGTCCTGAACAGCGTCATCCAGAGCGAGGCCGCCAAGTACCCGAACTTCGCCTACGCGGATGTGACCAGCCGGTTCGCCGGCCACCAGCTCTGCGACCCCGCTCCCTGGCTGCACGCCCTGAACTGGCCGATCGGACAGTCCTTCCACCCGACCGCCGCCGGCCAGGCCGGCGCCTACCTCCCGGCTCTGGAAGCAAACGGCTGACGCAGCCCCGCCGCCCGCCGCCATCGGACGGCGGCGGACGGCGGACGGCCGGCGCCCGGCCGGCGGTGGGCATCAGGAGGGCAGGGTCCAGCGCTGGTTGGGGCCGCCGTGGCAGTCCCAGATCTGCAGCCTGGTCCAGTCGGCGCCGCTGCCGTCGCGGGCGTCGAGGCAGCGGCCGGAGGCCGGGTTGAGGAGCGTGCCGTCCGGGCGTGGCTGCCAGCGCTGGGCGCCGGTGCCGTTGCAGTCGTAGAGCTGGGCGGGCGTCCCGGCGGCGGTCCAGCCGTTGGTGACGTCCAGGCACTTGCCGAGGGCCCGCAGGGACTCGTCCTGCCCGACGGTCCAGTCCTGGGCGCCGGTGGAGTTGCAGCGGTAGAGCTGGACGGCGGTGCCGTTGGCCGTGTCGGCGCGGTTGAGGTCCACGCACTGCCCGGCGATGCCGGTCACCCGGCCGCTCGGGCGGGGGGTGGCCCAGCTCTGCTCGGCGCCCCCCGAGCAGGTCCGCAGCAGCAGCCGGCCGTCGGCGGCCGCGAGGCAGCGGCCGGACGCCGGGTGGAGGATCGAGGAGCCCGGGCCCGGGCGCCACACCTGGTCGGCGCCCGCGGTGCAGTCCCGCAGCCGGACGGCGGCGCCGTCGTCCGGGCCCGCCGGGGTCAGGCAGCCGTCGAGGGCGCGGACGGTGCCGTCCGAGCCGACCATGGCGTCCTGGGCCGCCGTGCCCGCGCAGCCGGCCAGCCGTACCGCCTCGTTGCCGTCCGCGGCGGCGGCGCCCGCGTCCAGACAGGACCCGTCGGCACCGGTGATCCGCCCGGACCAGGTGGAGACGACCGGAGAGCCCGGGACGTCCACCGCGCCCTGCAACTTCGGCGCGCGCGAGGAGGAGCCGACCATGAGGCCGTACCGCCCGCCGGGGACCTGCCAGCCGTGCACGCCGGGATCCCAGACCGCGAAGGAGGAGCGGTCCAGCGGCAGTTCCACGTGCGTCGACCGGCCGGGCGCCAGCGTGACCTTGTCGAAGGCCTTGAGCTGCTGCGGCGGCTCGCCGGCCGCGGACGGGAAGGAGACGTACAGCTGCGGCACCTCGGTGCCGGTCCGGGCGCCCTGGTTGGCGAGGTCGAAGCCGACCCGCACCCGGCCGGCGGCGTCCGGGCCGGTCACGGTGAGGTTGCTGTAGCCGAAGGTGGTGTACGAGAGGCCGTGGCCGAAGGGGAACAGCGGGGCGGTGGCGGTCGCGTCGTACCAGCGGTACCCGACCGCGAGCTGCTCGGTGTAGTGGTAGGCGCCGTCCGTGCCGGGGTACTGGGAGGCGTCCCGGATCGGCGTGGCCGCCACCGAGGTCGGGAAGGTGACGGGCAGCCGCCCCGCCGGATCGGCGTCGCCGAACAGCACGTCGGCGAGCGCGGTGCCGCTCTGCTCGCCCGGGTACCAGGCCTCGACCACCGCCGGCACCGCGTCCAGCCACGGCATGGTGACCGGCCCGCCGGTGTTGAGCACCACCACCGTCCGCGGGTTGGCGCGGGCGACGGCGCGGATCAGGGCGTCGTCCGCCGGGGCGAGGTCCAGCGAGCCGCGGTCCGCGCCCTCGGTCTCCTCGTCGCCGACCACCACCACCGCGACGTCCGCCCCGGCGGCCACCGAGGCGGCCGCGGCCGCGTCGTCGCCCGGGTGGTAGCGCACCGAGACGCCCGCACCGGCCCGGGCGGCAATGCCCTGGCGAGGCGTCACGACCTGGTCGGGGTAGGGGGCGACGTGCGAGGAGCCGTAGCCGCCGGTGTAGGCGTGGTCGGCCCACGGGCCGATCACCGCGACGGACGACAGGTGGGCGGCGTCCAGCGGCAGCACCGGCCCCTGGTTGCGCAGCAGCACCGTCCCGGCGGCGGCCGCCGCCCGGGCGTCGCGCGCGCCGGCGGCGGGGTCGGAGGCGGGCGGATCGGAGACGGGCGGATCGGAGACGGCCTGGCCCGAGCCGGAGCCGGGGCCGGAGCCGGGCGGCCGGCCGCCGTCCAGCGCCCCGGTCCGGACCATCAGCCGCAGCACCCGCCGCACCTGGTCGTCCAGGACGGCCGGGGCGAGCCGCCCGTCGGCCACGGCCGCGTTCAGGTCGGCGAAGTACGTCGTACCGCCGAACTCCTGGTCCAGCCCGCCCGCCGCGGCGTTCACCGAGGAGTGGGTGGCCGGGTAGTCGGAACCGATCACCCCGTCGAACCCCCAACGGCCCTTCAGCACGTCCCGCAGCAGCGGGAAGTTCTCGCACGCCCAGATGCTGTTGACCGGGTTGTAGCCGCACATCGCCGACCAGGCCCGGCCGTCCCGGACGGCCGCCCGGAAGGCGGGCAGCTCGATCTCGGCCAGCGTCCGCTCGTCCACCTCCGAGCTGTACGACTGCCGGTTGTTCTCCTGGTTGTTCGCCGCGAAGTGCTTCACCTGCGCCGCGACCCCCTGCGCCTGGATGCCGCGGACCTCCGCCGCCGCGACCCGCCCGGCGAGGAACGGGTCCTCCCCCAGCGTCTCGAAGTTCCGCCCGCCCTGCGGCACCCGCACGAGGTTCACCATCGGCGCGTACAGCACCTGGTAGCCGCGCGCCCGGGCCTCACGGCCCAGCACCGCGCCGTAGGTGGTGGCGAGCCCCGGGTCGAAGGCGGCGGCCAGCGACACCGGCGCCGGCAGCGCCGTCGCCGGTTGCCCGTCCCGCACGCCGGCCGGGCCGTCGGACAGCAGCAGCGGCGGGATGCCCAGCCGCGGCACGCCCCGGACGTAGCCGACCGCGTACACCCCGTTCGGTGCGGCGATCCCCTGTAGCAGCGTCGTCTTCTCGTCGGTGGTCAGCTGGCCGAGGAGCGCTTCGATCCTCTGCTCCGGCGACGGCCCGCCGTGCGACCACCCACCGTGCGACCCCCCATCCTGAGACCGCCCGCCGTGCGGCTGCGGACCGGCCGGTCCGGCGACCGCTGGGCACATGCCGGAGCCGGAGGCGGCCGCCAGGAGGCAGCCGCTGAGCCCGAAACGGAGTATTCGCGTCCACGAGGTGATACGCCGCATGGCAGCACCTTTCGACGAAGGCGGGCCGAGCCGGGAGGGCCGGGAAATGTGACGGCCAGTCAAATTTACGGCGCATTAACACTTACCGGCAGGTAGCGCGCAAGGGCGCGTCGGAGGCACCAAGGGCGCGAACGGTCACCGAGGGGCGCAGGCGGGGGCGCGGACGGCGTCGGCCCGGCCGTCGTTGACGCGTCGTCTATCCGCTGTCAACACGCCGACCCTAGACGAACGGTGCTGCGCAACGGTCTGTACGCCGAGTTCCTCGGGGCGATCACCGCGCCCTGCCCTGGAGATCATCGCCGGAGGGCGCTGAGCGCCGAACGGGCTGGCGCTGTCCATCACGTGTCTACCGGTGCCTCGTACGTTCTGCCGCATCAATGTCACCGAATTCCTTTGGAGAGGACATGTTGCGGTTGCGAACGACCGTCCGGCCCGGCCGGGCACCGGGGGGCCCACCGCCAAGACGGCTTGTCGGAGGGCTCCGGCGGATGCTGGTGGTCCTGCTGGCGGTTCTCCTCCTGCCCATCGGGGCGACCGGGCCGGCGCACGCCGCCGACCCGCCGGACCCGGCTCGTCCCTACCTCCAGCTCATCGAGCTGCTGCGGGGGAACTTCACCCGCCCGTACCGCGCGGACTTCAACGTCACGCTCGATGACCCGAACCCCGTGATGGTCGACCTCTTCGATCTGGGACACCCGGATCAGGACCCCGTGCCGGGGATGGAAACCGGACTGATCATCGCGCCGCGCGACATGTACATCTGCGGCTTCTACACCGTCCGGGCGGGCGTGAAGACGCTCTACCGCTTGGCCGACAGGGGCGTCGGCACATCGCGGACTGCCCGCGACAACTGGTTCACGCAGCAGCAGCGGCAGCGGCCGCAACCAGGGCAAACCATCACGGTCCGGTATCGCGAGCTCAGCGCCATCGGCGTCGAGTACGGCGACCTCAGGAACGAGTCCGCCACGCCAGGCAACCTCTTCACATTCGAGAACGGCTGGGCGAATGTCGATGCCGACGCGCTGAGGAACGCCGTCAGAGTCCTGGAGAACGTCCTCGACGGCGGCCCGGACCCGGCGGCGCAGGCGCAACGGACACCATGGTTGCGCAGCGCACTGATGGTCCTCGTCGAAGCCGTGGCCGAGGGCACTCGGTTCCAGAACGTCAGGAACGGCATCGCAGCGGCGATGCGCAGCCGGATCCCGGCACGCATCCGTGAGTACGAGACCCAGATCCTGACCTGGGCCAGGCGAAGCAGGGACCTGTGGGACGCCAACCAGGACCCGAGCAACTCCTGGTTCGCCGCCACCGCAGCCGCCGTCGGGCTGGCCGTCCTCCAGGTCCAGGCGCAGAATCGGATCTGCCGGATACCGCGGTCGAGCGACGGCCCGTTCGCGTGCTCCCAGCCACTGGTGGAAGCGAGTTTCAGCACCAGCCGTGACGTCTACCTCCTCCGGGGGCCGTTCGTCGCCCGCATCGCGGACTTCCCGGGCAACGCCAGCCTGGCCGGAGGCAAGGAGGACACCATCTCCCACCTGTGGCCGGTCCTGGGGAACACACCGTTCGCGAACGGCTTCGACGCGGCCTTCACGCTGCCGGAGAACCCGGATGAAGTGATGATGTTCCGGGGGGACCAGTACATGCGGATGAGGGTGGACCCCGACACGGGGACCGCAACGATGACCAAGCCGCCGACCACGATCGCGGACGGGTGGCACAGCCTGGCCGGCAGTGACAGCACCGCACCCTTCACCCAGGGGGTCGACGCGGCCCTCTCGGTGACGGAGAACCAGGTCTTCCTCTTCAAGGGCGACACGTACGTGTCGCTGGAAGCCAACATCGGCCGTTCCACCGACCGCGTGCTCAACGGGCCCAAGCCCATCGGCGACAACTTCACCGCCCTGACCCGAGCCGGCTGGACCGACGGGTTCAACGCGGCCATCCGGTGGCCAGGCTCGCAGTTCTCCAACAGGGCCTATGCCTCCTTCTTCCGCGGGAACCAGTTGACCAGCGGATTCGTTGCGGCCGGCGGCACGGACGGCACCGTCGTCGTGGGCCCCACGGCTCTGCGCTGGAGCGTCCTGCAGGGCACGATCTTCGCCGCCGGCGACACCACCGGCATGCCGAAGATCCCGCGGATGGACGACAACGGCCGCCCGACGGACACCCCACCGCCCCCGCCCTCGGCGGCCGGCGTCTCGCTGGTCAACGACGGCACCGGCCGGGTGGCCGACGTCGACCGGGCGAACCCCGCCAACGGCACCAAGGTCAAGGCCCTCGGCGGGAACGGGAACCCGGCGCAGAAGTGGAACCTGGACCGCCAGGACGACGGCCGGTTCGCGATCCGGACGGCCCTCGACCCCGGACAGGTGCTGGACGCCAACAGCAACCGGTCGCAGACCGTGGACGGCACCAGCTACTACAGCGCGCTCTGGCGGGACGGCGGGGGCGCGAACCAGCGCTGGCAGCTCGACGCGCTGGACGGGCGGACGTACCAGATCGTCTCCTCGGACGGCGGCTGCCTGACCGACCAGGGCGAGGACAAGGCCCTGGCCTTCTGGAAGTGCGCCGGGGCCGCCGAACAGCGGTGGCACCTGGAGGGCGGCACCAGCACCGGCGACCCCGGGGGGCCGGACTCCGCGGGAGCCCCGTTCGACGACTCGCCCGACGACCGGGGGACGAAGCCCGCCTCCTCGGGCGACTGCCGGCCCGAGGGGATGGCCGCCACCCCGGGGGTGAACGCCCGGTACTGCGACGTCTACGACAACAGCGGCCGGGAGTGGGTCGGTAACAACCGCACCCGGCGCACGGTGGGGTACTTCACGGGGTGGCGCTCCGGGGCCAAGGGAGACCCCGCGTACCTGGCGTCCAACATCCCCTGGTCGAAGGTCACGCACGTGAACTATGCGTTCGCGAAGGTGGAGAACAACCGGATCAGCGTCGGTGACGTGAACGACCCGGCCAACCCGGCCACCGGCATGACCTGGGACGGCGACCGGAACGCCATGGATCCGTCCCTCCCGTACAAGGGTCACTTCAACCTGCTGAACACGTACAAGAAGAAGCACCCGGCCGTGAAGACGCTGATCTCCGTCGGCGGCTGGGCGGACACCCGGAACTTCTACGCGATGGCCACCAACGCCGACGGCTCGGTGAACCAGGCGGGCATCGACGCGTTCGCCGACTCCGTGACGGACTTCCTGGACCGGTACGGGTTCAACGGCGTCGACATCGACTACGAGTACCCCGGCGCCCTGCCCAACACGGGCAACCCCAACGACTGGGACGTCTCCAACCCGCGCCGCAAGGGCCTCCAGCAGGGCTACACCGCCCTGATGAAGACCCTGCGGACCAAGCTGGACCAGTCCGGCACGGCCAAGGGCCGCTACTACCTGCTGACCTCGGCCGGGTCCGCCTCCGGCTACCTGGTGCGCGGACTGGACGCCGGCCAGGCGCTCCAGTACCAGGACTACGTCAACGTCATGAGCTACGACCTGCACGGCTCCTGGAACAAGTTCGTCGGCCCGCAGGCCCCGCTCTACGACACCGGGCAGGACAACGAGCTGGCCGCCGCCGGGATCTACAACGACCAGGCGCCCGACACCAAGGACTACCAGAAGAACGGCTACTTCAACACCGACTGGGCCTACCACTACTACCGCGGCGCCCTCCCGCCCGGCCGGATCAACCTCGGCATCCCCTACTACTCCCGCGGTTGGCAGAACGTGCAGGGCGGCACGGACGGCCTGTGGGGCACCTCCGCCATGGCGGACCAGTCCCAGTGCCCGAAGGGCGTCGGCGGCCGGGGCCCGGCCAAGGGCCAGGACTGCGGCCTCGGCGCGACCGGCATCGACAACGTGTGGCACGACACCGAGGACGGCCGCGAGGTCGGCGCCGGGTCGAACCCGCTGTGGCACACCAAGAACCTCCAGGACGGCCGCACCCCCGGCTACCTGCGCTCCTACGGCGTCGACCCGGCCACCGACGCCGGGAAGCTGACCGGCGGCTACGCCGAGAAGTACTCCGACCCGCTCCAGTCGTCGTGGCTGTGGAACGACGCCAAGAAGGTGTTCCTCTCCACGGAGAACGACAGGTCGATCGACGCCAAGGCGAAGTACATCGCGGACAAGGGCGTCGGCGGGGCGATGATCTGGGAGCTCGCGGGTGACTACACCAAGCGTTCCAACGGCGAGTGGGGGATGGGCTACGACCTGACCACCCGCCTCGACAACGCGCTCAAGGGCGCGGGGGCGTCCGGCAACACCACCGGCGGCGGCAAGACGCTGCCCGCCGAGGTGATCGACGTCAAGGCCGAGCTGGTGGACTTCCCGACCGACGTCGGGGACATGTGGCCGATGCAGCCGAAGCTGCGGATCACCAACAACTCCAAGGTCGCCCTCGCCCAGGGCACGGAGATCTCCTTCGACCTCCCCACCTCCGCCCCACCGGTGGTGAAGGACGGGGCCTGGAAGGAGATGAGCGGCATCGTCCCCGGCCACACGGGGCCCAACGCGGGCGGGCTGAAGGGCGACTTCCACCGGGTGACCGTCAAACTCGGCTACTGCGAGGACATCCCCGCCGGCAGGTCGAAGGACATCGAGGTCAAGTACTACCTGCCCGTCACCGGCCCGGCGAACGTCACCTTCAGGATCGGCGGCAAGGACTACGGATCCACCGGCGACAAGCGCCGCGCGGTGACGACCGTCGATCCCCCGGCACCGGCCTCCGGGGCCCAGTGCCAGGCCGCGCCGTGGCAGGCGCACGCCTACAACCCCAACCCCTCGTTCGCGTTCTGGCAGACCGGCGACAAGTGGATCATCGAGGACCGCAACAGCGGCAACGTCCTCGACCACCCCGGCAGCTGGACCGACGCCCACCTGTCGATGAAGCAGACCGGCAACGCCAACCAGCTGTGGGCGGTGAGCGAGGACGACCAGGGCTGGTACCACATCAAGTCCGCTACCAGCGGCCACGACCAGTGCCTCGACGCCACCACGGCCAGGGGCACCCTCACGGTCCGGGACTGCGACGGGAAGGTCGACCAGTGGTGGCGGCTGGTGCCGCTCAGCACGGACCAGGCCACCGCGGGCAAGCCGATGCTGGACCGGTGGGTCACCGGTGGCGCCAAGCACGGCAGCTCCTACGCGCTGGGCAGCTTCGCCGGCGGGAACGACGACTGGTGGAAGGCGCCGGCCTACCTCGCCGCCCCCGCGAACAGCGCCACCGCCTCCAGTACGAAGATCATCGCCGGGGACACCGACGGCGCCTGGGCCTCGACGGTGTCGTGGAACGGCTTCTACTGGCGCGCCAAGTGGTGGAACAAGGCGACCGACGAGCCCGGCAAGAGCGACGCCTGGCAGAAGCTCGGCCCCACACCGTGACCGACCCGCACCCTGAGGGGAGTTGACCGCCGCGGGCCCCGGCAGAGCATCGCCGCTCTGCCGGGGCCCGCTGCGCATCGACGTCAGGGCGGCCGGCTCGTCCGGGTGCAGGTGTCAGAGGGTGCAGGTGTCAGGGGGTGCAGGTGTCAGGGGGTGCCGGACCGGGTGGGCGTCAGGTCCGCGACCAGGAGCGCCAGCAGGTCCGTCGGCGCCTCGATGAAGCGGTAGTGGCCTCCCTCCAGGAGTTCGAAGGTCGCTTCGCCGCACGCTGACCAGCCGGTCATCAGCGACGGCTCGATGCCCGTGTCCTCCGTCCAGCCGATGGCGGTGATCGGGCACGGCAGCCGGACCGGCTCGGCCACGTGGTACCGCTTGTTCATGTCGACGTCGTTCCGCAGGACGCCGAGGTAGAGCGCGAGCAGGCTCGGTTCCAGGGTGCCGCCCAGTTCCGCGACGAGCTGGCGCAGTTCGCCGGCCAGCTCGTCGTCGTCCATGCCGAGGAAGCGGCCGTAGGGGCCGTCCTGCGGCGCGACCTCGGCGGAGACGAACACCCGGGTCGGGGCGGGGCAGCCCCTTTCGACCAGCCGTACGGCGGTCTCGTACGCCGCCAGCGCGGAGCCGCAGTGCCCGAACAGCGCGTAGGGACGGTCCAGGTAGGGGCGCAGCGCCTCGCAGAGGTCGTCGGCCAGCGCCTCGTAGGTGGTGTGGGCGGGCTCGCGCATCCGGTTCTCCCGGCCGGGCAGCTGCACGGGGCAGACCTCGACGCCGTTGACCGAGGACGGCCACTGGCGGTACATGCTCGCTCCGCAGCCGGAGTAGGGCAGGCAGAACAGCCGTGCCGGTGCCACCGGCGACGGCTCGCGCAGGAACCACTTGTTGCGGGTACGGGCCGTCGGAGCGTTCACTGATGACCTTCCGGGTGGGGTTTCTTCTCGGGTGCGGCTGCGGTGGTGCACGCCCTAGCGGGTCCGCGCGGTGATCGGCAGGTGGGTGAAGCCCGCGATGATGTTCGAGCGCATGCGCCGCGGCGTCCCGGCGAGTTCGAAGCCGGTGAACCGGCCGAGCAGTTCGGCGAACAGGATCCGCAGGGCCACCCGTGCGACGGTGTGTCCGATGCAGTAGTGCGCGCCGACGCCGAACGCGATGTGCTTGTTGGGCCGCCGTCGGATGTCGAAGGTGTCCGGGTCGGCGAACACGGTCTCGTCGCGGTTGGCCGACCCCAGCCACACGACGACCGCGTCCCCCGCGGGGATCGGCACGCCCCGGACCTCGACGTCGCGGGTGGCGTGGCGCATGAAGTGCTGGGTGGGCGAGGCCCATCGCAGGGCTTCCTCCACGCCGCTGCCGAGCAGCTCCGGGTGTGCCGCCCAGTCGTCCAGGACCGCCGTCCCGGCCAGTTCGACCATCGCCGCGATCGGCGGCTGGGCGGTGGTGACGGTCGCACCGAGCAGCAGGCTGTAGCAGTTGGACACGATCTCGCCCGGCGACAGCCGGCGTCCGTCCAGTTCCATCGTGAGCAGCACGCTGATCAGGTCGTCACCCGGTGCGCGCCGACGCACGGTGACGATGTCCTGGAAGTAGGCGAACAGTTCGCGGTGGGCGGTCACGAGGGTGGCCTGCGGTCCGGCGGCGAGCTGGAACTCGGGGTCGTCCGCGGCGATGCAGGCGTGGGCGAGCCGGACCAGCCGCGGCCAGTCCTGTTCCGGCAGCGCCATCATGGTGCCGATCACCGCCATCGGCAGGGTGGCCATGGCGGCGGCGAAGTCGAACGGGCCGCCGTCGGCCAACGGCCGGAGCAGTTCGACGATGACCCGGCGGATGGCCTCCCGGTCGTTCTCCACCGTCTTGATCGACAGCGCCTGTTGCAGCGGGCCGCGCAGGTGCGCGTGCCGGGGCGGGTCGGTCACGGCCATCTGCCGGCCGCCGGCGGGGTCGCCCTGGCCGAGGAGGTTGAGCAGGGTGCCCTGTTCGGAGGTGAACGTGTCGTGGTCGCGGAGCACCCGGTTGGCCTCGGCGTAGCCGACGACCGACCAGTAGCCGATGTCGCCGACCGGCTGCCAGCTCACCGGGGCGTGGCGGCGCAGCCGTCGCCACACCTCGTGCGCCCCGCCCGAGTGGTACAGGTCGGGGTCGATCAGGTCGACCGGTTGCGGGGCGAGGACCGGGCATCGCGGGGTGGGGGGAACCGCCGTCATCGGGGCTGCTCCTGCCGTGCTCCGTCGGCCTGGCCCGCCGTCGGACTGTCCGGGCGCGCCGCCGGGCCGTCCTGGCCCGCCGTCCGCATCCGGGCGGTGAGGGCCGTCGCCAGCTCGGCGACGGTCGGCGACAGGTACAGGATCTGCGCGGGGAGGTCCACGTCGAACTCGCGCTGGGTGGCGACCAGGAGGTCGGTGGCCAGCAGGGAGTGCCCGCCGAGGTCGAAGAAGTCGTCGTCGACGCCGACCGGTTCGATGCCGAGGATGTCGCCCCACAACTCGGTCAGCCGCGTCTGCACCTCGGTGACGGGCGGGACGTACTCGTTGGCCACGTTGCGCGGTACCCGGGTGGCGGTGGGCAGGGCCCGGCGGTCGATCTTGCCGTTGCGGTTCACCGGCAGCTCGGGACGGACGAGGATCGCCCAGGGGATCAGGTAGCCCGGCAGCCTGTCCCGCAGCTCGTGGCGCAGCCGCCGACCGAGGTCGGCGTTACCCGCCGGGTCGGACTGCGCGGGCACGACGTAGGCCAGGAGCCGGGTGCCGCCCGCCGGATCGGCCTGCGGCAGCACGACCGCGTGCCGCACCTCGGCGAGCCGTTCCAGCTCGACCTCGACGGCGCGCGGTTCGGCGCGGTAGCCCTGGACCTTGACCTGGTCGTCCGCGCGTCCGACGAACTCCAGCGTGCCGTCGGGCAGCCATCGCACGAGGTCGCCGGTCCGGTACATCCGGGCCCCGGGCTCGGTCCCGAACGGGTCGGGCAGGAACCGTTCGGCCGTTGCGGCCGGGCGCCCCAGGTAGCCGCGGGCCAGGCCCGCCCCGGCCACGTACAGTTCGCCGCACTCGCCGACGGGCACCGGCCTGAGGTCGCCGTCGAGCACGGCGACCCTGGTGCCGCTGATCGGGCGGCCGATCGGCACGCTGCGCAGCTCCGGGAGGGTGCTGCTGGTCCAGCAGGTCGTGTACGTGGTGTTCTCGGTCGGCCCGTAGCCGTTGGTGAAGAGCAGCTCCGGGTAGCGGGCCAGCAGGTGCTGGACGTGGCCCGGCGAGGCCACGTCACCCCCGGTGAGGACGTGCCGCACGTCGGCGAACGCCTCCAGGTGGGAGCTCACCATCTGGTGGAAGAGCCCGGTGGTCAGCAGCAGGACCGTCACGCGCTCGGCGCGGACGACGCGCGCCACGTGCTCCAGCGTGATGGCGACCGGGGGGAAGAGGACCAGTCGGCAGCCGTTGACGAGGGGGGCCCAGATCTCGAACGTGGACGCGTCGAACGCGACCGGCGCGAGGTGGAAGAAGACGTCCTCGGCGCGGACGTCCACCCAGTCCGCACCCCGGACGAGCCGGTCGATCGCCCGGTGGGGCACGCCGACGCCCTTGGGCTCGCCGGTGGAGCCCGAGGTGTAGCTGACGTAGGCGAGCCGGTCCGGGTCGCCGGGGCGGGCCGCAGCCGCCGGCCCGGCGGCCGGCTCCTGCGCCGGTCCGCCTTCCGTCACCGTGACGACGGTGCCGGGCAGCTGCTCCCCCAGGGCCTCTCCGACGATCACCATGCCCGCGCCGGCGTCCTCGAGCAGCATCGCGTGGCGGCCGGCCGGGTCGTCCGGTTCGAGTCCGAGGTACGCCCCGCCCGCGATGAGGACGGCGAGCAGGGCCACGATCAGCTCCGGCGACCGCGGCACCAGCACGCCCACGACGTCCTCCTGCGCCAGTCCGGCCGCGCGCAGCCGCCCGGCGAGCCGGTTGGCACGGTCGTTGAGCTGCCGGTAGGTCAGGGTCCGTCCGTCGCAGGTGACGGCGGGCGCGTGCGGGGCCCGCTCCGCCTGTTCGGCGACCAGCTCGTGGATGGCCCGCGCGTCGAACGGTGGCCGTCCGCTGCCGACGAACGCCGGGATGTCGGAGGTGAGGACCGTCTTGGTCAACTGCTTCCCGCTTTCCTGTGCTGAAGTGTCCCCGTCGGGGTTGAACGCGCGACCGCGTGGGCCGTCGCCGCCGCGGTGGCCGTCGCGGTGGCCGCTGCGCAGCACGTGGTGCGCGGTGTCACCGGGTGCGTCCACCGCCTCAGACCGCCGGCACGTGGAAGAAGGTGTCCCGCGCGGCGATGCGGCCCTGCGGCGTCATCCGGAAGAAGTCCGCGAACCGCAGCTCGACCTCACCGCCGTCGTGCAGCACGCCGCGGAACAGGCCGTGCACCGCCACCTCGTCGTCGGTCGTGACCACGGTGGCCAGGGTGTGCACGCCGGTGCGGATCACCCGCTGGTCGCGGTAGAAGCGTTCCAGTTCGGCGTGCCCGACCATGGGTTGGTACCCGGGGCGGTGGTAGCGGGCGTCCGGGGTGAACAGGGCGACCAGCGCGGGCACGTCCCCGGCGTCGACGAGCTGGTAGTACCGGCGGACCTGGGACACCCCCAGCGCCGGGGCCGTCAGGGTTTCCGGGGCCATCGGGGTCTCCGGTGGTGCGGGTGTTGCCGGTGGTGCCGGCGTTTCGTCGGGATGGGAGAGGGTGTGGACCATGCCGAGGTGCTTCCTGTGATCGCTTGATCTGTCAGAGTCGTGTACGTGGTGAGAGAGCCGGTACGGCCGCGGCGTCCGGGGCGTCCTCGAGCGCTTCGACCAGGCGCGCCGGCGTGGGTGCCTGGAACAGGGCGCCGAGGGTGAGTTCACGGCCGAACCTCACCCGCACCCGGTTGACCAGCCGGGTCGCGAGCAGGGAGTTGCCGCCCAGCGCGAAGAAACCGTCGTCGACGCCCACCGCGGGCCGGCCGAGCACCTCGGCGAACAGCGCGCACATCGTCTGCTCCGCCGGGGTTCGCGGTCCGGGCCCGGACGGTGCCGGCGCGAGGTCCGGGACGGGCAGCGCGGCCCGGTCGATCTTGCCCCTGGGGGTCAGGGGGAAGGCGTCGAGCGTGACGATCGCCGAGGGCACCATGTAGTCCGGCAGCACCGCGCAGGCGTGCTCCCGCACCGCCGCCGGGTCGAGCCCCGAGTCCCCGGCCGGGACGACGTAGCCGATCAGACGCCTGCCGGGCGAGGCGCCCGGGCCGGCGACCACGGTCGCCTGGGCGACGGCCGGGTGCCCGGCCAGCACCGCCTCGATCTCGCCCAGCTCGATGCGGAAGCCGTGGAGCTTGACCTGCTCGTCCGCGCGGCCGAGGAACTCGAGTTCCCCCTCGGCGTTCCAGCGGACGACGTCGCCCGTGCGGTACATCCGCTCGCCCGGGTCGCCGAAGGGGCACGGCAGGAACTGGCCGGCCGTGCGGCGGGGGTCGTTCAGGTACCCGCGCGCCACGCCCGCACCGGCGACGTACAGCACGCCGGCCACCCCCGGCGGCACCGGCGACAGCGCCTCGTCCAGGACGTACACCCGCCTGTTGTCCACCGGTCGGCCGAGGGGGACGACGTCGGGCACGGGCCGGCCGGGGCGCAGCACCCTGCGCGTGGTGAACGTGGTGGCCTCGGTCGGGCCGTACCCGGCGACCACCACGGAGTCCGGACACCGTGCCAGGACGCGCCGGACGGCATCGGCCGGCACGATGTCACCGCCGGTCCACACCTGGCCGACCCCGGCCAGCGTGCCGGGTGACTCCTCGGCGAACACCCGGAACAGCCCGGCCGTCAGCCACAGCGCACCGACCCGGTGATCGACGATGAGCCGGTGGAGGTCCGCGAGCGCCAGCTCGCCGGGCGGGGCCACGACGACCCGGCCCCCGTTGAGCAGCGGCACCCACCACTCGTAGGTCGAGGCGTCGAAGGCGTGCGGGGAGTGTGCGAGGACCCGCGGGCCGTCCTCTTCGCGCCAACAGCGTTGCGCGGTCAGGCTGATGACGTTGCGGTGGGTCAGGGCCACCCCCTTCGGCGTGCCCGTGGACCCGGAGGTGTACAGGACGCACGCCAGGTGGTCCGGGCGCAGCGGCACGACGGGGTCGGTGGCCGGCTCGTCGGCGAGTCCGGGGTCGGTGTCGACGACGACGACCGGGGTGCCGTGGGACAGTGCGTCGTCCAGGGTGGCCCGGTGGGTGAGCAGCACCGCCGCCCCGGTGTCGTCCAGGACGCGGCGCAGGCGGGCCGTCGGGGCCCGGGTGTCCAGCGGTACGTAGGCGCCGCCGGCCTTGCTGATCGCCAGGACCGACACCACCACGTCGGCGGAGCGTTCCATGAGCACGGCCACCGTGCTGTCGCAGCGGACGCCCAGGGCGATGAGCCGGTGGGCCAGCCGGTTGGCCCGGTCGTTCAACTCCGCGTAGGACAGGGTGGTTTCGCCGCACACGACGGCGGGCGCATCGGGCGTGCGCGCGGCCTCGGCCGCGAAGGCCAGCGGCACCGTCGGGTGCGGCAGCGGCTGCGTGGTGCGGTTGACGGCCACGACGGTCCGCTGCCGTTCCTCGGGGGTGAGGAGGTCGGGCCGGCCGATCGGCCGGTCCGGGTCGGCGGCCACCGCGTCCAGGAACCGGAGGAACCGCTGCTGGTGGGCGGTGAGTTCGGCCTCGGAGTAGAGCGCGGGGTTCGCGTCGACGTCGAGCCGGGGCGCGGTGCCGTCGGAGCGGTCGTAGACGGAGAACGAGAGGTCCTCGACCGGCCCGTTGGACAGGTTGTGCACGGTGGCCCGGACGCCCGCGAAGTCCAGGTGGTAGTAGAAGGACATGATGTTGACGAGGGGTCCGAACAGGACCCGCTCCGACCGGGCCGGATCCAGTTCCCTGCGCAGGTCCTCGCTGCGGTGGCGCTGGTGCCCGCGCAGGGCGGCGACCTCCTCGGCCGCCTGTCGCGCGAGTGCGGACAGACCCTGTTCCGGGTGCACGCGCAGCCGCAGCGGCACCACGTTCGCCACCATGCCGGGGACGGCCTGCACGGAGGAGCCGGTGCGCCCGGTCACCGGCATGCTGAGCACGATGTCCCGTTCGCCGCTGAGGCGGTGGAGGTACGCGGCGACCGCTGCGGTGAAGGCGGTGGGCCAGCTCGCCCCGGCGGGCCGCGCGGCCCGCCGCAGCGCCGCGACGGTGGGCGCGTCGAGGGTGCTGGTACGGCGCAGGAAGCCGTCCGAGGCGGCCGCCGAGCGGCTGGCGAGGCTGACGGGATCCGGCCGGCCGGCCAGCCGGGCCGCCCAGAACGCCCGGTCCTGTCCGGGCTGTTCCGACGCGTGGTAGGCGGCGTCGTGCGCCAGCAGGAGGCTCAGCGGCCCGAAGGCCGGTCCTGCCCCTCCCCTGCCCTCGACCAGTCCGGTGTAGGTCTTGGCGACGCGGCGCGCGATCAGCGACATGCTGAAGCCGTCGACCACGATGTGGTGGACGCGCTGGTACCAGAGGAAGCGGTCCGGCGCGACGGCGAACAGGGCCTGGCGGAACAGCGGGTCCCGGGTGAGCCCGACCGGTGTGGACAGGTCGGCGCGCATCCAGCGCTCGGCCGCCCGCAGCGGATCCGGTGTCGAGGTGAGGTCGACGTGGTCCATCGACCAGTCGGGCGACGGGGTGACGACCTGCCGGGGGCCCTCGGCACCGTCGGTGAGGCGAACGCGCAGGGACTCGGTCTCGTCCACCACGCGCCGCACGGCCGTCTCGAACAGCTCCGGGTCGATCGGCCCGGGGATGTCCACGTACTCACCGGTGTTGTAGACGGGGCTGCCGGGGCGCAGGTGGTGGGCGAACCAGATGCCGGACTGCGCCGACGACAACGGCAGCTCGTGTCCGTCGCTCATCCGAGCTCCTCCAGGACGGCCGACAGGGCGTCGGCGAAGGGTGCGGCGTGGGGCGGCGACAGCATGTCGTGGTGGTTGCCGGGCACCTCGACCACGCTCAACGCCCCCCGGGTGCGGTCGCGCCACCGGGCGGGGACCACGACCGGGGCGGCGAGCACGGGGTGCGCCTCGGCGCTCGTGAACAGGTGGATCGGTGTCCGCAGCCGCGCGGTCGACCGGTAGCGTCGGGCGGCGTCGCCGTTGGTGGTGAAGACCCTTACCATGCGCCGCAGTTGTTCGGTGCGCACCCGCAGGGGAAGGCGCTCGCCGGCGTGCGCGTCGTGGAGCAGCAGGGACAGGGCGTCCTGCTCGTCGAGCTCGTGGAGCTCTCCGACGGCTCCGGCGGGCAGCCCGGAGGCGAGCGCGAACCGGGCCGTCCCGTGCGCGTCGTGGCCGCCGGGCCCGTCGGTGGGCCCGTGGTCGGACTCGGTGGAGCCGTCGGTGGATCCGTCGGTGGATCCGTCGGTGAACGCGGGCGCTCCGACGTCGATGATCCCGAGGAATCCCGGGGGGTTCCCCTCCTCCTCCAGCAGGCGGGCCATCTCGAAGGCGACCAGCCCGCCGAAGGACCAGCCGGCCAGCAGGTACGGGCCGTCGGGCAGGACGGACCGCAGCTCCCGCAGGTAGCGCTGCGCCTGCTCCTCGACGGTGGCCAGTGGCGGCTCCTCGGTGTTGTAGCCGACGGCCTCCAGGCCGTAGACGGGCCGGCCGCCGGCGAGCGGTTCGACGGGGTGCTCGGCGGGGTGCTCGGCCAGGTGTTCGGTGAGGTGCTCGGCCAGGTGGAGGAAGGAGCACACGTCGCCGCTCTGCGGGTGCACCAGGATCAGCGGCGCCCTGCGGTGGTCTCCTTCGGCCAGCGGGACCACGAGCCGGCGCAGGGCCTGCGAGGCGTTGGGCAGTTCCGCGCACAGACCCTCGACGGTGGGATGGCGGAACACCGTGTTCAGCGGCACGGTGACCCCCCACTCCCGCCGGATCGCCTCCACGAGCTCGACCGCCCTGAGCGAATGCCCGCCCAGCGCGAAGAAGTCGTCCCGGACGCCGACCCGCGGGGTGCCCAGCACGCGCTCCCAGATCCTGGTCATCAGGAGTTCCAGCAGGTCCCGCGGCGGTAGCGCACCCGCCTCGTGGCCGTGGCGGGCCGGCTCGGGCAGGGCCCCGCGGTCCACCTTGCCGTTCGTGGTCAACGGGATCCGGTCGAGCGCGGTCAGCGTCGTGGGCACCATGAACTCGGGCAGGGTCTCGCGCAGGGAGCGCCGCAGGACCGCCAGGTCACCGGGCCGGTCCTGCCACACCAGGTAGCCGGCCAGTTCGGCGTCCGTCCCGGTGCCCCGCACCGTCACCGTGGCCCTGGCGACACCGGGCTGCGCGCACAGCGCGGCCTCGATCTCGCCCAGCTCGATGCGGTAGCCCCGGATCTTCACCTGCTCGTCGGTGCGGCCCAGGAAGACCAGGCTGCCGTCCGGCAGGTACCGCGCCAGGTCGCCGGTCCGGTACAGCCGGCCGCCGTCGGCACCGAACGGATCGGGCACGAAGCGCTCGGCGGTCAGCCCCGGCCGGTTGGCGTACCCGCGGGTGACGCCGACCCCGCCGATGTGGATCTCGCCCGGTACGCCGACGGGCACCGGGGCGCCGGCCGGGTCCAGCAGGTAGATCCGGAGGTTGCCGAGCGGCCGGCCGATCGGCACGGACCCTCCCGGCCGGGCCAGGTCCCGGTCGGCGTCCACGCGCCGGGTGACGCAGCCGACGGACGCCTCGGTGGGACCGTAGCCGTTCCACAGCGTGGAGACCCGGTCGAGGAGCCGCCGGGCCAGGGCGGGCTGGAGCGGTTCGCCCACGCAGATCGCCTGGAACCGGCCGCCCTGCCATCCGCCGTCCAGCAGCAGGAGCCAGGTGGCCGGTGTGGCCATGAGCGTGGTGACGCCGAACCCGCGCATCATCTCCGTCAGGCGCGGGCCGTCGACCGCGACCTCCGACGGGGCGATCACCACGCTCGCGCCCCAGGCCAGGGGCATGAGCACCTGGGGGACGATGACGTCGAAGGAGATCGAGGCCACCGAGGCGACGACATCGTCCCCGCCGAGATCCAGCTGTCGGCCGCGGACCACCAGGTAGTTGACCACGCCCTCGTGCGGGACCAGCACGGCCTTGGGGCGGCCGGTCGAACCGGAGGTGTAGATCGAGTACGCCAGGTTGGCGGGCGTCGCGAGCGGCGGCAGCCGGTCCCCGGGCAGGGCCGCGATGAGCCCGGCCTCGTCGTCCGTCCACACCGTCGCGGCGCCGTGCCGCGGCAGCCGGTCGGCCAGGGAGCGCTGGGTGAGCAGCAGCGGCACTTCGGCGTCGGCGAGCATGAACGACATGCGCTGCGCCGGGAGGTCCGGGTCCAGCGGCAGGTAGGCGGCGCCCGACTTGAGGACGGCCAGCAGGGCCACGACCAGGTCCGCCGAGCGCGGCAGGCACACGCCGACCAGGCGTTCCGGCCGCGCTCCCCGGGCTCGCAGGTGCCGGGCCAACTGGTTGGCCCGGTGGTCGAGTTCCCGGTAGGTCAGTCGCTGGGCGCCGCAGCGGACCGCCACCGCGTCGGGGGTCAGCCGGGCCTGCTCCTCGACCAGCTCGTGGACGCAGAGGTCCGCGGGGAAGGGTTCGTCGGTGGCGTTGGCGGCCACCAGCAGCGCTTCGCGCTCGGCCTCGGTGAGCAGGTCCAGGCGCGAGACGGGACGGTCGGGATCGCCGGCCGCGGCGTCCAGCAGCCGCAGGTAGTGGCCGACCAGCCGTTCCACGCTCGCGCGGTCGAACAGATCGGTGTCGAAGGCCACGGTCCCGGTGGTGCCGGCTGCCCCGGTCGCGCCCGTCGGCCGGTCGGCTATCACCAGGCTGAGGTCGACCTTGGCCGTGCCGTTGTCGACCTCGATCTGTTCGACCTCCGTCCCCACCAGCCGGAGGGCCGCGGCCGGGTCGGACAGGCCGGCGAACATCACCTGGAACAGCGGGTTGCGGTCGAGACCGCGGGCCGGCCGCAATTCCTGCACCAGCCGTTCGAACGGCAGGTCCTGGTGCGCGTAGGCGTCCACGGCGGTGCTGCGGACCCGGTCGAGCAGTTCGGCGAAGCTCGGGTCGTCCGCGAGGTCGGTGCGGATGACCACGGTGTTGATGAACGAGCCCACCAGCGGGTCGAGTTCCGGACGGGTCCGGCCCGCGACCGGTGTGCCGACCGCCACGTCGGACTGCCCGCTGTAGCGGGCGAGCAGGGCCTGGAACGCGGCGAGCAGCGTCATGAACATCGTCGCGCCGTGCCGCCGACCCAGCAGCCGCAACCGGTCGGCCAGTTCCTCGGGCACCGTGAAGGTGATCCGCTCGCCCCGGCCCGCGCGGACCGGTCCGCGCGGGCGGTCGGTGGGCAGGTCCAGCGGCGACAGCCCGGACAGCTGTGCGCTCCAGTAGTCCAGTTGGCGCCGCAGGCGGTCGCCGGACAGCCGGGCCCGCTGCCAGTGGGCGAAGTCCGCGTACTGGATCCGCAAGGGGGGCAGCTCGTGCTCGCGGCCTTCCAGCCGGCTCCGGTACATCGCCGACAGGTCGTCCCACAGCAGCGGCATCGACCAGCCGTCGACGGCGATGTGGTGGACGACCACCACCAGGACGTGTTCGTCCTCGCCGACCCGCAGCAGTGATGCGCGCAGCAGCGGGGCGGCGGCCAGGTCGAACGGGCGCAGGATCTCGGACTGAACGAGATCGAGGGCCAGCCGCGTCCGGCGTTCCGCGGGCTCGGTCCGGAGGTCCGTGACGGGCAGGTCGAGCGGCCGGGCCGGCTCGACCGAGGGGCTGGGGAGCCCGTCCCGCTCGGGGAAGGCGGTGCGCAGGACTTCGTGGCGCCGCACCAGCTCGGTGAGGCTGTGGCCGAGGGCGGCCACGTCCAGCGGGCCGTGCAGCCGGAAGACCTCGTGGACGTTGTACATCGCGGGGCCGTCGGACAGCCGCTCGACCAGCCACATGCGTTCCTGGGTGAACGACGTCACCTGCGCACCCGCCGGACGGGGCGGGATCGCGGCCTCCGGCTCGCCCTCGACGGCCCTGCTCCGGGCCGCGCGGACGCGTTGGTCGAGCAGGGCCCGGGTGGTGGCCGGCGTGGAACCGGCCGACGGAGCGGCTCCGGGCGCGGAACCGGTCGGCCGGCCGGGCTCGGGGCGACTGTGCTGTGCCTTCACGGGTGACGGGCCTTTCCGGCGGGAAGCGGTTCCGCTTCGGCGGCGGCACCGAGGTCCGCCAGCAACGCCGCGTCGATGCCGTCGGCGAGTTCGGCGACGGTCGGGTGGTAGAAGAGCAGGGCGACAGGCAGTTCGAGGTCGAGTGCCCGGCCGAGTCGGGACATGACCTTCGAGGCGAGGAGCGAATGGCCGCCCAGCTCGAAGAAGTCGCTGTCCACGCCGTCCGGGGTGACACCGAGCACCTCGGCCCAGGTCTCCAGCACGAGGAGCTCGGTCTCGGTGGCGGGCCCGGTCTCGGTGGCGGGCCCGGTCTCGGTGGCGGACTCGGGTACGGCGGCGGACTCGGGTTCGGTCTCGGCGGCGGGCTCGGGTTCGGTCTCGGTGGCGGGCTCGCTGGCCGTCTCGCTCCTGGTGGCGGGAGCGGGGCGGCTCACGCGGAGGCCGGGAGGGGTCTCCCACGCCGAGATCGGCCGTTCGGGGCTGTCGACGAGCTGGTCGAGCAACACCCGGAAACCCTCGGAGAGTTGCCGCACCGTGTCGCGGTCGAAGAGGTCGGCGGCGTAGCGGATGACGCCGGTGAAGCGATCGCCGCCGTCCGTCATGGAGACCTCGATGTCGAACTTCGCCACGTCGTTCGGCATCTGGTGGTCACTCACCTCGATCCCCGGAAGGCCGGACGGGAGCGCGGGCGGCTCCTCCAGCTGGAACATGACCGTGAACAGCGGGTGTTGGCCGAGGTCGCGTTCGGGCCGCAGCTCCTGTACCAGCCGCTCGAAGGGGACGTCCTGGTGGGCGTAGGCCTCCACCGCGCACCGCCGCACCCGGGCGAGCACGTCGGTGAAGCCGGGGTCGCCCGACAGGTCGGTGCGCAGGACGAGCGTGTTGACGAAGAAGCCGACCAGCGGCTCCACCTCGATCCGGGTCCGCCCGGAGATCGGCGTCCCCACCGTCACGTCGGCCTGTCCCGTGCAACGCGCGAGCAGGACCTGGAAGGCGGCCAGCAGCGTCATGAACGGCGTCACCTCGTGGGCGCGCCCCAGTGTGCGTATTCGCTCGGCGAGTTCCGCCGGGATCTCGATCTCGACCTGGTCGCCCCGGCCTGACCACACCGCGGGGCGGGTTCGGTCCGTCGGGATCACCGACGGGCTCAGGTCGGCCAAGTGCTCGCGCCAGTAGGCGAGTTGGTCCAGCATCGCCGTTCCGGCCTGATGGCTCCGTTGCCAGTCGGCGAAGTCGGCGTACTGGACGGGCAGGTCCGCCAGGGCGATCGGCCGGCCGTCGACGGCGGCGGCGTATCCGGCGGAGAACTCCTGCCACAGCACCGACAGCGACCAGCCGTCGCAGGCGATGTGGTGGATCACCAGGAGCAGCAGATGGTCGTCGGGGGCGATGCGGATCAGTCGGGCCCGCAGCATCGGAGCGGTCCCGAGGTCGAACGGGGTCGCCAGATCGGCGGCCACCAGCTCCCGGGCCCGCTGCCAGGCCTGCTCCGCGGGGGTGTGCGTCAGATCGGTGATCGTCGGCACGAAGGTCTCGACCGGCTCCGCGGCGTGGCGCGGGCCGTCCTCGGTGTCGACGATCCTGCCGCGCAACACCTCGTGGCGCCGCACGACTTCGGTCAGCGCCCGGGTGAGCGCCCCCTGGTCCAGTCGTCCGCGCAGGCGTACCGCGGTCGGGACGTTGTGGTCCGGCCGGCCCGGCCGCAGCCGATCGAGGAACCACAGCCGTTGCTGGGCGAAGGACAACAGGGTCGGAGCGTGCGCGCGCCGATCGGGACCAGGCATGACGGATCCACCTTTCACGGCGATCGGGAACGCTTCAACGCCCCGGAAATCCCCTCGCCGATTCGCTACTTGGCGAACAGTACGGCGGATACTAGGTGGCTCCCGTCTCACTCCGCAAGATCGAGAACGGGGTTGCAGGCATCAAGACAATATTTACGCCAGTCCACCGGAATCCTTATGTAGATCGAACACGCTCGACGGCTAGCATCGGCGCGGCCGGCCGTGACACCCTCTCTGACGTGCCGTCATGGCTCGGATCGTGCACCCCACTTCCGTGGACGGGCACCACGTGATAATTCTTCTGTCTCCAGGGGACGGCCGGGTGGGCCCCTTTCATGCCGGGCCTTCATTGTTCCGAATAAGATCGGTGAACCCGCTGCATGAACTCATCCGTTGTATATGAACCCACCCCGTTGCATGAACTCGGAGAAGTCGTGATGCAGCAGCAGAGTCTGGTGGGTTCATTCGTCTCGCACGCCACCGGCCACCCCGGTGATCCGGCGCTGATATGGCGCGGAGAAGAGACGACCTACCGTGAACTCCACCAGCTGGCGGAGCGGGAGCGCGTCCGGATCGCCCGGCTCGCCCCGGGCGGGGACGAGCCGGTCGGCATCCCGGCCGCCAAGTCGCCCTCGACGATCGCCCTGATGCTCGCCTGCCTGCTGGAAGGGCGGCGCTTCCTGCTGCTGCCGGCGCCCACGCCGGAGGGGAGGACGCCCCACACGTTGGTCGAGCAGGCCGGAATCCGGCACGTCCTGTCACCGGAGAGCCCCCGGGCGCCCGGACCCGGGCCGGGCGCCCCGGACCGGCCGGCGGAACCGGAGGCACCGCGCCGTACGGAGCCCGCCGACGTCTCCTTCATGTTCACCACCTCCGGTTCCACCGGGCGGCCGAAGATCGTGCCACTGAGCACGGGGGCGGTGGACCGCTTCACCACCTGGGCCGGCGAGCGGTTCGGCGTCCGCCGGGGAACGACGGTCCTCAACTACGCCCCGCTCACCTTCGACCTGTGCCTGCTGGACATCTGGACCACGCTCAAGTACGGCGGCCGCGTCGTCCTGGTCGATCCGGCCCGGGCCACCCAGCCGGGCTACCTGCTGGACCTCGTGTCCCGCCACGCGGTCCAACTCGTCCAGGCGGTACCGATGTTCTACCGGCTGCTGGTCGACGCGGCCGCCGGGAGCGGCCGGCGGCTCGACACGGTCGAGCACGTCGTCTTCACCGGCGACAGCATGCCCGCCCGCTGCCTGGCCGAACTCCCGCAGCTGTTCACCGGCGCGCGGTTCTACAACATCTACGGCTGTACCGAGACCAACGACAGCTTCCTGCACGAGGTCGACGGCACCGAGCCGGCGGACGGCCCGGTGCCGATCGGACGCCCGCTGCCCGGAGTCCACGCGGTGGTCGTCGGTGCCGACGGCGGGATCGTGACCGGGCCGGGGACCGGCGAGCTCCACGTCGCGACGCCGTTCCAGACCGACGGCTACCTGGACCGGGAGCAGGACGCGGACAGGTTCGCGACCCACCACCACGACGGGGAGGCGCGGCGCTACTTCCGCAGCGGCGACCTCGTGCGACGTGACCGGGACGGCCGCATCACCCTGGAAGGCCGCAACGACCACCAGGTCAAGGTCCGCGGCGTGCGGGTCAACACCCACGAGGTCGAGCAGGTGCTGCTCGACCATCCCGACGTCGTCGAGGCGGCCGTGGTGACCGTGCCCGACCCGGTGGCCGGCCGCCTGCTGCGCAGCGTGGTCCGCCGCGCCCCGGACAGCCGGCTGAACTCGCTGGCGCTGCGCCGGCACTGCGCACAACGGCTTCCGCTCACCGCCGTCCCCTCGACCCTGCTGATCGTGGACGACCCGCTGCCCAGGACGTCCACCGGAAAGATCGACCGCACGCCCCTCCAGCCCGCCTGCTCCCCGTCCCAGCCAAACGAAGGAACGGCCACGTGAAACACGCCGCGGTAGTCACGCAGTTCATCATCGAGGAGTTCCTGCCGGACGTCGGCACGAACGAACTGGACTCCGACTACGACCTCGTGGACGGCGGGGTCATCGACAGCCTCGGCCTGCTCAAGACGATCGCCTGGCTCGAGGACTGCTTCGACCTGCGCGTCGAGGAGATCGACCTCGACCTCGACCCGGACAGCTTCCGCTCGGTCGGCTCGATCAGCAGGTTCATCGAGCAGGCCCAGCAGCACCGGACGGACGCCCACTAGCCATGCACGAGGTGCTGCGAGCGCTGATCGACCGGGACCGCGCCGCCGTCGACCAGGAGATGTGGGGGTCCTTCTGGGACCAGCTGCGTGACGGCGCCCTCCGCTCCGGCGAGACGGTGGCGCTGCTGTCCTCGCTGTCCACCCGGATGCCCGATCGGGACACGCTGGTCGCCATGCTCCGCTCGCTGGACGAGCGCCGGCCGGCCGTCACCGCGCGGCTGGACCGCACGGCCAACATCGTCGGCACCGGAGGCGGGCCGGCCACGTTCAACATCTCCACCGCGGCGGCGTTCGTCGCCGCCGCCCTGGGCGTGCGCATCGTCAAGACGGGATCCCGCGCCTACACGAGCACCTGCGGCTCCCACGACCTGCTCGACCGCCTCGGTATCGGAACGACCACCTCCTACGAGCAGACCGACGCCCTGCTGGAACGCTTCGGCATCGCCTTCCCGGGGAACTTCGTCTACCCGCGGGAGGTGGCACTGCTGGCCCGGAGCATCGTGCCGATGGACCTGCGGATGATCGGCGGATTCATCAACTCCGTCGGCCCCTTCCTGGCCGCGGTGCCGGTCTCCGCCCAGCTCGTCGGTGTCTCGGACCATTCGCTGGTGCCGACTCTGGGCCAGGTCGCCGCCACCGTTGCCGACCGGAGGATCTGGCTGTGCTCCAACGAGCTGGGAGTCGACGAGCTCGTCAGCTCCGTCGACAACGTCGTCCTCACCAATGACGGCACCGACGCGATCCGACTGCGGGCCGAGGCTCCCGGGACTCCCGCAAGCGGCACCGACCCGATCGCCGGACTACGGCCGACCAGCGAGGGCGAGGACGTGGTCGACCACTTCCTCGGCGTGCTCTCCGGAGCCGGGACGGCTCTCGCAACGCGGACCGTCTGCCTGAACGCCGCCGCCCTGGCCGTCGCGAGCGGGCTGATCGACGGGTGGCCGGAGGCGATCAGGGCGGCCGACGACGCCCTCCGCAGCGGCGCCGCCCGCGACCTCGTCGACCGCTTGCGCGCGCACCCGGCGCGCCGCGTGATCACCACGGCGCGTGCGCGGTGAGCGGGTTCTTCGCACGCCGGCCACCGGACCAGCCAGGCCTGGCGATGTTCCTCAACGCCGGAGATCCCCCGCTGCCCGTCCTGGCCGACGTCATGCGGATGCTCGACGACTGCCGCGTGGACTGCCTGGAGCTGGCGGTGCCCTTCCCCCACTCGGTCACCGACGGGCCGGTCATCCGCCGATCGGCGCAGCGGGCCCTGGCCGACGGCGTCGGACTCGACGAGGTGCTCGGACTCCTCAGCGGGATCCTGCCCCGGCTGCGCCACCTGCGGGTGGCGCTGCTGGCCGACTGGAGCCACACGGTCAGAGGCCTGACCGTGCCCGGCTTCGTCCGGCGGGTCGCCGACTCGGGCGTCGACGGCCTGCTGGTCCACGGCCTGCCGCCGCGGCTACGGGCCGGCTACCTCGAAGCGGTGCAGGAGGCGGGGCTGCCCGTGGTCGCCACCTGCTACGCCGCGTCGACGGCCGAGGTGAAGGCCGCAGCCGCCGAGTCCGCCACCGCGTACCTGTACCTGGTGGCCCACTACGGCCGCAGCGGCGGCAAGCTCACGGCCGACCGCCAGGAACTGGCCGACGCGCTGGCCGCACTGCGCAGGACGACCGCCGTACCGATCGCCGTCGGATTCGGCGTCCGCTCCCGGGCGGACATCGACCTGCTGCACGGCCTCGGCGCCGACGCCGCGGTCGTGGGCAGCGCCGGGGTCGCCCGGATCGAGCACGCCCTCGCCGCAGAGGCCGACGTGGTCGAGGAGTTCCACACCTTCGTACAGACCGTTTCGCCGTACTCAGCAAACCGCTGATCCGGCAAGCCGCTCACTCAACAAGCCGCTCACTCAGCAAACCGCTCACTCAACAAGCCGCTCATTCGGCAAACCGCTGATTCGGCAAACCGCTAGGAGGCACACCCGATGATCGTCCGACGCCTTGACGAGGTGACCACCGTGGACTGGGGCAACGGGCTCAGCCGCAGGTTCCTTCTCGAATCCGACGGCCTGGGCTACACGATGACGGACACCACCGTCCGCGCCGGCACCAAGTCGAGGCTGGAGTACCGCCGTCACCTGGAGGCCTGCTACTGCATCGAGGGAACGGGGCAGGTCGTGAACGCCGACGGCACGTCCCACCCGATCGAGCCGGGCACGCTGTACGCGCTCGACCTGCACGACGCCCACTTCCTGATCGCGGACCAGGACGCGGACCTCCGCCTGGTGTGCGTGTTCTCGCCCGCGTTGCGCGGCGACGAACGCCACAACCTGGACTCGACCGATTTCTCCGAGTACTAACAGGACTGACAGATGATCAGCTGGAACGCCGACCAGATCGCTCTGGGCGAGGGCATCGCCCAGTGGTGCGAGGAACTCAGCTCGGGCCATCTCGAAGGGGACGCGCAAGGCGCCTTCCCGTGGGACAAGTGGAAGCTGATCCGGCGGTCCGGAATCCTCGGCCTGCCGTTCGACGAGCAGTGGGGCGGGCTGGGCCAGGACCTGCTCACCACCATGCACGTGCTCGAACAACTCGGCACCGGGTGCCGTGACGGCGGACTGAACTTCTCGGTCGCCACCCACCTGGTCAGCGTCGGAGTCCCGCTGCAACGGTTCGGCTCGCCGGAGCTCAAGGCGCGCCACCTGCCGGGGATCTGCTCGGGAGAGACGATCGGGGCGCACGCGATCAGCGAGACCGAGAGCGGCTCCGACGCGCTGGCGATGAGGACCACCGCCACCCGCGAGGGCGACGGCTTCGTGCTGCGGGGCGGCAAGGCCTTCATCACCAACGGCCCGGTGGCCGACGTGTTCGTGGTCTACGCGCGCACCCACCCGAAGGCCGGCCCGCTCAGCATCACCGCCTTCGTCGTGGAGCGGGACACCCCGGGGCTCGTCGTCGGGCCGCCCGTCGCCACCATGGGGCTGCGGACGGCGCCGCTGGGCGAACTGCACTTCGACGACTGCCGGATCCCCGCATCCGCCGTGATCGGCCGGGTCGGATCAGGGTTCCTGGTCCTGGACCACGTGATGAAGTGGGAGATCCTCTGCTCCTTCGTCATCAACACCGGGCAGATGCGCTACCGGCTCGACCGCTGCGTCGAGTACGCCAAGGAGCGCGTCCAGTTCGGCAGTCCGATCGGCTCGTACCAGTCGATCTCCCACAAGCTCGTGGACATGAGCATCGGCTTGGACACCGCGCGGAAGTGGCTCTACGACACGGCCGTCCGGCTGACGGAGGGCGAGAACGTCACGAGGGACATCGCCGTCAGCAAGGTCCTCGCCAGCGAGAGCAACCTCTCCTCCGCGCTGGCCGCCGTGCAGATCTTCGGCGGCAGCGGGTACCTGGCCGAGTACGGACTGGAGAAGGACGTGCGCGACGCGGTCGCCGGCCCGATCTACTCGGGCACGTCGGAGATCCAACGCAACCGCATCGCCGCCATGTTGGGGTTGTGACACCTGATGCTGGTCAAGATCTGCGGAGCCGCCTCGGCCGAGGACGTGGCATCGCTCGACAGCGCCGGAGCCGACTTCGTCGGCCTGTGGCACGGCATCCCAGGCGGCCGTGCCGACCTGACGCTCAGTCAACTCACCTCCCTCGCCGACGCCGTACACCGAACGGCGCGCATGCATCCGGTCCTCGTGACCTTCCTCAACGACGCCGAGACGCTGCGCGCGGCGACGGCCGCGGCCCGGGTCCGGTGGGTCCAACTGCACGGCTACCAGCCGCCGGGCCTGGTCCGCGCCCTGAAGGGCACCACGGACCTCACCGTGGTCAAGGTGCTGCACCTCGGCACGGACACCCGCGCGGAGCGGTCCCTGATCGCGGCGTACGAGCGGGCCGGAACGGACCTCTTCCTGCTGGACGCGGTCGCCGGGGACGGCCGGATCGGCAGTACCGGGCAACCGGCGGACTGCGGGGCCGTCATCGAGATCGCGGACCGCCTCTCGCGGCCCTTCCTGCTGGCCGGCGGCATCTCGGCCGACAACCGGGAGGACTACCGGGCGGTGCTGGACCACCCCCTGTTCCTGGGCATCGACGTGGACACGGCGGCCAGGGACGGCGACGGGCGACTGAGCGCCGACCGGGTCACGGCCGTACGGCGCGGCTGGCGTGATCCGAAAGCGAGGGCCTAGATGACGGCCGCGTTCATCGAGGCGCTGCTGGACGCCCGCCGACCGGTGATCATGGAGCTCAAGCGGCAGGACGCCGCCGGGCACGACCTGTTCGGTGACAGGTCGGCCGCCCGGCTGGTCGCCGACTACCAGGACGTCGGCGCACCCTGCCTGTCCGTGGTGACCGGCCAGTGGTTCGGCGGCACCCCGGACCTGCTGCACGAGGTCGTGGCGGCGACGGACCTGCCCGTGCTGCAGAAGGACTTCATCACCCGCCGGAGCCAACTGCACCAGGCCCGCGAGAGCGGCGCGTCCGCGGTCCTGCTCACCGCCGCGCTGCTGCCGCGCACCACCCTGGGCCATCTGGTCGAGCTCGGCCTGAGCCTGGGCCTGACGCCGTTCGTCGAGGTCACCACCGAGGAGGAGATCAGCCGCGTGCCGCGCGCCGAGGAGTGCGTGGTCGCGGTGAACAACAAGGACATCGCCACCCGCGAACGCGGCGCGGGCGACCTCGGGCGAAGCTCGTCGCTCCTGCCCGCGGTACTGGGCAGCGGCACCCGGTGCCCGGTGAGTGCCGGGGCCATCCGCTGCCCCGATGACGCCGCCCGCCTGCTCGGTGAAGGCTTCGCCGGTGTACTCATCGGAACGGGCCTCCTGCGCGCCGCCAGCCTTCCGCAATGGCTGGACGGCCTCGACACCCACCTCGACTCCCGTCTTGGCACCCACCTCGGCTCCCGTCTTGGCACCCGTCTCGACACCGGCCGTGAACCGGCTCCACCCGTCCGCCGCCCGGCGGACCCCCCGACCACCGACATCTGGAGGTAACGGCATGACCAGCGAAGCATCCGAGCAGTGGAAGGTCGTCGTCAACGACGAGGAGCAGTACTCGATCTGGTCCGCCGACCGCGAGTCGCCGGCGGGCTGGCGCGAGGTCGGCGTCCGGGGCGCGAAGGACGAATGCCTCGCGCACATCGAACACGTGTGGACCGACATGCGCCCCCGCAGCCTGCGCCTGCGGTCCGTCCCGGAGGGCGGTGCGCAGTGAACCGGACGCTCGCACCGCACGGCGCGCGCCCGGTGGCCGAGCCCCTGCTCTCCACCACCCTGAACCTCCCGGGGTGCCAGGCCCGGGGCTGGGTCGTCGTCGACTCCATGGTCGACGGCCTGGCCCTGGGCGGCACCAGGATGACCCGGACGGTGACCGAACAGGAGCTGACCGGGCTCGCCAGGGCGATGACCCACAAGCTGGCACTGGTCGGCCTGCCCATCGGTGGCGCCAAGGCCGGCATCGCACCCGATCCGGGCGCCACCGTCGAACGGCGGGCGGTGATGCGGGGGTTCGGCCGCGCCGCGGCCCCGCTGCTGCACGGCGGGGTGTACCTGGGGTGCGACCAGGGCACCACCTACGCCGACCGGCAGGTCGCCTTCGAGGCCGCCGGGTACGACGTCACCCGCCGCCCCGGCACCACCCGTCTCACCGTCGACTGGGCCGAACTGTGGGACCACATGGCCGACATCACCGGGTTCGGCGTGGCCGTCGCGGTGCTCGGGGCCCTACGGGCCTCCGGTGCGCGGACCCCGCAGCGCATCGCGATCCAGGGCTTCGGCACCGTCGGGCGCGCGGTGGCCGGCCACCTGGCCGCCCACGGCCACTCGGTGGTGGCCGTGGCCGACGTCCGGGGCACCATCGAGGACCAGCGCGGACTGCCCGTCGCCGAACTCGCCGCGCTCACCAGCAGCGACGGCACGATCGACCGGAGCCGCCTGCCCGCCCGGGTCACCGTCCACGGGCCCGGCCAGACGTGGCTGCACGTCGACGCCGACGTGCTGGTGCTGGCGGCATCCGCCTCCGCGGTCGACGAGGAGGCGGTGCCGGCGGTCCGGGCCGGCCTGGTGGTCGAGGGCGGAAACCTGAGCTGCACCCCGCCCGCCCGCCGGTTGCTGCGCGAGGCCGGCCACACCGTCCTGCCGGACGTGGTCGTCAACGTCGGCGGAGCGGCGGCAACCGGGTGCGTGCTCGCCGGGCTGGCCCCGTCCGACCTGCCGCTCCCGCAGCTGTCCGAGTGGCTGCGCGAATGGGTCTCCAGCAGGATCGCCAGGAACTGCGAGCTGGTGCAGGAGCTGAGCGCCTCGGGCAGCGCCGATCCGGTCGCGCAGCTCCTCGGTTCGCGCGGAGCCCCGGCGGGCGCCTCCGAACCGGAGGTGCCGGCCGAGCGGTGACCCGGCGGGAGGTGTCGGCCGAACGGTGACCGGCGGGAGGACGCGCCCTCGCGGCCTCACTCGAACGTGGCTTCACTCGAAGCGAACCGCCCCCTTCGTGGTTGCTAGCCTCCCCGGATGACCGCGACATTCGACGAAGCCGTCCGCGCCCGGCTGCGGGCACCCAACATCTGGTACGTCGGCACCGTGTTCGCCGACGGAGCACCGCAGGTCAGCCCGATGTGGGTGGATCTGGAGGGCGAGGGGGAGCTGACGTTCAACACCTCGGTGGGGCGGGTGAAGGAGGAGAACCTCCGTCGCGACCCGCGCGTCTACCTCTCGCACGCGGACGCCACCGACCCCTTCGACCGCGTGCAGATCAGTGGCGTGGTGGCCCGCTTCGTCGAGGGCGAGGAGGCGCGTGACCGGATGGACCGGCTGGCCCGCAAGTACCTGGGCGTCGAACGCTTCGAGTGGACCATGCCCGGTGAGCAGCGGGTCGCGGTGATCGTGCGCCCGCTCAAGGTGCGGCACATCGTCGGGGTGGAGCGCTTCCGTCCCGGCGGGCCCGTCCCTGCCCCTGAGTAGTGCTCCTGCCGGGCGTCGTCATCGAGACCCGGCGACGGGTCGCCGTTCCGGAGGCCGGTGCGGAGGCCGGTGCAGCGACTCGTCAGCGACCGAAGCGACCGAAGCGACCGAAGCGACTCAAGGTCGGCGGTCAGTGCGCGCATGCGCGACCGGCCGCGCGTGAACCCGGCTCCCCTCATCAGGCCCCTCGGGATCGATCATCTAGGCTGGCGCGGTGACTGATGAGCAGGAGCGGGTGCAGCCGTCGGGAGTGTGGGCCACGGCGGTGGGGGTGGCCAGGGTGCGGGCGCTGGAGACCGCGCGGGTGGACGCGTTGTTCCGCGACCCACTGGCACAGGCCTTCGCCACCGCCGGCGGCCTGTGGCCCTCCTCGCCGCCACCCGCTGACGAGTCCGCGCGCCGCCGCCGACTGGCCGTGTCGTTCTCCATCGTCATCAGGACGAAGTTCCTCGACGACCTGTTGCGGCAGGCCTCCGCGTCCGGGGTCCGGCAGGTCGTACTGCTCGGCGCCGGCATGGACAGCCGCGCCTTCCGGATGGACTGGCCCGAGGGCACCCGGCTGTTCGAGGTCGACACCGCCGCGCCACTGGACTTCAAGGCCTCGGTACTGCGCCAGGAGCGGGCCGTCGCACGCTGCGAGCGGATCACCGTCGCGGCGGATCTGCGGGAGGACTGGCCGGCCGCGCTGGCCGCCGCAGGGCACGACCCGGCCGCGCCGACCGTGTGGATCGCCGAAGGACTGCTGATCTATCTGCCCGAGGACGCGGTGGAGCTGCTGCTGGCCCGGATCAGCGCGCAGTCGGCGGCAGGCAGTCGGATGGGGCTGACGTTGGGCTCGCGCGGCGTGATCGAGCGCTTCGGCGCGGACGCGGTGCCCGGCTCGGCGGCGTCCATGTGGGTCTCGGAGATGCCCGACGACCCGGTGCGCTGGCTGGCCGGGCACGGCTGGGAGGCCGACAGCCACACCCTGCGCGAGCGCGCCGCCGCCTACGGCCGCCCGGTCAGCACCCCGGCGCAGCGCGAGGAGCAGCCCGGCGGACTGGTCTCGGCGGTCCGCCGGTAGGGCGCCTCCCGGTTCCCCGGTTCTCCGGTTCTGCGGTTCTGCGGTTCCCCGGATCATCGGTTCCAGGGGAGCCTGATCCGCCCAACAGCCGCCCGGACGCTGCCACTTCACGTGAACGAATCCAGGCCGCCGGCGGGGACGTCCCGCTGGAGGTCGCGGATGTGCGGGACCGTGGCCGCCACGTCCAGCGCGTTCCGGCAAAGGGTTCGTCAACGGTCATTCCCGAACTCCCGGATCCCGCAGGTGGCATGCCCACCGGGTCCGGCCGGACCGGCATTCGCCGTGGTCGGGAGGTGGAGGGGAGTTGGCGAAATCGTGTCCATGACCGGTCCGGCCCCGTTGACCGCCGGTACGGCCGGGCGGTTGGCTCGCCCCGAGCCGGCCGGCGGGGGCGGGAGGCGGTACGGCCCGAGGCAAGGGGAGGACGGTTCAGGTGGAACGGACGAACGCGAGGACCCGCGGCCGGTGGGCGGTACGGGCCGGCAGCGTGCTGGCAGCCGCACTCCTGGCCGCCACCACGGCCCAGGTCCAGGCCCAGGCCGCGCCGCTCCCGGAGGGCACCGTCACGGTGAACGTCGCCCCCGACGGCACCCCGGCCGACGACTGGTCGGAGCCGCTCGGCCTGAGCGCCGACGGCCGCTACGCCCTCTTCACCTCGCTGGCCGCCAACCTGGTGCCCGGCGACACCAACCGCCTGTACGACGTGTTCGTCCGCGACCTGTGGACCGGGCACACCGAGCGGGTGAGCGTGGCCGACGACGGCGGCCAGCTCGACGGCTCCACCAACCAGGCGGCGATCAGCGCCGACGGCCGGTACGTGGCCTTCAGCACGAACGCCGCCGACGTCGTCCCGGGGCAGCACGGCGGCGGCCGGTTCGACGTCTACGTCCGCGACCGCTGGACCGGCCGCACCGAACCGCTCACCGCGGGCACCGGCGCCGGCAACTCGCTCGACCCGGCGATCAGCGCCGACGGCCGGTACGTCGCGTACACCTCGGACCGCTCCGACCTCGCCCCCGGCACCCAGCCCGGCGTCCAGCCCGGCGTCCAGAACATCCACCTGACGGACCGCCGGACCGGCACCACCCGTCTGGTCAGCACCGGCCGCGACGGCGCCCCCGCCGACGGCGGCTCGGTCGAGCCCTCACTCAGCGCCGACGGTCAGACCGTCGCCTTCCGCTCCAAGGCGACCAACCTGCTGCCGACCGCGCCCACGACGGCCACAACGGCCACGGCCGCCACCAAGCCCCCGCCCGCACGGCAGCTCTTCCCGCTCTACACCTACGACGCGCGCACCGGCCGGATCCAGGGCGCCAGCATCGACGCCGCCGGCACCCTGCGCGACGCCGCCAAGGCCGGACGCCTCAGCCCCGACGGCCGCTACGCCCTCTTCCGCGTCTTCGAGCGCGAGCAGGACGTCGTCCAAGTCCGCCTCTACGCCCGCGACCTGCGCACGGGCACGGTGACCACGGTCTCCGCCGTCGACTCCCAGCCCGCCGTCATGACCGCCGACGACCGCTGGGTCTACTTCGCCTCCGACTCCGCCGCCCTCGTCCCCGGCGACACCAACGGCGTCGCGGACGTCTTCCGCCGCGACCTGTGGACCGGCCGGACCGAACGCGTCAGCACGGCGGCCGACGGCAGCCAGCGCCCCGGCGCCTCCACCGCCCCCAGCGTGGACGCCCTCGGCACGACGGTCCTGTTCAGCACCCTGAACGGAACCGGCGCGGAGCTCCTGGCCCGCCGCCTGCCGCCACTCTGACTCCGGTCGAACTCCCCTCTCCGGCACTCCCGATGACGGCGACGGTGCAACGCGCCGGAGAGGGTCCAATTCGGTTGAGCGGCCGACACGGCCCTGATAACAATGTGACATGATACAAGGACTCAAGATCGCCCTCCGCGCACGCCACGAGAGCGACGTAGCCGTTCTGCAGACCGAACTGTACGACGACGTCGCCGTCCGATCCCGGGCCGACTCCCGCCCCTGGCGGCCCATCTCGCCGGGCGCGGCAGAGTCCCCCTACGCGCTGACCCCGCCCTCGGAGGAAGCGGCCTGCTTCTCCGTACTGGAGCTGGCCTCGGGGGAGTTGGCCGGGGAGGCCGTGCTCTGGGGCATCGACACCCACAACCGCACCGCCCACCTCGGGATCGCCCTGCGCCCGGGCCTGCGCGGCCGGGGCCTGGGCACGGATGTGGTCAGGGTGCTCTGCCAGTACGGCTTCGCGGTACGCGGTTTGCACCGGCTGCAACTGGAGACCCTCGCCGACAACACTCCGATGATCGCGGCCGCCCGCAGGGCCGGCTTCACCCTGGAAGGAACGCTCCGCCGCTCCGCCTGGGTGTGCGGCGAGTTCGCGGACGAGGTCGTCCTCGGGCTCCTCGCCGAAGAGTGGAGGCCGTGACCATGCCTACCAACACGGAGATCATCGGCCTGGCCCTGGACCGGATCACGGCCGGGTACGTCTTCCCCCAGCGAGTCGTGGGTGTCGTGCCGGACCTCGCCACCACCTCGGGGCAGGCGCTTGCGGCGGCGCACAAGGACGCACTGCACCGCGCGGCATAGCCGCCTCAGCGCCTTCGGTGATGCCCGGAGCCTTGCAGGGACCGGGACGTCGGGGCCGCTTGCGGGGTGGCCGATCCGGTCGGCGACGGGTGGGGCGCCGTCGGCCGGGGCGAGGCTCCGGGTGACGACGTTGACGTCGACCGCGGTGATGATCACACGGAACGGGATGCCGCCGCCGTCGCTGATCAGGTGGTCCTTGTGGATCCGACGTTCGTCATCCTGAAGGCCGCGAAAGGGTGAACTGCTCCATCTCGGTCCCGTAGTAGCGGTCAGTCAGTCCGCGCCCGGCCATCCCCAACCGGCGGCAGACCGCCATCGAAGGATCGTTGCCCGGCCGAACGACCGCGTGGACCTCCGCCAGCCCGCTCGCGAACCCGGCCGCCACCAGAGCCTGGGCCGCCTCAGTGGCGAAACCGCTCCCCCAGCTGTCGGGATGGAAGTGCCACCCCACCTCCACCGCGCCGTCCCCGTCCGGAATCGGCGCCAGCAGCACCGTGCCTACCAGCACTGCCGTGTCCCGCCGCTCCACGGCCCAGCACCCGAACGGCGGGTTCACCGACCGTTCCCGGAAGCGCCCGATCAGCGCCTCCGCGGCCCCCTCGTCCGCCAGCACCTTCGGCTCCGCGCCCAGCCACCGGGCGACCTCCCAGCGGGAGTAGATGTCCAGCGCACGGTCGCGGTCGGCGGGCCGCCACTGGCGCAGGGTCAGGCGTTCGGTCTCGTACACGGGATCTCCGGGGTGAGGGTGGGCATGCCTGCGGGCGATCCTCCTCCTCGTGGACCACAGCAGCCACGGGATTTCCGTCGCGTGGAGTGCCGACCCCCTTGCTCGGCGAACGTCACCGCCACCCGCCGTCGACGACGCCGTCACCACCGGCTCCAGCAGCTCCTGGTGAGCCCGGGTCCGTTTCACAGGGGCCTTGCCAGACACTACGGTCACCGTACTATGGTGGGGAACGTGAAGAACAAACGCTCCATGCAGGAGCCGACCTTCCTGCTCCTCACCGCGCTGGCCGACCGGCCCCGGCACGGCTACGCGCTCGGCGACGAGGTCGCCGCGATCTCCGAAGGCCGGGTACGGCTCGGCGCCGGCAGCCTGTACGGCACCCTCGACCGACTCCTGGCCGAGGGGCTGATCCGCGTCGAGCGCGAGGAGACGGTGGACGGGCGCCCCCGGCGCGTGTTCGCCCTCACCCCGGACGGTGAACAGTCGCTCAGGAACGAGGCCGAACGCCTCCGCTCCGCACTGCGCGAGGCCGACCGGCGCCTGACGCAGACCTGGACCCGTCCCGCAGGAGGCACGGCATGACCTCGAAGCACCCCTTGAACACGCGCCTGCTGCAACGGGCCCTCCGGCTGTACCCGGCTTCCTACGGCGCCGGTGCACTCGCGGAGGTCGCCGACCTCGCCCAGCACCGGATCGCCCGCTCCGGCTCCGCGGCGGGGCTGCGCGAGGTGGCCGACGTCGCCGGGCACGGGGCCCGGCTCCGGCTGGGGATGGTCTCCCACCGGCCGCCGGGCCGGGCGTTCGCCACCGCGGCGCCGCTCGCCGCGATGCTGGCCGGAACGTACGCGGCGACCTACCTGTGGCGGAACCTGCGGCTCGCCATCAGCCCCGAGTCCCCCGGCTTCCCCGCCGGAGTCCCGGTGGGAGGCGCGCTCCTGGCGGCGACGTCGCTGCTCGTCCCCGCTGTGCTGACGGCCTGCGCGGTCGTGGCCGGCCGCTGGTCGGCCGCACGGGCCCTGGCCCTGGTGTCGCTGGTACTGGCGCCGCTGTTCTACGCCATGTGCCGCTTCGGGCTGCTCGACCTCGACTTCCGCACCGCGGCCGAACTCGGCCTCGGCCCCCGGGGGTTCGGGCTGATCGTGCTCAACACCCTCGTCCTGCTGGTCGCCCCGCCGGACCGGACCCGCAGGACCGGTGCCGGGCTCTGGCTGGTCGCCGCCACGGTCACGGCCCTGGGCATCGGCGCCACGATCACCGGCGAATCCGCCGAGCGGATCCTCACCTCCGGCTTCGGCACCTGGGCCCCGCTCGCCACCGGTGCCGCCCTGGCCTTCACCGCCCGGACGGCCGGGAACGCGGCCCTGGCCGCGACCGTCCTGGCGGCGCCGCCCGTACTCACCCCCGTACTCCTCGGCGGCCACGCGTCGGTCGCGGCGATGCTGCCTCAGCTCCTCATCCCGTCCGCCTTCGGCTACCTGACGGCCCGAAGCGCGATCCTCCTCATCGCCCGTCTCCCCCGACGGGGCCGTGTCTCCCGCCCCTGACCGGCTCCGCGCCAGGACGCCCTGGCCCTCTCCCCCGGTGAGTCCGGCCGGCCGGAGCTCGGCGAAGGCCGACGCGCCGAGGTGCTGCAACAAGGTCGGTAGGTCCGGACATCGGTCTGTCGGAACAGCCGTTGTGCTCACGGCTTCGACAGCACCGATGTCGAGGCGCCCTTGCTGGAACTGACGGCCTACCGAGAAACCACCACCCGACTCCATCCGCGACCGGGGCGACCGGACGTGGCGGCGAGCTCCGTGGGCGGTCCGCTGCTGTGGCCGTCGCGGGAGAAGGGACCCGTGCTGAGAACCACGAGCGAGCTCGTCATGTTCGACGCCGCCTACTTCGGCACCGAGGTCGGGACGCTCGCGGACAGCACCGTTCTCGATCTCGGCACCGGCCGCCACCGGGTGGACTCGGCGAGCATCGAGCCCGACCACCTCACGTGCTTTCGCGTCCACCGATTCGTCGAGCTGACCTGACCGGTCGTTGGCGCGGAGAGGGTCTGCGAGGTACGGCTCGGCGGGTCGGATGGACACGGTCGCGGCAACCGGGCCCGGCCGGGTGTCAGGGGTGGTAGTCGGTGAGGGTGTGGGTGGGGGTCCAGCCCTGGGCGCGGGCGCGGGTGAGGTCAAGGACGACGCTGCGGGTGAGGAGGTCGACGGTGTAGGGGGTGAGTCCGGGGATGCGGGTGGTGCGGGCGGCGAGGCGGGCGAGGGGTGCGGGGAGGTGGGCGATGCGGGCGGGGACGCGGTGGGCGGCGAGGACGTGGCGCAGGGCGTCGTCGCGGCGGTAGGGGGTGGCGTCGGCGATGTTGTAGGCGCCAGGCGGCCAGGGCGGGGTGCCGGTGAGGCCGAGGGCGGACAGGCAGGCGTCGGTGAGGTTGGCGACGGCGGTGAGGCTGAGCGGGATGTCGCGGCCGGGCAGCGGGAGCAGGCCGTGCCGGGCGCGGGCGAGCAGTTGGGGGACGAGGTGGGGGTCGCCGGGGCCGTAGACGGCGCGGGGGCGCAGGACGACGGCGCCGACCGCGAGGGCGAGGCGTTCGGCGGCGGCCTTGGTGCGGCCGTAGGCGTTGAGGTGGCCGGCGGCGGTGGGGTGGTCCTCGGTGACGGCGGCGGCGGGGGCGGCGGGGGCGGTGCGGGCGGTGGTGCGCGGGTCGTAGACGCTGGCGCTGCTCACGTGGACGAGGGGGCGGCCGGCGGCCGCGCGCAGGACGCGTTCGGTGCCGGTGACGTTGACGGCGTGCTGGTGGGCTTCGGCGGGATCGCCCGGGGGCAGGTCGGCGACGGCGGCGGCGCAGTGGACGACGAGGTCGGCGCCGGTGAAGTCGGGCTCGCCCTCGTCTGCGTCCCAGGGGCGGTGGCGGCCGACCGGGCCGGGGCGGCGGCCGTGGCAGGAGACTTCGAGGCCCAGGGCGGCGGCGGTGCGGGCGAGGTGGGCGCCGCAGAAGCCGGTGGCGCCGGTGATGGCGAGGTGCATCAGGATCTTCCCCGTCGGACGGTGAGTTCGGCGTAGCCGGGCAGGGCGCTGCGGCGGTCGACCCGGGCGCGGGTGACGACCGGGTGGTGGGGGGCGAGCGCCAGGAGGAGGTCGGCGAGCAGGGCGCGGGCCAGTCCGGCTCCGGGGCAGGCGTGCGGGCCGGCGCCGAAGACGGCCTGGGTGGCGGCGGGATCGTCGGCCGGGCCGCGGCGGTGGGCCCGGGCGGCGTGCCGGGCGACCAGGACCAGTCGGTCGCCGGCCCGTACGGGGTGCCCGGCGAGGGTGGTGTCGGCGGCGGCGACCCGGGGCAGCAGCGGGGACGGGGCGGTCAGGCGCAGGAGTTCGGCGGCGAGGCGGGGTGCGGTCGTCTCGCTCACGGTCGGCCAGAGCCCGGCGTCGGCGCACCAGGCGACGGCCCGGGGCAGTGCGGCGACGGTGGTGTTCACGGCGGCGACGGCCACCATGGCGTCACGCGCGTCGGGCGCGTCGGGCAGCAGGGCGGCGAGCCGGGCCGCGGCGGCGACCGCGTCCGGGCTGCGGCGGCGGGGGCCGGGGAGGTGGTCGCGGGCGGCGTGGGCGGCGGCGTCGGCCGCGGCGTGGGCGAGGCGGTGCGGGCAGGACTGCGCGCCAGTCAGGGCGGCGGCCGTGACACCGGCCAACTCGCGCGCCAGTGAGACGATTTCGAGCTCGCCGGCGGCAAGGTCCGGGATCCGCGTCGCGAGCACGGCCTGCCAGTGCGGGCGGATCCGTTGCTGTGCGGCGGTGTCGAGGCCGCCGGCCAGGGCGCGGCGGGCGCTTCGGTGTTCGGCGCCGTCCTGGTCGAACAGCAGTCCGCCGACGGTGAGTTCGGCCGCTGCGCCGCCGGTGGTGCCGGGTGCGGTGCGGTCCAGCGGGACCCGGGTGAGCGCTTCGCGGTAGGCCTCGGTGCCGTGCACCAGCACGGTGCGGCCGAGCCGGACCACCGGGCGGCGGCGGGTGGCGGCGAGCAGGGCGAAGAGCAGGGGGTGGCTGCGCAGGTAGACGCGGCGGTCCCGGCGGCGGGCCCGGCGGGCGGCGGCGGGTGGGGGCGGCGGCGGGGGCACCGATGCGGGCGTCGGTGCGGGCACGGGGTCGGTCACCGGTCCAGCTCCCGTGCGCAGTGCGCGGCGGCCGCCGCCCGGTCGGGCTTGCGGGAGCGGCCCGCGAGCGGGACCTCGCCGAACAGGACGGCGTCCGGCCGGGCCGCTGCCATCCGGTCGAGCGGTCGGCGCAGGGCCTCGCGCAGGCGCCGCGGGTCGGTGCCCGGCGCCGGCTGGACGAGGGCGACCAGCCGCTCGTCGCCGTCCCCGGCCGGAACGCCGACCAGGACGGCGAGTTCGACGCCCGGCAGGTGCAGCGCCGGTTCGTACAGGCCGGGGTAGATGTTCTCGGCGCGGCGCAGCACCATGTCCTTGAGGCGGCCGGCGAGGACGATCCGTCCGTCGGGGGTGAGCGCGGCGCGGTCGCCGGTGCGCACCCAGGGGTCGGGGTCCTCGCCGAGGTAGCGGTGGCGGGCGCCCGGGCCGGTGAGCAGCAGTTCACCGCCGGTGGCGATCCGGGCGCGGACGCCGGGCAGGGGGGCTCCGACCAGGTCGCCGTCCCCGTCGTGGGCGCTCTTGTCCGCCTCCTCGACGGCGGCGGCCGGGAACAGTTCGGTGAGCGCGTAGACGCTCCAGGCCTGGTGGGCGCCGGACTGCTTGACCCGGCGCAACAGGGCGGCGTCGGCCGGGGCCGAGCCCGTCCAGACCCGGCCGGTGAAGCGGGCCCCGGCGGCGAGGGCGGCGCGCAGTTGGGGTGGGGTGAGGTAGGTGTGGGCGGGGTCGAGGCGGGCGAGTTGACGGCCGAGCGCGGCGGGGCGGCGGGCGGGCAGCACCACGGCGGCGCCCGCGGCGAGGGCCGGGACGAGGACGAAGAACGTCCCGCCGAGGACGACCGTCCCGGGGCGCGGGTCGACCAGGTCGGCGACGGTGCGCAGCCCGGCGGCCAGCCCGTCCCGGGTGTGGACGACGGCGCGCGGGCGCGCGGTGGTGCCGGAGGTGAAGACGATCACCGCGTCCGTTTCCGGGCCGCCGTCAGGTCGGGCGGGCGGGGTCGCGCCGGCAGGGCGCAGGTGCGGCGCGCAGCCGGGCAGGCGGCGGCCCAGGGTGGCGACCGGCCCGAGTGCGGTGAGACGGGGCAGGGCGAGGTCGGCGCGGCGGGCGAGCGGCCCGGCCCAGCCGGCCACGGCCTGGGCGGCGGCGTCGGCGAGGACGAGATCGGGGCTGGCCAGGGTGAGCCGGGCGGCGAGCACGTCGGGCCCGGCGGTCGGGTCGAGGACGGCGATGCGCAGGCCCAGCCGGTGCGCGGCGAGCATGACGGCCAGTGCGCGCGGCCCGGGCCGGACGGCGACGCCGACGGTGTCGCCGGGGCCGAGGCCGTGGGCGTGCAGCGCGGCGGCGTAGCCGTCGGCCAGGTCGGCGAGTTCGCCGCGGCGGATCACCGGGCGGACGGTGCCCAGGCGGGTGTGGCGCAGGACGGCGGGCCGGTCGGGGTGGTCGGTGCGCAGGGCGTGGGTGAGCCGGTCGAGCATGGCGGGGTCCTTCGGCGGGCTGCGGAGTGGCGGGCTGCGGGCTGCGGGCTGCGGAGCGGAGCGGGTCCGGTCGGGAAAGGGCCGGTGAGGAGCGAGGTGCGCGGGCTGTCAGCGCACGTCGACGGCGCGCGGCCCCGCGCCGCGCTCCAGGTACCAGCGCGCGGTGCCCACCACGCCGTACGCGCGGATGCGCCGGGTGGAGTTCTGCACCACCATGTCGCGGCGGCGCACCACCGCCGTGGTGTGCCGGCGGACCCTGTTGAGGAACGCCCGGTCGGTGGGTGAGGGCCGCCGGGGCATGCCGCCGACGGCGAGGTAGAGCTCGGCGGTGATCGCCATGTTGTTGCCCGCGTGCATCCGGTACGGGGTCAGGTAGCCGTGTCGGCGGCGGTGCGCGGGCCGGATCCGGCCGAAGAAGGCGCCGAGCGCGACCAGTGCCAGGAACACCGCGCGCCCGGCCGGGCCGTGCTCGTCGTGGCGGGCGGCGACCCGGCCGCAGACCAGCCCGCCGGAGGCGACCAGCCCTGCGCGGGCCGCGGCCGTCCAGCCCGGTTCGGGCAGGCAGTCGGCGTCGGTGCGGGCGAGCAGGGTGGCGCCGTGGGCGATGGCGTACCGGAAGGCGGTGTCCACCGCGGAGCCGACGCCCTTCTCCCGCTCGACCACCACCTCGACCGGGAACGGCGCGTGGGCGGCGAAGGCCCGCACCAGGGCGACGGTGCCGTCGGTGGAGCCGTTGTCGGCGACGAGCAGGGTGAAGTTACGGTCGCGCTGGCCGGTGAGGGCGCGCAGCACGCCCTCGATCCGGGCCTCCTCCTGGTAGGCGGGGACCACCACCCACAGGTCGGTCCTCACGAAGCCTCCCAGACCATGGTCATGAGGCTGACGCCACCGCCGAGACCGATCAGCAGCACCTTCTCGCCAGGCGCCAACGTGCCGCGTATTCGGTCGAGTTGCACGCCCAGCGTGGCACTGGCCACGTTGCCGAGTTCCGGCACGGTCAGGACCAGCTTCCCGGCCGGCACCCCGGTCAGCTCGACGAAGCGTTCCAGGTAGGGGATCGTCACCTGGTGCACCAGCACCCGGGCGTAGTCGTCCCAACCGAGACCGGTGCGGGCGGCGAGCCGGGCCAGGGCAGCGGGACCGATCTCCTCGAAGATGCCGCGCAGTTCCTTGCCGCCGCCCCGGAAGTAGCTGTACTCGTCGCCGCGCGGGTGGCGGGAGCCGCCGCCGGGGATGCCGCCGGCCGGCCAGTGCTCGGAGGCCGTCTCCGTCCCGACGTCGAGGATGCCGCCCCGCTCCACGGCCTCGACGACGACGGCCGCCCCGGCGTCGCCGAAGGTGTAGCCGGCGAAGCCGTCCCGGAACTCCGCCGGGGAGGACGGCGTGCGGAGCATGGCCCGGCTGGGTGTCTCGCCGGTGACGACCAGGGCACGCCGGGCCCGGCCGGCCAGGATCATCGCGCGGGCCAGGTCGATCCCGTTGAGGAAGCTGTTGCAGGCGTTGCTGACGTCCAACGCGTGTGCACGGGTGCCGAGTTCGGCCTGCACGATGTGGGCGGTGGCGGGCTCGCACACGTCCCGGGTGGCGGAGGCGAACAGCAGCAGGTCCACGTCCTGCGGGCGCAGTGCACGGGCGGCGAGGGCGCGTCGGGCGGCGCCGACCGCCAGGGTGGAGGCGTACTCGCCGTCGGCGGCGAAGTGCCGGGTGCGGATGCCGGTCGCCTTCTCGAACATCCGCTCCGGCAGGGCGAGTCGGCCGCCGGCGGTGACCTCGTCCTGGAGCTGCTGGGAGGTGAGCCGGCGGGCCGGCAGGTGGGAGCCGACGGCGGTGATGCCGATCCTCGGTGTTGCTGCTGTGTGCATGCCCCCATGCTCCGGCGGCACGACCGGGCCGGCCTGAGTACGGGTACTCAGGCCGGCCCGCCGGGCTACCCGATCACGTCTGCGCAGATGGACGGTGGACGGTTGCCGGGACTCCGGCGCGTGCAGCACCCGTGGTGCCGTCACCGGTCCGGGTGGCTACTCGCCGCAGCGGCCGACCAACTTCGCGTTACAGCCCCGCCGAGACCCCGAGCCCTGTCATGATCGGCATGTTGCGTCTCGTAGATCCTCGATCCTCGGAAAACAGGAGTGGCTGTGGCAGAGCGGCAGAACGGCACGGTGAAGTGGTTCAACGACGAGAAGGGCTACGGCTTCATCACCCCGGAGTCCGGAGCGGACCTGTTCGTTCACTTCCGGGCGATCCAGGGAAGCGGCTTCAAGTCCCTGGTTGAGGGCCAGAAGGTGACCTTCGTGGCGGTCCAGGGCCAGAAGGGGCTCCAGGCCGACGAGGTCCAGGTGGTGGGGTAGTAGCAGTTCCTCCCCTTCCTCCCCCGGGCCCCGGTCCGAACGGGAGATGCGGGAGATGCGAGGGATCACGCCCTGGGCGGCCTCCGTTCGATCGGGGCCGCCCAAGCCGTTCTGAACGGCTGGCCGGCTCGCCGGGCGGTCAGCCGCCCGACGTCTCGACGGTCCTCAGCCGCGCCGGGTGCCGCCTGGCCGGTTGCGGTGGCGGCCGACGGTGCCGACGCGTTTGAGGGTCCGGACGATCGGGGCGGTCTCGACCGTGTCGATGCCCGGGAGGGCGCCGAGACGGGCGGTCAGGTAGTCGTACAGGTACTCGTCGTCGGGGCAGAGGACGGCGGCGAGGAGGTTGGTCCGCCCCGTGGTGGCGGCGGCGTAGGCGACTTCGGGGTGTTCCGCCAGGGCTGCGCCGACGGCGGCGAGGTGCGAGGGCCGCACCGACATCCAGATGGCGGTGGTGGTCGGGCTGCCCAGTAGCCGCTCGTCGACGTCCACGACGAAGAAGAGCGCTCCGGCCGCGCGCAGGTGGGCGATCCGGCGGCGCACCGTCGACTCGTGGCAGCGGGCCTCGGCGGCCAGCGCCGCGTACGTCGTACGGCCGTCGCGGGCCAGCGCGGCGAGCAGCGTGTGGTCGAGGTCGTTGAGCTCGGTGAGCCCGGTGGGCTCCAGCGACGGCGCCCAGGACGGCGACGACGGCCGGGCGTCGGAAGGCGGGAGCCTCGGGGGTGGGAAGGCAGGCGGCGGGAACGCGGGGGCGAGCGCGTCCCGCTGGTCCTGGTCCAGCGCGCAGGTCAGGGCGCCCCAGGTGGTCGGGCCGCCCTTGAACAGCCGCAGCACGCGCTGCGCGGTGATCGAGGTGACCCCCGGGAGCCGGTCGAGCAGTTGCACCGGCGCGTCCTGGGCGCGGTCGCGGTGCGCCACGAGATGGCAGATGATCTCGGTGGCGCCGGAGGCGAGCTGGACCCACCGCGTGTCCTCCCGCGCGGCCAGGGCCCGGGCCAGGCCGAGCGACGCGCCGGGGGCGGACTGCAGTCGCAGCGCCCACACGGTCTGCCCGACGGGCCGGGGGTTGAGCCGGCCGATGACGCGTAGCCCGGCGCTCTCGCACAGCGCGGCGTAGCGGCGGGCGACGACCTGCTCGGAGACGCCCAGCACCGAGGCGATCCGGCGCAGGGGGGCGCGCCCGTCGATCTGCAGGGCGTGGATCAGCCGGAGATTGAGGGATTCCACGGATCCAGACCCTACCCGGGGCGGTATCCGGCACCTACGTCCGGACTCGTTGCGTCCGCTCGCGGCCGATCCGGATCATCGGTGCGCAGGCCGACGCGGCGCCTGTCCGCGCGGAACTGCGATCCCCGTGACGGCCGCGCCGAGGCTCGGCCGCCACCCGCGAGGAAGAGGAGGAGGGGAGATCCGGGCACACCACCCGACTCCCCGACGGCAGATGAGCACATTTCGTGATCTTCGGCATTACATCGACCACCTGACCGAGGCCCTCGGGAAGGACGAAGTCCTCCAGATCGACGGCGCCGACCGGGACCTGGACATCGGAGGCATCACCGAACTGCTGGCGGAGCGGGAAGGCCCCGCCCTGATGTTCGACAACATTCCGGGATTCCCCACGGGGTACCGGGTGTTCACCAACTTCATGGGGACGCCCGCCCGCACCGCGGTGGCGCTCGGGCTGCCGCACGACACCCCCAAGCTCGACATCGTGCGGGCCTGGAAGGACCTCAGCAAGCGGATCGAGCCCGTTCCCCCGGTGGAGGTCGCCACCGGCCCGGTCCTGGAGAACGTCCTGGTCGGCGAGGACGTGGACCTCGGGATCTTCCCCACCCCGCGCTGGCACGACAGGGACGGCGGCCGCTACATCGGCACCGCCTGCATGGTGATCACCCGTGACCCCGACAGCGGCTGGGTCAACGTCGGCACCTACCGGGCCTGCGTCCAGGGCCGCGACCGGCTGTCGCTGTGGATGCTCGGCAACCGGCACGCCAAGGCGATCGCCGAGAAGTACTGGGCGCGCGGCCAGACCTGCCCGATCGCCGTGGTGGTGGGCCAGGACCCGATCCTGTCGACCGCCGCCGCGATCGCCGCACCGTCCGGAATGTCGGAGTACGACCTGGCGGGCGGGCTGCGCGGGGAGGGCGTCGAGGTCCTGTACGCGCCGGGCAGCGAGCTTCCGATCCCGGCGCACGCCGAGATCGTGATCGAGGGCGAACTGCCGCCGGTCGAGGAGGAGTCCGTCCTGGAGGGCCCCTTCGGGGAGTGGACCGGCTACTACACGCACTCGGGCCAGGAGACCGTCGTCCGGGTCACCCGGATCCTGCACCGCGACGACCCGATCATCCTGGGCGCCCCGCCCATGCTGCCGACCATCCCGGCCGGCGACCAGGCCGTTCCGCTCTACTCGGCGTCGCTGACCTGGGACCACCTGGAAGCGTCCGGCGTGCAGAACGTCAAGGGCGTGTGGGCCTACGCCCGGCAGCTGCTGATGGTCGTCTCCATCGAGCAGACCGGCGCGGGGGACGCCATGCACGCGCTGCTGGCGGCGGCCGGGCGCAAGCGCACCGGCGGCATGGAACGGTACTTCGTCGTGGTCGACGAGGACATCGACATCACCGACATCAACCACGTCCTGTGGGCGATGTTCACCCGCGTCCACCCGACCGAGTCCATCCAGGTCCTGCGTGCGCCCACCACCGCCATCGATCCCCGGCTCGCACCCGACAGACTCGCCACCGGCGACCTGTCGATGGGCATCGTGCTCATCGACGCGTGCAAGCCGTTCGCGTGGAAGGACCGGTACCCGGCGGCCAACCGCGTCGACCAGGCCACCCGCGAGCGACTGCGCGAACGCTGGGCGGGCGTCCTGGCGCTGTAGCCCGCCGGGGGCGGTGAGGGAGCAGCGGCGCGCCCCCTCCCTCACCCTCCCCTCCGGCCCTTCCCCCTACGCCAGGAGCACATTGTGTCCGCCACACCCCCCGCCACCCGCCTCGTCATCGGAGTCACCGGCGCCACCGGCGCCCCGATCGCCGTCCGCCTGCTACAGGTCCTGCGCGAGGTACCGCAGGTGGAGACCCACCTCGTCCTGAGCACCTGGGCCCGCTCCACCATCGAGGTGGAGACGCCCTACAGCGCCCGGCGCTTCGCCGAACTCGCCGACGTGACACACAAGTTCGGCGACCTCGGCGCCACCATCTCCTCCGGCTCCTACCCGGTCGCGGGCATGGCCATCGTCCCGTGCAGCATGAAGACGCTCGCGGCCGTCCGGCACGGCATGGCCGACAACCTCATCGCCCGCGCAGCCGACGTCACGCTCAAAGAACGGCGCCCACTGGTCCTTGTGCCCCGGGAGACACCCCTCAACGAGATCCACCTGGAGAACATGCTCGCGCTCTCCCGGATGGGCGTACGCATCGTCCCCCCGATGCCGGCCTTCTACGACATCCCGAACGGCATCGGCGACCTCGTCGACCACATCGTCATGCGCATCCTCGACCAGTTCGACCTCCCCGCAGGCACCGCCGACATCGCGGAACGCTGGCAGGGCCTGGCCGACACCCGCCGCCACCACCCCGCCTCCTAGCGCCGCGCGACACACCCCCCCCGCTACGAAACACCACAGCGCTGGTCGCAGCCACCCACGTGTGGCCGCGACCAGCGCTCTTCGGAATCAGTCGAGGATGGCGTCGATCTCCACTTCAACGAGCCATTCGGGATCGATGAAACGTGAAACCTCAACGACGGTGCAGACCGGACGGACCGACGCGAACCGCTCCCCGTGCGCTCGCGCGGCCTCCTTCCAGCGCGTCACATCAGTGAGCATGACACGGGTCCGCACAACGTCCCCCAACGACGCCCCCGCCTCCTTCAGCGCGGCCTCCGCAATGTCCAGACACCTGACAGTCTGGGCGTACACATCGCCCTTCCCCACCGTCGTCCCACCGTCCCCGATGGGAGCAGTCCCCGCGACTGCAACGTGTGACCCCTTGCGGACTGCCCGGGAAAAGCCGATCTGAGGTTCGAGAGGCGAGCCGGAACTGACTATCTGCCGATGATCCATCGCACCATGCTCCCAGAGCACCGCACATCTGAAAACAGGCCCTCCACCGGGCACTTCGCCCCTGAAGCAGCCCGTCCCCACGCGTGCGGGGCCGATAAGGTCGCTGGTCAGCCGGTGTCGGTATCGAACGAGCAATCCCCGCGCGTGCGGGGCCGATTCGCCGGTCTCCGGGTCGGCGGCCTTGCGGACCGAACAATCCCCGCGCGTACGGGGCCGATTCTCCGGCCTGCTCCTGCACGTACCCCTCGGGGGAGCAATCCCCGCGCGTGCGGGGCCGATCGCCTGCTGACCCTGGACGAGGTGCTGGGGGCGGAGCAATCCCCGCGCGTGCGGGGCCGATGCTTCGTGACCTGCGGGTTTATCGGCGGGAGCGGGCTGAGAGGATCAGTCCGTCGAAGTCGACGGGCTTCCAGCGGTCCTTGCCGGCGGTGCGGACGGTCCAGCCCTGTTCGTTGGTGGCGGGTTCGACGAGGACGGCTTGGCCGTCGCCGATGCGGGTGGCGAGGAGGTCCCAGAGGCGGTCGCGGATGCGGCGGCTGGGGGTGCCGACGAAGACGCCGGCGTTGACTTCGACCATCCAGCGGGTGAGGTGGCCGCGCAGGCCTTCGGGGGCGGCGATGAGGATGATGACGGTCATGGGCTGTCCGTGTTCTGGGTGAACTCCGGGCCGATGATGGCCAGGTGTTCGTCTCCCATGCCCGGGTCGGAGACTGGGGGCGTCGGTGTGCCTTCCGTCCCGGACCAGTTGACGCCGCCCTGGACCGTGCCGACGCGTTCGTCCCAGAGTTCGTTGACCTCGAGGTCCGGCATGTCGGTGCCGTCCGGGCTGAGGAGGGCCTTGACGTCGTGGACGATGCGGCCGAGCAGCTTGTCCTGGGCGATGCGGTCGCGCAGGCCGAGCCGGGCGTCGCGTTCCTCGGCGTGGCCCTGCTTGGCGAGGTCGAAGGCGAGGGGGATGGTGTATTCGGCCTTGTAGAGGTCCGCGATGTCGAGGACGAACGAGGTCGCCAGGCCGGTGTGGACGAAGCCGAGGCCGGGGCTGGCGCCCAGGCCGGTGATGACCGCGTGGCAGATCCCGTAGAGGGCCGCGTTGCCGGCCGACAGGAGGCGGTTGAGGTCGTCGCCGGCGGCGTAGGCGTCGCCCGCCTTGTAGACCCGGCCGTTCCAGGGGACGCCGGTGCGCCGGGACTCGGCCTGGTAGAGCTTGCGGATACGGGCGCCCTCGCGGCCGCGCAGTTGCTGCATGGTGGCGGCGCTGACGTCCTCGCCGGGAAAGCGCATGCGGTACATGGTCCGGGCGACGGCGAGGCGTTCCTTGGTGCGACTGACCAGCCAGGCCTGCCGGTTGAGGAGGGCCGCACCACGGCTGGGGCCGAGTCCTGCGGCGTACATCCGCACGCCCTGCTCGCCGACCCAGCACACGGTGGTGCCGGAGTCGGCGAGCAGGTTGACGGCGCCGTGGGTGATGCGGGTGCCCGGGCCGAGGAGCATCACGGCGACCATGGCGGCCGGGACCCGGACGGTCTCGCGCTTGTTGATGACGACGACGGCGTTCTCGTCGCGGTCGATGTGGCTGCGCTCGACGTAGACGCTGGAGACGCGGTCGGCGAGGCGGTGCAGGTCGTGGGGGTGGGCTTTCCACCAGATGTCGGCCATCGGTCAGTGGTGTCCGGTCGACAGCGGGGCGAGGGTGAGCAGACCGCAGCCGTAGGCCTTGGAGGGGCCGATGCCGCCGAGGAGGGCGGTCTGGAGGAGGCCTGGGTCGGTGATGCGCAGCCGGCCTTCGAAGGTGGCGGTGGTGAGGGTGACCGGGGTGCGGGTGCCGGGCTTGGTGAAGGTGCTGCGGCTGCGGTCGGTGATCCGGGCCTCCCGCGCGGGCTGCTGCGCCTCTGCGGGGGTGTCCGGGGCCGACGGTTCGAGGCCCGGTGCCGCGCTGTCGGTGCGGGCTTCGGGGATGGTGAAGCCCCAGCGCTGGGTGCGTTCGAGGAACCAGGTGAGCTGCTGGGCGGCGGTGCGGTGGGCCATGCGGTAGGAGCGGTGGTGGAGTTCGGCGGCGGTCTTGGTGCGGTGGGGGCTCGTCTTGGCGGGCTTGGAGGTGTTCTGGACGGGGCTGGCCTTGAGGCGGAAGGCGAACTCGCGGCCGACGGCGAGCTGGGCGAGCAGCGGGCTGTAGTCGCGGACCGCGTAGTGCTCGCCTTCGGCGTCGGGCCAGCCCGCCTGTTCGACGATGTGGGTCCAGTCGGGTTTGGAGGGGGTGAGGACCAGCAGCGTGGGGCGGCGCGGGTGGTCGGTGTCGAGGCGCCACAGGATCCGGTCGCCGGGGGCGATGTCGGGGACACCGGCTGTGACGGCGCCGTGCAGGGCGCGGGGGTTGGCGAGCAGGGTGCGGCTGGCGGCGCGCAGGGGGTTGATGCGGACGCGGGAGAGGTAGGTCATCTGGTCACCAGCCCAGCAGGGCGAACGGGTCGTGGCCGCCGGCCGCAGTGGCCGGTTGGGCGGTCGTGGTGGGCGGGGTGGACGCGGCAGACAGGGCGGACGGGGCGAGGCCGGTGGGGACGTTGAGCCAGGCGTGGCGGATCCGCCGGGTGGTGAAGCCGCGTTCGCGGGGCGCGAAGGAGCGCGGGACGTCCTGCGAGGTGTCGTCGCCGGCCGGGTCGTCGAAGGTCGCGGCCAGGTCGATCCGGTGCGGCGAGAACGGATCCGGACCGCGTTCGGCCCGGCGGCGGTAGGCGGCCTTGACGGCGGTGCCCGCCTGCCAGGGCTCGTCCGCCAGCACTTCCTCCAGGGCTCCGGTGCGCACGGTGCCGAGGGCGATCGGCTGGGTGGGGACGCAGGAGCGGCGGCCGAGGGCGAGCGGGAAGGCGGGGCGGCGGATCGCCTCGGCGAGCGTCGCGACGAGGCCGGCCGGGCCCTGGACGGCGGCGACGAACACCGCGTCCTGGAGGTAGTAGCGGTGGGTGACGTGGGTGTCCTTGGCCGGGGAGGTCGGCTTCTGGATGCCCTTGGCGTTGACGCCGCTCTGCGGCAGCGGGCGGCCCCGGTAGTCGCTGACGGTGTGGTAGTCGCGCAGCAGCGTGCCGGGCTGGTCGATGCGCACGCCCAGGCGCAGGCCGACCAGGCCGGTGATGTCCGCTTCGCGGGGGAGTCCGGCGGCGGCGGCGAGCAGGCCGACGACGCCGGACTTGGTCGGCTGGGGCGGGGTGTCGCGGCGGTTGAAGGCGCTGCGGTCACCCCAGGACTGGAGCGGCCCGGCCAGGCGCAGGACGAGGACCGCCTGGTCCTCCGCCTGCTCCGGGGCCGGTGCGGGGGTGGTGGTGGGGGTCGGGTCGGCGGGCATCAGTTGTCGTTCACCCGCTCGGTGAGGGCGGTGCGCAGGCCGTCGCGCAGCTCGGTGAAGGTGCGGTTCGCGCCGAAGGCCTCCGCCAGCTGCTGCGTGGGCTCGTCGACGCCGGTGTCCGCGCCGAGGGTGTGGCAGATGCCGACGTACAGCGGGCTGTCTCCCCACTGCTCGGTGGCGGTGGCGAACTCCACGGCGAGGCGGCGCGCGGACTCGGCGACGATGCCCCGGCTCGCCGGGACGGGGTTCTCGTAGGCGGACACGAGGTTCACGGGCTGGTCGGCGCGCACGACGACGGCCACCAGGCTGGGGCGGGTGCGGTGCGCGAAGGAGTTTCCGTAGCCGGTGGGCATGGACCGGGCGAAGGAGTCGACGAACAGGTCGACGGCGTCGACGGCGGCCTTGTCGTCACCGAGGTTGCCGCGCAGCTGGTGCAGGCCCACGGTCGCGTAGCGGTAGAGGGTGGCGGAGTTGAAGCCGATGGTGCCGATCATGCCGGCGCCGGTCTCGTCGGCGGTGTTCTCGTCGTCGACGGCCGTGTAGTAGTCGAATTCGAGTTCGGTGGCATGGGTGGAGATCGCGTGCGCCACCTGGGTGGCGGCGTCGACGTTCAGGCCGGGGATGTCGGCGACCATCCGGCCGAAGAGCGCGACGTCGGCCGGGTGGCCGCTCTGCAGCTGCTCTTTGACCGGCAGTGCCTTGACGGCCTCGTCGAGGGCCTTGGCGTCGAGGGCGGCGAGGTCGGCGGCGGTGTCGGCGACCAGGTCGACGATGCCGTCCAGCTGGCGGCGCCCGTAGAAGAGCAGGTAGGCGGTGTCGCCCTCCTTCTTGCCGGCGGAGATCCCGGTCGACTTGATCAGGGCGTCGGCGATCCGCTGCGCGTCCTCGGCCTCGATGCCGGTGCGCTCGGTGATGCCCTTGGCGAGCTGGGCGGCGATCCGCTTGGTGCGGGTGGCGAGGTCCTGCCGGTCGCGGCTCTCGGCGAAGTGGATGCGGGTGGCACGCTTCCAGGCCTGGGAGGAGACGCGCGAGCGGCGCTTGCCGCCGAAGTACGCCTCCTTGGGGTTGCCGTTGTCGTCCCGGTTGAGGTTGGCCGGCGGGACGGTCTGCAGGATGTGGACGTCGATGTAGAGGCGGGCGGTCATGCGCTTCTCCTCGGGGGTGGTGGTGCCGGCGACGGGTGCGGCGGGGGGTGATCAGCTGTCGGCGGGCGTCTTGTCCTTCCACGCCTGGTAGCCGATCGCCCACTTGAGGCGGACCTGCGGGCGCCGGTCGGTGCTGTGCCAGGCCTGGATGTCGGCCATCAGGTGGCTGTAGTCCAACGGCTGTGTGATGGAACGCAGTTGGGTGATCAGGCCACGTAGGTGGACCAGCAGCGCGGACACGCTGGTGGCGCCCGCGAGTTGCGCGACCCGGGTGTCGAGCGCCTCCTCGCTGACCTTGCCGCTCCGGCGCAGCACTCGCAGCGCCTCCCCGAGCTTGACGCCACGGCGGTGCATCGGCTTGGACTGGCTCTGCTGGTGCAGGCCGTAGAGGGCCAGCGCGGCGTGCTCGGCCTTCTGCTCGTCGGAGACCTCGTCGCGCAGCGCGAGGACGTCGTTGACCTCGCAGCTGTAGAGCGGCCACATCTTGGGGCTGTCCATGACGGGACGCCCGAGGCCGGAGCGCAGGGCCGCCAGGTCCTCGCCGGGCGGCCGGCGTGGTTGCTTGGTGCGGGGGTCGTACCGCCAGTTGTGGTCGGGGCCGGTGAACTCGTCCCAGTACCGGCGCCGTCGGGCGGCGGCGGCGTTCCCAGTCGCAGCGGTGTGCTCAGCGGCGGCGGTGTGCTCAGCGGCAGCCGCGGCGGTGTGCTCAGTCGTCAAAGTCCGCTCCGGGGTCGTGGTCGAGGGCGGGGCCGGTCTCGGTCGCCCGCGCGGCGGCCGCTTCCCGTAGGGCATCGGCGTACCGGGGAAGGATCTCGTCGAGCCGGCGCCGGAAGTTGGCGCCCGCGGTGCCGAGCCTGTAGGTCTGCGTCTTGCCCGCCTTGCCGCCCTGGCTGATCGTGCGGCCGCCGAAGGTGGTGGCGGGTGCGGCCAGCAGGAGCGTGTTCGCCGCGTCCCACGCCTGGCGGTGGGCGAGTTGTTCCCATGCGAGCCGGCCCCGCTCCAGAGCCTCGTCGTCTGCGCCGGCGGTGCAGACGCCGGCGAGCAGGCGGCGCACCAGGGGGTCGAGGGTGTGCAGGAGGAGTTCGCCCGGTCGCTGGCCCTTGTCCCAGGGGATGGGGTCCGTTCCGGCGGCCCGGCGCAGGTCGGCGGAGAGGTTGCTGACGGCCTGGGCGAGTCGTTCCGCCTGCTCGGCGACGTCCAGGAGGAGCAGTTGGGCCTCGCTGTCCTGCTTGAGGGCGAGCAGCGGCAGGGGGATGGCGTCGTGGATGACGTCCTCGACGATCGCGGACTGGGTGCCGTAGACCATGCCGAAGGTCTCGACCTGCAGCGGGTAGTCGGCGGGGAGTTGGTCGTCCTCTTGCAGGGCGCTGATCTGGTCGAGCAGGATGCTGGTCTCGAAGCCGCCGTCGAGGCCCTGGCGAGTGGGCGTGAGAAGGGCCTCCAGGCCGCGCCAGGCGGCCTTGCCCTGGGTGTGGCGGCGCGGCCTGCGCTCGGGCAGGGCGGAGGCGGACTTCTTGGCGGGGGCGGTGAAGGTCCAGGCGGTGTGGGGCTCCTGCTCGGGCATGGGCGTCAGCCGGTCCCCCGCGCTGATGACGACCCGGGCCACCTTCAGCTGCCCGGCCTCGTCCTGGTGCGGGATGAGGCGGATCCGCCGGGCCTGCCAGGTCCACAGGTCGAGGAGGCCTTCGGCCGCGCGGGGCTGCCAGGCGGGGCCGTGCGGGGCGCGTTTCCACTGCGGGAGGCCGAGGTTGTCGGGCGGGGTGAGCGGAAGGTTCAGCAGGAGGGTCTCGTACAGAGTGCGCCCGGTGGGGATGATGACGCCGAGCTGGCCGAGCGGGCCGGTGGGGTTCCCGGTCGTCTTGCCCGCCTTGACCTGGTCATCGCCGACGACGCCGGTCTTGATCGCCGCGGTGTCCCAGCAGTGGGCGTGCACGAGCCAGTGGGCGGCCTGCGCCGGAGTCAGGTCGAGCGGATCCGCGTCGGTACGGGTGCCGAACAGCGGGACGTTGTTGCCGCTCGCCGCGGTCGCCACCAGGGCGGCGGAGCCCTTCGTCTCGTCCTTGGCGGTGCGCAGCCCGGCGACCTGCCCGAACGGGGCGGCGGGGTCGAAGAGGTCGAACTTCGCGTGGTGATCGGAGAGGTAGGTCTCCAGGCTGCCCAGCTCGCCCTTCGTGAATCCGCCCCGGGTGAGCCGCTCACCCTTCTCCCCAGGGCTCTGGGGCGCGCCGGTGGCGTCGGCGACGACGGGCAGCAGGACCTGACGCAGGACGGCCGGCAGCTGGGTGGAGAACTCCACGACGAGGCCCTCGAACTCGTGGGCCCGGGCCAGGGCCTCAGCGATCCCCACCTGCACGGGGGGCCCGCCACCGACGGGTCGTACCGTCAGCCACGGTTCCTCGACAAGGTTGTACCCAGGCATGCGCTGATCTCCCAACTAGCCATGTTTAGCTTGTTGCTGATGCATCGTGGCACCGGCGGATGCCTGTTGTGGGGTGAATGCTTGAATTGCCCCCGGCCCCGCGGCTTCGGTGCGCGGGGATGGCCCGTGGCCGTGTTTTCCGGCCCAGGTCGGCCGCAAGTCGGCCCCGCGGTCGCGGGGTTGAGGGGGCGCGGGGTTGAGGGGGTGGGTCGACGCCTGTTCGACTCACCCCCTCGCCTTTATCGGTACTGGGGCGCGCTGGGGCCCTCCGATCACCACGAGGCCGAGCAGGTCGTCGTAGCGCAGCTGGAAGTCACCGAGGGCTGCTTCGCCGTGCTCGTCGAGTTCGAGGGCCAGGCTGTATCGCAGCCATGGATGGTCGCGCCAGCCCGACAGCGGACCGAGCGCCTGCTCGGCAGTCTTTGTCAGTTTGGCGGGCAGGCGCACCGTCCCGGAGAGCACGTCGTCCACCATCTCGGCCGCGACCGTCCCGTTGGGGCCGACCTTACGGCCCGTCATCGCGTGGAAGTCTTCCCCGGTGCGGCGCACCAGCACGACCTCCACGCTCCGGTCCCCGTCCCGGACGAGTGCCTCAAACTGTCCCTCTGTCAGCGTGCCGTGGGCTCCGTAGTGCAGACCGGCCAGAGTCTGCGAACCGTGCTCCCCGGCGCGGGTCAGGACGTACTGGGCGGCTTCCTCGCGGCGTTTGGCCTGCCGTTCCTCCCAGTCCTGCCGGGCCTGCGCCTCGGCCTCGCCCCACTCCGCCGGGACGACGGGGTCGGTACCGTAGACCCGGGCGACCAGCTCCGGCACCTGGCCGGGGATGCTCCACGCGCCTCCGTCGGCCTTCGCCGTCCGCTCGACCTCGACGGCCGTGCGCAGCAGAAGGTAGCGGCCGTAGATCCCCTCGGAGTCGCGCAGGATCTGCGGCGCGCCGTCGTCGTCGAAGTGCACGCCGGTGACGGCGACGGTGGGCCGGGACAGCCGGCGGGGGCGCTGCGCGCCGTCGTGGCGGTGGAGGCGTCCGATGCGCTGGAGGAGCAGGTCCATCGGAGCGAGGTCGGTGATCAACAGATCGGCGTCGACGTCGAAGGACTGCTCCGCGAGCTGGGTCGCGACGACGATCATCCTGCCGGGACGCCCGGATCCCTCGGCCGGCGGTCCGAGGAGTTTCAGCACCTCCTGCGTGCGGTCCGCCCGGTGGCCGGCGTGCAGGCGCCCGTGCAGGAGCCGGACATCAGCGCCGAACTCCTTGTGGAGGGCCTCGAACGCGGACTGGGCGCGGGCCACGGTGTTCCGAATGACCAGGACGCACCCGCCGTCAACCAGCCGCTCCCTCAGATAGTCGACCACGGCGGCATCCTGCGCGACTTGGGCGTCGGTCCGCGTCGGCTGCTCGTCGAGCACCTCGACCCGCACCTGAAGGTCCTCACGCCAGGACGCGGTGCCCTCCACCAGCACTTCCGGCTGCCCGGCCGGCCCCGCCCAGGCCGCCGTGACGCTCGGATAGCCCTCCGGCTCGGGAAGCTCCAGGGCTGCCGAGGCCTCCGCCGACCGCGTGCCGGCCAGGTAGGCGGCGACCAGGCGGCACCGCTGCTCCGGCGGCAGCGTCGCCGACAGCAGCACCACCGGCACGCTGGCCTGCCCGAGCCACCACAGGCCCTCCAGCAGGAACTGCGACATGTAGACGTCGGCGGCATGGACCTCGTCGAGGATCACGACCTTGCCCACCAGGCCAGCCATCCGCAGCATCACGTGCTTGGTCCGGGTCGCGGCGTACAGGAGCTGGTCGATGGTGCCGACCGCGAACGGGCTCAGCAGACCACGGCGACGCCCGAGGAACCACTCGGCGGGGGCCCTGCGCTCCCCGTCCGCGCAGCCGTCGAAGCAGTCGGTCTGCATGCCGAACTCGTCTTCTCCCACCGACGAGAAGGGGTCGTCGGCGTCCTGCCCCCACTCCCCCGCGCCCTCCAGCAGGCCGCGCCACTCCTTGTTGAACATCCGCTTGCCGTGCAGCAGCGCGACCTGGCCCTCCAGCCCATCGCCGACCTCGCGCAGCCACGACCGGACCTGGGTGAACATCGGGTCCGCCGTCGCCTGGGTCGGCATGCCCAGGAACACCCCGTCCGCACCGTGACGCGCTGCCATCAGCTCGGCCGCCGCCAGAGCCGCCTTCGTCTTCCCCTCCCCCATCGGCGCCTCGACGATCGCCAGACCGGGCCCGCCCATCCGACGCACCACGTCGAGGACCAACTCCTGCGAGGGCCTGGTCCCGTGGCCGAACCGGTCCCGAAACGTCTCCGGGCCGGGCGCCGCCAACGCTCCCCATCCACCGCGCAGTTCGAGCCTCGACCACGCCGCCGCGGCCCGCTGCCGCGCTTGAGGCATCGCCACCTTCGCCAGGTCGGACACACCCGTGAAGTGCCGCTCGTCGCTGGCGATCCAGTCCGCCATCACCACGAAGCCGGACAGCTGAAGCTGCGCCGCGCGGCTCGGCACCAGCGCCGGCTCCACCGCAGCCAGCGGCGACTTCCCCTCATAGCCGAGCTCCCGCGAGAACACCTCCACCAGCGCCGACTGCGCGAGCTTCCAGGGCTGGCTGCTGCCTTGCAGCTTTTCGTTCTTCTTCGGTGGCCTCAGCTGCCCCAGCGTCGGGATCAAACCGTGGTGGCCGGCGACCAACGGCCAGACCCAACCGACCTGTTCCTCATGCCACTTCGCGTCAGTAAGCAGCGCCCTCAGCACCCGGGCACCGGCTTTGTCATGCCGCCAAGACGCCCCCTTCACTGCGTACTTGTCCCAGGTGAGCCCCGCTTGACGGACCGCTGCCTCACCGGCGGCGTCGAGATGCTGAAACACCGGGGTGGCCTTGCCACAGTCATGAATCCCGCACAACCAGGCGAACAGACGCCGCCCCTTACCCGTGCCCCCCGCGAGAGCGTCCAGACGCCACCGCGTCACCGGCGGCAGGTAGCGGTCCCAGAGGATCTCTGCCACCGCCGCAGTGTCCAGCATGTGCGACAGCAGGAGATTGGCCGTTCCCCCGGCCCGCCCGGCCGACTTACCCCACAGCGCACCCAGCCAGCCCCTGACCTCGGGCGGGTACCACTGCCAACGGTCCTCAACCATCGCCTCAACCTCCACACGCAGGTACGCTTCGAGAGCCTAGGACACCCCACTGACAACTCACCTCGGAGCAAAGAAATATGACGGTCATACATCAGCTCCCCTCCGGGCCGCCATCCGATCGAACTGAATCAATCAGGCCCCTCGGCCGCTAATCACCGCAGGTCAGAAAGTGTCGGCCCCGCGCTCGCGGGGGTTGCCCCCGGCTGCGGTGGTACTGGGTGAGGTAGACGCCGTCGGCCCCGCGCTCGCGGGGGTTGCCCCGGGTAGACGCCGCTGGCCCGGCCGGTGTCCGCGTCGGCCCCGCGCTCGCGGGGGTTGCCCCACGATCATCGCCGCCGAGCGGATCTCCGGTGTGTCGGCCCCGCGCTCGCGGGGGTTGCCCCCCGTCGGTCCACGGTCGGCAGTCCTGCGGCGGTCGGCCCCGCGCTCGCGGGGGTTGCCCCTGGGCGTTCAACCTCGGCGCAACGATCAGCTGGTCGGCCCCGCGCTCGCGGGGGTTGCCCCCTGCGTCACGTCCTGCGGATCGCCCGGGACGAGTCGGCCCCGCGCTCGCGGGGGTTGCCCCACCTCATCCCGGGCATCGTCCGCCGGCACCTGGTCGGCCCCGCGCTCGCGGGGGTTGCCCTGATGAGGTCTGATCCCTGGGGCCGGTCGGACTGTCGGCCCCGCGCTCGCGGGGGTTGCCCCGCCGCCCGGTGTCGGCCGTCGCCCCTACGATTGTCGGCCCCGCGCTCGCGGGGGTTGCCCGAGGACTACTGGCCGGAGCCGGAGCCGGAGCCGGTCGGCCCCGCGCTCGCGGGGGTTGCCCCGAGGCGGGCCCGCACCCGGTCCTCCTGGAGGTGTCGGCCCCGCGCTCGCGGGGGTTGCCCGGCGTAGCGCCGCTCGACCGCGCGGGAGTCGGAGTCGGCCCCGCGCTCGCGGGGGTTGCCCCCTGGCGTCGAGGGTCCTCGGCCGCCCCGTCGAGTCGGCCCCGCGCTCGCGGGGGTTGCCCCCTTCGCCTGGAGTGCGGGTACGAGGTTCAGCAGTCGGCCCCGCGCTCGCGGGGGTTGCCCCCCGCGCCAGGGGCAAGCCCTGCCGCCGAGGAGGTCGGCCCCGCGCTCGCGGGGGTTGCCCCTCCAGGCCGTGCGGGTAGTGGGTCGGTTCGCCGTCGGCCCCGCGCTCGCGGGGGTTGCCCGACCGCGCCGAGGACCAGGGTGGCGATCATGCTGTCGGCCCCGCACTCGCGGGGGCTCCCCCGTGTGTGCCCATAGAGACGCAGCAGGCCGGACTGGACAGGCGGACCGTCGGCCGGTTCGAGAACGGGCCCGTGCCGCCCACGCTCGACAAGTTCAGCGCGATCGCCCGTGCAATCGGGGTGCCGCTCCGGCGACTGCTCCGTGATGGATGACGCTGACCGGCCGCACCGTGGTACGGCCGGTCAGGGCTTGCGATGCTTCCCCGCCGGCTTCTTCGGAGGTTGAGCCGAAGACATCGGAATCACCTCGTCGCCGTCGATGCCGTGCAGGAGGCGCTGTGCGGCAGCGTAGTTCGGCGCGATCGTCTCCGGTACCCACTGGTAGCCGTCCCAGCAGGAGATGAGTCGAGGTGCGCCCTGGTACAGGTGGGCCGGTGCGGTCTCGTGGCCGATGGTCGCGGCCTTGAGTTCGCCGACCGGCCGACGCCGCGCGTCCCGCCGCGCTGCCCACTGCCCCAGGGGTTCGTCCTCGTCCATCTGGTCCTCCTCCGCGACGGGGCAGCCCAGAGTACCGGCAGTCAGCCGGGGAGGAGCCAGCTCGGGCCGCTCGGATCCCCGATCCAGACCCGCTGGTCCTCGCCGCTCACCATGAGGCCGAACGCGGCCTGTCCCGGGCTACCGACCTTCTCCCAGCGTTCGACAGTTCGGGGACGAGGAACACATCCCGGCTCGACTGCTCGCCGCGCACCTGTCCACGCATATCGACCACATCACTGCGGTCCTGCCGAACGCAGTCACCCACCGGGGCGCGCTCACCATCGCCGCTGGAGAGACCGCGGCTCTGGCCGGATGGACCTATTGGGACCTCGGCGACTACTCGCGCGCCGGTCACTACTACCGGACGGCTCGACTCGCGGCCGACCGCGCCGGACACGGCCCGCTGCATGCCCTCGCCCTGGGCTACGCCTCGTACGGGGTGGATGCAGCAACGGCTCGGCAGATGCTCGCCGCTGCACAGGAGAATGTCCGGGGCCGAGGCCTGGAAGCGGCCCGGGCCTGGCTCGCCGCACGGGAAGCCGAGGAGGCCGCAGCGGACGGCGACAGGGAGTCGGCACTGCGTGCACTGGACCGCGCCCGGACTGCCTTCGACTACGCGGAGCCCGACACCGCTCCGGCCTGGTTTTCCTTCTTCGGCGAAGCACGCCTCAGCTCAATGACGGTGGCGACCTACGCCAAGCTGCGACACCGAGACCTCGGCGCGGCCGCAGACCAGACCCTGGCCGACCCGGGCGAAGACGACCGGAAGATCAGGGTCGCAGTGCTCGGAGACGTCGCGGCCGGCTACCTCACGGCGGGCGCCGTCGACCAGGCCGTCGAGATCGGCCGCCGCGCCCTCGCCGCCACGCTCGAAGCCCAGACGACCATGGGTCGAGTACGGCTGTCCGCACTGGCCGACCAACTCCCGGCATCGCCGGCGGCCCAGGCCTTTCGAGACGAGATCCGGGCCTCCTTGGAGCAACTGCCGATCAGCTTCGCGTCTCTGCGGCCACCCAGTCCAGGTAGGCGGCGGATCCAGTGATCACCGGCACCCCGACGACCTCCGGCGTGTCGTAGGAGTGCAGCTCAACGATGCGCGCGGACAGCCGATCAGCCAGGTTCGCCCGGGACTTGAAGTCGATCCGCCACTCGGCGGAGTCCTGCACCCTGCCGTCCCACCAGTAGACGGACTGGACGCGGTAGACCTGCGCACACGCGGCCAGGCGGTCACGGATCACCGCCGAGGCGAGCTCACGGGCCTTCGTCTCGTCGTCATGGGTCGTCGTCACCACAACGAAGTCACCGGTCGTCATACCGTGACGGTACCCGGCATCAACCGCCGCCCCCACTCTGCCCGGCAGACCTACCCCACAACGCGCCCAGCCAGCCCCTGACCTCGGGCGGATACCACTGCCAACGGTCCTCAAGCATCGTCTCAACCTCCACGTACGAGTACGCTTCGAGAGCGTAGGCCACGACACCGACAACCAGCCCTGGGACAAGGAGAGATGGCAACAACGCATCGGCTGTTCGACGAGCCCTCTACCAATCGAACTGAATCAATCAGGCCCCTCGCCCGCTAATCACCGCAGGTCAGGAAGTATCGGCCCCGCGCTCGCGGGGATTGCTCCTATCGCCGTCCCCGCGCCGGGCCGGACCCGCGATCGGCCCCGCGCTCGCGGGGATTGCTCCCACTTCTCTCGGATGACCTCGCGGAGGGTGGCATCGGCCCCGCGCTCGCGGGGATTGCTCCGAGGAATCTCGGACTTCACGGTTCGCCGCGCGATCGGCCCCGCGCTCGCGGGGATTGCTCCCCGAGGGCGAAGAAGAAGCCGGAGGAACGGACATCGGCCCCGCGCTCGCGGGGATTGCTCCGGCGCCGGGTACGACGGCGCCACCGTCACGGCATCGGCCCCGCGCTCGCGGGGATTGCTCCTTGCCGTACAGCGAGGCTGACCTCAGCCGCATATCGGCCCCGCGCTCGCGGGGATTGCTCCACCGGTCGCGGTCGCGGCCGAGGCCCGGATCGATCGACCCCGCGCTCGCGGGGATTGCTCCTCCAGCTCCTCCGGGCTGAGGGTCTCCAGCTCATCGGCCCCGCGCTCGCGGGGATTGCTCCGCCACCCGCCGGGCTCCGGTTACGGGCCGGCTATCGGCCCCACGCTCGCGGGGATTGCTCCGAGACCGCGGGCATGCTCGCCTCCCGGGCCCGATCGGCCCCGCGCTCGCGGGGATTGCTCCGCGCAGTCATGGAAACCGCGTTCGGGACGGGCATCGGCCCCGCGCTCGCGGGGATTGCTCTTGGTGTGCCACTCTGGCGCCTGTTCCACGGGTAAGCCCTGGCCGGTCGCACCGCCGTACGGCCGGCCAGGGAGTCACTTCTCGGGGTTCGGCGGCGGGTCGTTCGGCGGGGGCGGGGTCTTCGGGGCGGCCGGCGGTGACTTCGGCCCACCGATCCCGCCCGAGCCACCGCTGGGGTCCTTCTGCGGGTTCATCTCGTACTCCTCAACCTCCGGTACCGCCGGGATATCGTCCGGCGGCATGGTGGGGCGTTTGTGTACCCGGGTCGGGCCTCGGGAGCCGCGGCCCTTCTCTTGCCACCGGCCCTGTGCGTTTGGGGGTACTGTGCCGCCCATCGCGTCCTCCTCCTGCTGGGGGTCACCATCGTGACGTGGCCAGTGGCCTAGCTGCCGAACGTCCCGCCAATCCCGGTGGGACGGGCGCACGACATGCAGAGGACCCGGGAGTGCAGTACGACCCAGACCCGCATGAGGTCCTCCACCCCGCCGTACGGGGGCGGCGCCCCGGCCGGGGCGCCGCAGGACGCGCAGGTGCGGTAGGCCCGCGCCTGCGCGAAGCAGGTCAGGCAGATCATGCGGGTTGGGACCTCGGCCTGAAGGGCGCACGGCTGTGGGCCGGTGAGGTGCCGGCAGACCTGCAGCGTGCCGTCGTCGATGGCACGGCCCATGGCCGCGATGGAGGTCTGCACCCAGGCTGGGGCCGCCCCGATGTCGACGGCCGGGCCCCTACGTACGCCTGCCACAGTGAGCAGTTGGTCGATATCGGCGCTCGCCGCAGTGAGCTGGTCGTCGATGGCGGTCAGCGCCGGGTCTTGGTCCTGCACAGCGCAACCTTCGGGGCGTCCAGGGGCGGGCAGTGCTCGACCTCGGCCATGTACGGGGTGAGGGCCCGCAGGACGCGGCCGGCCACCTCGCGCCCGCAGACGGTACACAGACCCCGTTCGATCCGGTCCTCGGCCGCGACCGGTGTACCGCCGACGGCGCTCACTCGGCGGTCCGTCGGGCCGGACCGGTCTGGTAGTTCGCGTTCTGCACCTTTCGGCGGATCCACTCGTGGGCGGCGGACTCGGAGGACAACCAATCGGTGGCCGGGTAGCCGGTCACCAGGTCCAGGACGACCCACTGATCAGGGCGGCCCGCCGGTCGCTCCACCCGCTCCGGGCGGTAGCGGGCTGCAACGCGCTGCCGGCAGGTCAGCCCGTCGCCGCACGACACCCGCGCGATCACGAGGCTGCCGTCGTTCAGGCTAACCGTGACGTCGATGATCTCGTCGCCGTTCATTCTGTGTTCCAGCTCGCTCGCGCTGCGGCTGCCAAACAGCCGCTTCATCGCCCACATCTGGAGGCTGTCCATCGGCAGCTCGCGTACCGTCAGCCACAGGATGTCCAGTGCCTGCAGTGCCGGCGCGGTGACCGGCTCCAAGTGGCCGTCCACCGAGACCGTGAGTTCGTCGGTCAACATGCCGTCTCCTTGCACTTCGGGTGAGCCGCGACCGGCCAGCCGAGCGGCGCCGTGGTCGGGCCAGTCGACGTGTAGACGTGACCAGCCGCTACCAGAGGCGGTTCGGGCGAGCCACAGTCGATACACGCTTCTCCGTGGAGTCGAGCGGGGCTTATTGACCCCGGTTCGACAACCTGTGGCGTCGGTGTCCCTGTCACGCCTCTAAGCGTCCCTGTCGGGCACCCCCGGAAGTGCCACAACCTGTGGCACCCCCTTTTACAGAGCCCTGGCCCACCGAGCGAAAGCGAGCAGTTGCTCGTCCCGGCCGCGCGACAGCCGAACCATCGTGGCCAACTCCGTCCGCACCTGACCGTGTTCGCGAACGTGTTGCGGGGCGATTTGCCTCGCGACCAGCAGTGATTCCTTCGCGTGCTGCGGTTGCCCGAGGAGCATCTGGGCCCGGCCGAGGTCGATGTAGTAGTGCGACCGGCGCTCAGCTGGCAGTTCGCGCGGTGGTGCCCAGCGGGCCGCCGCCACCACCGCGTCCTGGAGATCCTGCGGCTTGCCCAGCTCCACGGCCACCGAAAGCCGGTGGACCTCCAGGCTGTCAGGCCCGACCGCCGTACCGTTGTAGAGCCGCTCCCGCACCCGGCTGGCCAGCGCCTCGGCGTCTCGCAGGTGCTCACGCGCTTCGTCCGCGCGCCGCATACGGCCGGCAGCGACCGCCGCGCGCATGTGCAGGGCGGCAGCAGCCGCAGCGAGCGGCTCCGTCGTCGGGGCTGGCATCCGGTCGACGGCGGTCCGAAGCAACCGCAAGCCAGGGCCGAGCTGGCCGACAGAGAAGAACGTCTCCATACGTACGTACGCCGCGGCGGCTTCGAGGGCGGGATCAGCGGCGATCGATGCCGCCCATCTCATCAGCTCGATCAGTCGGCCCGAGAGGTCGCCGTAGCCGTACTTATAGGCCACCGCGTCCGCCGACCTGATCGCCAGCGCGAGGAGGCGGGCGGCCCGTTCGCGGTCAGTTCCCCGAGCCTGGTCCACTGCGCGGAACAACTCGCTGAGCAACTGCGGCATCTGTTCGGCGAGATGTGCGTACCGCGACTGCACGCGGTCCTCGACTGCCCGTTCGACGTCGGCCGCGAGTAGCGGCAGCGACCGGACCGGGCCGTCCTCCGGCAGGTCGTACGCGGCGATCGCGCGCTGCAGGGTGGGGATGGCGTCGTGCACCCGGCTGTCGGTACGACCGGGGCCGTCCAGCAGATCCTCCGGAGTGCGGTCGAGAGCACGGGCCAGTGCCTCCAGGATTCCGTCACCCGGGGACCGCTCGCCGCCTTCGACCTTGCGGATCGTGCTGTACGAGACGCCGGACAACGTCTCCAGCTGTCGACGCGTCAACCCGCTGGCCAGGCGGGCGGTTTCGATTCGCTGACCGAGTGCGGTGGCGGTGGTTACGGGCATAGTGTGGCTCCGTTCCGTGGTCGCAATCGGAACGGTACCGGCGCTTGTACGGCGTCGGGCGGATTCGCCCCGGCGGTCACGCCGCCGGGGCGGTCCTGCTACTGGCCGACCAGCACCTCGGCCAGTTCGGTCAGCGAGTTCACGGTCCAGTCCGCAGTGGGCGCGGTCGACGTGAGCCCGATCGGACCGCGGCGAAGGTGCGCGGCTCGGAGGCCGGCAGCCTGGGCAGGTGTCACGTCGTTCGTCGGATGGTCGCCGATGTACACGATCTCGTGAGGTTCACCAGGCGCCCACGCCGTCACCCGAGCGAAGAAGCCGGGGTTCGGCTTGGACACCCCCCACTCGCCGGACGTGGCGATCGCATCGGCCGGCAGGTCGAGGTCGTACAGCAGCTCGGTCACCGCGGCGTTCTGGTTGCCGGCGATCCCGACCCACAGCCCCGCTTCCCGGAGTCGGGCCAGCGCCGGACGGACGTCCGGGTAGAGGTCGGCCTCGTCAAGGTAGTCGCCCTGGCCAACTGCCTGCCGGGCGCGCCACTCGGCGGCCACGTCCACACCCGGGCGTACGATGCGGATCGCGTCGGCATTGTCCCGACCTTGAGCCAGTACGGCCCCGACCAGGGCCGACATCGTGTGCGTGGGAACGTGAAGCCAGCGGGCCCAGCCGCCCCAGTACCGGGTATCGCTGGTCAGGGTCTCGCCGATGTCGAACACCACAGAGCGGATGGGCATGGACCGAGCCTACGCCCGACCCGGTCATCGGCCCCGCGCTCGCGGGGATTGCTCCAGCCCGATCACCGGGTACTGCACCACCGAAGGATCGGCCCCGCGCTGGCGGGAATTGCTCAACTCTGTTCACGGTCGGCGTCCGCGTGGGGTCATCGGCTTCCCAGTGGTGCCTCTTACTGCCGATGAGGGCGGTCGCTGGCGAGTTCCTGCCACGGGTCGTAGGAGGCCTTCGGGTCCTTGCGCTCCTTCGAGGTCCGCTTGGTGCCCTTGGCCTTGTGCGGGCTCTTGCGGGCCTGTGTCTGCCTGGCCGTGTCGGTGCTGGCGGTTGGGGAAGACCGCGAGCCCTGCTGCGTCCCGCGTAGCAGGGGCCGAGGCGGCGCCGTTACAGCGGGCCCGGCTACCGTAGCGCTGCCCTGCCTACGTCTGCCGACGCGGCTCCTCGGCAGCGCCCGCGCCGCACGCGTGCGGTGCCCAACTGACGGCCGCGTGGCGGAGGAGGGTGAGGGCCTGCTCGGAGGGGGAGTTGGCGGGGGTGGTGCACACGATGAGCGCCTGGTCTGGCGAGCGGGCGATGGACAGGGTCTGCTGGGTCACCGTGACCGTGCCGACGACGGGGTGGTGCAGCTCGTAGGACGAGGCGTCGCACGGCACTACGCGGTGGTCTGCCCACAGGGCGACGAACTCCGGGCTTTTCATGGTCAGTTCGCCGATCAACTCCGCGAGCAGCGCGTCCTCCGGATGTCTGCCGACGGCGATGCGCAGGTTGCCGACCACCGCGCGCGCCTTGCGTTCCCAGTCCGCGTACAGCTCCCGGCAGTGCAGGTCGAGGAAGAGCATCCGGCTCATGTTCGGCCGTCGGGCCGGGTCGTCCGGGCTGAGGAGGTCGAGGTGGCCGGCCAGCAGGGCGTGTCCGAGGGTGTTCCAGGCCAGGACGTCGGTGCGGCGGCCGAGCACGATCGCGGGGACGCCGTCGACGGCGCGGAGGAGGTCACGGGTTTCGTCGGCGAGCTTCTCGGGCCGTGGGCGGCGTGGCCGGGGCGTGTGGCGGGCGGTGTCGGCGAGCCGGTCGAGGTGGGCGCGTTCGTGGGTGTCGAGCAGGAGGGCGCCGGCGATGGCGTCGAGCACCTCGGCGGAGGCCCCGCGGGACAGGCCCTGTTCCAGCCGGGTGTAGTAGGAGACGCTGACGCCCGCGAGTTGGGCCAGTTCTTCGCGCCGGAGCCCGGCCACCCGTCTGCGGGGCCCGAGGTCGCGCAGGCCGACGTCCTCGGGCCGCAGCTGCGCCCGCCGGGCTTGGAGGAAGGCGCCGAGTGGGCCTGGTCCGTTCATCGCCCCAGTATTCGACGGGCGGCCCGGTCCCTGCCACACCCTGCGAGGGGTAGGACAAGCCGGGAGTGGCTGGTGCCCGTCCGGGTGTCCAGGATCGATCTCAGTCGGCCGCCGATTCGGCCGCGTATCCCGGACCCGAGGACGGACCTCATGGATCAGGACATGAACCAGAACATCGATCACGACATGGATCAGCACATGGGCCAGGACCCCGAACAGATCACCTTGGGCGACGTCACCGTCACCCGCGTCAAGGAGTTCTACGGCTCGGCCGGGCTGACGCCGGGCCAGTTCTTCCCGGACAGCCCCGACGGCTCGTGGGACGAGCACCGCGACTGGCTGGCGCCCGACTTCTGGGACCCGGAGACGGACGAGTGCCGTACGGCGATCCAGTCCTGGCTGCTGCGCAGCGAGGGGCGCACGATCCTCGTGGACACCGGCGTGGGCAACCACAAGGACCGCCCTTACGCGCCGGTGTGGAGCCGCCTGGACACCGGCTACCTCGACAACCTCGCCGCCACCGGGGTGCGGCCCGAGGACGTCGACGTCGTGGTCAACACCCATCTGCACGTCGATCACGTGGGCTGGAACACCCGTCTCGACGGCCGGGACTGGGTGCCGACCTTCCCGAACGCCACGTATCTGATGCCCCGGCGGGACTTCGAGTTCTGGGACCCGGCCAACGGGCACAGGAGCGTGTTCGGCCGGGGGAACCAGAACGTGTTCGAGGACAGCGTCGCGCCGGTCCACGCGGCGGGGCTGACGCACCTGTGGGAGGGGACGTACCGGATCGACGGGAACCTGCGGCTCGATCTCGCTCCCGGGCACACTCCCGGCTCGTCCGTGCTCACCCTGGAGTCCGGCGGCGACCAGGCCTTGTTCGTCGGGGATCTGGTGCACACCGCGTTGCAGATCGCGGAGCCGGAGACCAATTCCTGTTTCTGCGAGGACCCGGCGGAGTCCCGCGCGACCCGGCGCAAGCTGCTCGGCCGCGCCGCCGAGAACAACGCGCTCGTCCTCCCGGCGCACTTCGGCGGCCGGGGGGCGATGGAGGTCGCGCGCAGCGGGTCGAAGTTCGCGGTCAAGGAGTGGGCGGGTTTCTCCCGGATCTCCTGATCTCCCGATCTCCCGACCTCCCGACGTCCCGACGTCCCGACGTCCCGACGTCCCGTCCGAAGCTCCCCCGATCGATGTCCCCTTCGCTCCCTTCCAGAGAGGAAGTCATCCCGTGCCCCGACAGGCAGATCCGGTCGTCGAAACCCCGGCGGGCGCCGTGCGCGGCGTCCGTGACGAGTCCGGTGAGCGCTTCCGCGCCCTCCCGTACGCGGCGGCGCCGGTCGGTGCCGGCCGGTTCGCCGCGCCCGTACCGCACCCGGGCTGGCCGGGTGTCCGTGACGGCGGCAGGCCCTCGCCGACCGCCCCCCAGCCGGCCCGGGACTTCGGCCGGCTCGACATGAGCCCCTACTTCGGGCCGGGCTGGGTGCCCGGCGAGGAGTACCTGACCGTCGACGTCCACACGCCGGCCGCCGACGGGGGCGGGCGCCCCGTCATGGTCTTCGTGCACGGCGGCGGGTTCGTCACCGGCTCGAACCGCGCGGCGATCTACGGCGGCGGCGCGTTCGCCCGCGACGGTGTCGTCCTGGTGACGGTGAACTACCGTCTCGGCGTGCCGGGGTTCCTGGAGCTGGCGGGCGCTCCGGCCAACCGCGGGCTGCTCGACGTGCTCGCCGCGCTCAGGTGGGTGCGGGGCTCGGTGGCGGCCTTCGGTGGCGACCCGGGGAACGTCACGGTCTTCGGCCAGTCCGCGGGCGCCACGCTCGTCGGCGCGCTGCTCGCGACTCCGGCGGCCGCCGGTCTGTTCCGGCGGGCGATCGTCCAGAGCGGCAACGGCTGCGGCGCGTTCACCCCGGAGCAGGCACAGCGGGTCACCGCCGCGGTGGCGGCCGCGCTGGGCGTCGAGCCGACCGTGGAGGCGTTCGCCCTGGTCCCGGACGAGCGTTTCGTGGCGGTCCTGCCCGCGCTGGCCGGCCTGGATCTGCGGACCGACGCCGCTTCGGACCCGCTGGCCGGGCTCAGCCCGTTCAGCCTGGTCCTGCCGGCGCAGCCCGCCGACGCCCTCGCCGACGGCCCGGCCGCCGACGTCGATCTGCTCATCGGCACCAACACCGAGGAGGGGCACCTCTACGTCGTCCCGCAGGGCGGTCTGGAGTCCACCACGGACGCCGACGTGCTAGCCGTCGCCGCCCGGGTGCACGCGGACCCGGAGGCCGCCCTCGCCGCGCACCGCGCGGCCCGGCCGGGCGCGACACCGGGCGAGCTGCGCTCCGCCGTGCTCGGGCGGGCCCTGTTCGAGGCCGGTACGGCGCGTCTGGCACAGGCCCACGCCCGGATCTCGGGCGGCCGTACGCACCGCTACTCGTTCGGGTACCGCTCGACGGCTCTGGGCGGGCGGCTCGGCGCCGCCCACACGGTCGAACTGCCCTTCGTGTTCGACGTCGCCGACGAACCGTGGCTGCACGGGGACACCGGGCTGCTCGGCCCCGAACCCGCCCCGGCGGGGCTCGCAGCCCGGGTCCACGGTGCCTGGGTCGCGTTCGCCGGCACCGGGGACCCGGGTTGGGCCGCCTACGACCTGCGGCGACCCGTGGCGGAGGCCTTCGGCGGCTGAGCGCCGCCAGCGACAGCCGGGGACCGCGGGGACCGCCGGGAACCGCCGGGAGCCGCCAGGAACCGCCCGAGACATGGCTTCCCTGAGGCCGGACGGGAGGAAATCCGGTCGGCTCGACGGCCGCCGACGCATAGTCTGGCCTCATGGCCCATGCAAGGACCTCGTACGTCTGTCTGCCCTGCCGGGCCTCGTACAAGCAGCCCTACCCCGGGACGCACGAACGGCGCTGCCCGCGTTGCACCGAGGCTCTGATCCACGTCGGGTCCGCCTTCGCGGCACCGCGTCGACGGGACGCCGCCGGTTGGCGGACGCTCTCCGTGCTGCTGCACGCGGGGGTCCGATTCCACAAGGGCTGCTGCGGTGGCCCCGGCTACCGGCCACGCACGCTCGGCGAGGTGCGCGAACGGATGGCACACGCCCGGCTCACCGGGGAGCCTGCCGCCCGTGTGCTGGTGCGCCGCGAGCTTCCCTGACGAAGCTGTCCCGCACGGGCATTCAGGTCTGGGCGAGCAACGGCGTTCCTCCCTGGCTCTGGTGAGGCCGGCCTGGGGCCCTTGGATCTCCCCGCGACCGCCGCTGTCGCGGGTGGTCGCGGGGCGCGGTCAGGCGACCAGGCGCAGCCAGGCTGCCGCGAGTGCGGCGTGGCCGGCGGGCGTCGGGTGGACGCCGTCCTCGGACCAGTGCTCCGGGCCGGCCGCGGCGGCGAGTTCGGCGAACATGCCGTCGGCGGCGAGCAGGTGCGCGCCGTAGGTGCGGGCGAGTTGGCGCACGGCCTGGATCTTGGGGTCCAGGTCGGTGCGCCATTGCCGTCGTTCATCCGCTCCGATGAGGGCGGCGCCGGCCTCGATGACGCCGTGGATCGGCAGGAGGAACGGCTCGATGAGGATCAGCTGCGTGCCCGTCTCGGCGAGGGGCGCGAGCAGGCGGTCGTAGCCCGCTTCGAACTCCTCCGCGGGGATCACGCGCCCCTCCGGGTCCAGCGTGTGCCAGCCCATGTCGTTGACTCCGACGAGGATCGACACCACGTCCGGTCGGGCGTCGAGCACGTCGGTCTGCCAGCGGGCTTCGAGGTTCATCACCTTGTCGCCCGCGTTCCCGGTGTTCAGCCAGGTCACGGGCCGGTCCGGGTGCCGGAGTCCCCACTCTCCCGCGACGCGCAGCGGGTAGCCGTAGCCGAGGCCGTCTTCGCTCTGCTGCCGTTGGCAGTCGGTGATCGAGTCGCCGGTGAACATCACGGTGCTTCCCGGTCGGATGGTGATCGTCATGTGCGCTCCTTGGACGTGGACGTGGACGTGAATTCGGCTGATGTGAACGTGAATTCGGGTGAGGAGGGGCAAGGCCGGACCTCTCGAAGGTGTCGGACCTCGCCGTCATCGGGCTGACAATCACCGGCACGCCACCGTCATCGCGCTGACGGCCCCCGAGGCCGGTGGGCCGCCGCCACCCGGACCGGTGGCTTTTCTGCTTCAGTCGAAGGTTCAGAGGATTCAGCAGTCGCGGATCCGACAGCAGAGACCGCGAGACCGAGGTGCGGATGACGTCCAGCCCAGTTCCCAGTCCGTCCGCCGGTTCCTTCCCGAGCCCGCCGGAGCGTACGTCGGGCCGTTCGTCGGGCCGCTCGGCCGGCCGTCCGGTCGCGCCCGGTGCGGTCGCGTTGTCCGGGGTCAGCAAGGTGTTCGGCGTGGTCAGCGCCGTGGACGGGATCGATCTGGAGGTCAGGCCGGGCGAGTTCTTCTCGATGCTCGGGCCGTCCGGGTCGGGCAAGACCACGGTACTGCGCATGATCGCGGGCTTCGAGGCGCCGAGCGCCGGCCGGGTGCTGCTGGGCGGGGTCGACGTCACCGGATTGCCCGCGTTCGACCGCGACGTCAACACGGTGTTCCAGGATTACGCCCTCTTTCCGCATCTGTCGGTGTGGCAGAACGTCGAGTACGGGCTGAAGGTCAAGCGGGTGCCGCGGGCGGAGCGGGCCGCACGGGTGGCCGAGGCGCTGGCGAGCGTGCAGTTGCCCTCCTTCGGTGACCGGCGCCCCGCCGAACTGTCCGGCGGGCAGCGCCAGCGGGTCGCGCTGGCCCGGGCGCTGGTCAACCGCCCGTCCGTACTGCTGCTCGACGAGCCGCTCGGCGCCCTCGACCTGAAGCTCCGGCTGGAGATGCAGCTCGAACTCCAGCAGATCCAACGCGAGGCCGGGATCACCTTCGTCCTCGTCACCCACGACCAGGACGAGGCGCTCACGATGAGCGACCGGATCGCGGTCCTCAACGCCGGCCGGATCGAGCAGGTCGGCACTCCCGCCGAGGTGTACGAGCGACCGGCCACCGCGTTCGTGGCGGGCTTCGTCGGCACCTCGAACCTGCTCCGGGGCGCCTGCGCCGAGCAGGTCTTCGGCCGGCCCGGGACGTACTCGGTGCGCCCCGAGAAGATCCGCATCGCCCGTCCGGACGACCTGACGGGGCCCGACGAGTACGGCGTCACCGGGACGATCGGCGAGGTCGTCTACGCCGGCGCGCAGACCCGCTTCCTGGTCGACCTGGCGGCGGGCGGGCGGCTGGTGGCCGTCCGGCAGAACCTCGACGGCTCCGGTCTCGACGCCTCCGGTACCGACGCCTCCGGTGCCGATGTCTCCCGCCGCCGGGGGGCGAGCGTCCTCCTGGCCTGGCGGCGACAGCACACCGTCCGTATCAACCCTTGACGAACAACCCTTGACGAAAGCGATCGAGTTCATGAGCACCACACGCCCCCTACGCCGCCGGACCCTGCTTCGCCGCCCCGTCCGCCGCCGCCCCGTCCGCCGCCGCCCCCTGAGCGCCCTGGCGGCCGCGGCCGCCCTGCTGCTGACCGCAGCGTGCGCGTCGAACTCCGGTGGCGGCGGCGGCACGGGCAGCGGGTTCACCGCACCGGACATCCCCGCGCAGAAGTCCCTCGGCCCCGGCGAGGGCACCGTCAACATCGTCGCCTGGGCCGGCTACGTCGAGTACGGGCAGGACAACAAGGCCGTCGACTGGGTCACCCCGTTCACCCGGCAGACCGGCTGCAAGGTGAACCTGAAGGTGGCGGGCACCTCGGACGAGATGGTCGCGCTGATGAAGACCGGCCAGTACGACACCGTCTCGGCTTCCGGCGACGCGACGCTGCGCCTGATCGCGGGTGGCGACGTCGCGCCGGTCAATACCGCGCTCGTCCCCAACTACGCCGATGTCTATCCCGGGTTGAAGAACCGCCCGTGGAACTCGGTCAAGGACGTGCCGTACGGAATCCCGCACGGGCGCGGCGCCAACCTGCTGATGTACAACACCGACAAGGTCACCCCCGCGCCGACCTCCTGGGGTGCGGTCTTCACCCCGGACTCGCCCTACGCCGGGCACCTCACCGCGTACGACAGCCCGATCTACATCGCCGATGCCGCGCTGTACCTGATGAGGACCAAGCCCGAGCTCGGCATCAGGAACCCCTACGCCCTCACCTCCTCCCAACTGGACGCCGCGGTGGCGCTGCTCAAGGTCCAGAAGAAGCAGGTCGGTTCCTACTGGAGCGACTACACCAAGGAGCAGGCGGCGTTCGACTCCGGCGACGCCCTGATCGGCACCACCTGGGAGGTGATCCAGCGGGCGGTCGCCGCCGAGGGCAGGGTGAGGACGCAGGCGATCCTGCCCGTCGAGGGTTCCACCGGCTGGTCCGACACCTGGATGGTCTCGTCGCACGCCCAGCACCCCAACTGCGCCTACGCGTGGATGGACTACATCGTCTCGCCGTCGGCCAACGCGCAGGTCGCCGAGTACTTCGGCGAGGCCCCGGCCAACTCGAAGGCCTGCGCGCAGATCACCGACAACCCGGGCTTCTGCGCCGACTACCACGCCACCGACGAGAACTGGTGGAAGGACGTCTACTACTGGACGACGCCCACCGCGCAGTGCGCCGACGGCAGCGGCCGCGACGACTGCACCGCGTACGCCCAGTGGGTCACCGCCTGGAACGGGATCAAGAGCTCGTGAGCGCCCCCGCCGCGGCACGCACCCCGGCGCACACCGACGCGCGCACTCCGACCCGCACCCCGATGCGCCGGTTGGCCGGGCTGCTGGACCGGCGCCCCGGTCTGCGGCTCGCGGCGCTGCTGGCGGCGCCGATGACCTGGCTGGTGCTGGCGTACCTCGGCTCGCTGGCGGTCCTCCTGCTGTCCGCGTTCTGGAGCACCAACGCGTTCACCTCCGCCGTCGAACAGCGCTGGACCGTCGACAACTTCCGGTCGCTGCTGACCGATCCGCAGTACCGGACGGTCGCCGTGCGCACGCTGGGCATCGCGGTGTCGGTGACGGTGATCGACGCGGTGGCCGCCCTCCCGATGGCCTTCTTCATCGCCCGGGTGGCCCGGCCAGGGAGCCGGCGCCTGCTGCTGGTGGCGGTGCTGACGCCGCTGTGGGCCGGCTACCTGGTCAAGGCCTACGCCTGGTGGGTGATGCTCAGCCACGGCGGTGCCCTGGACTGGGTCGCCGCCCCCTTCGGCGGGCACTCCCCCGGTTTCGGCGTTCCGGCGGTGGTCATGGTGCTCGCGTACCTGTGGCTGCCCTACATGGTGCTGCCGCTGTGCACCGCGTTCGGGCAGCTGCCCGACAGCCTGCTCGCCGCGGCGGCGGACCTCGGCGCCGGCCCCTGGCGGACCCTGCGCACGGTGGTACTGCCGCTGGCCAGGCCGGCGCTCATCGCCGGGTCGGTCTTCACCTTCTCGCTGAGCCTGGGCGACTACCTGACGGTGCAGATCGTCGGCGGCACCACGTCCATGCTCGGCAACGTCATCGCGTCCAACGTGACGCTGAACCTGCCCCTGGCGGCCGCGGTGTCCTGCGTCCCGGTGCTGCTGATCGTGGGCTACCTGCTCGCCGTGCGCCGCACCGGCGCGCTGGACAGTCTGTGAGGCCGAGGCCCTGATGCAACTCTCCCGCGGTGCCCGGATCCTGCTCCGGACGGCGACGGCCCTGGGGTTCGCCGTCATCTACGCCCCGCTGCTGCTGGTCCTGGTGAACTCCTTCAACGCCTCGCGCTCCTTCGCCTGGCCGCCGTCCGGCTTCAGCACCCGCTGGTGGACGGCCGCCTGGCAGGAGACCGGGCTGCGCGAGGCGCTGGCCACGTCGCTGAAGGCCGGGCTCGGCGCGACCGGTGTGGCGCTGGTGCTGGGCACCATGGCGGCCTTCGCCGCGACCCGGTACCGGTTCTTCGGCCGGCAGTCGGTCTCCTTCCTGCTGATCCTGCCGATCGCCCTGCCCGGCATCGTCACCGGCATCGCGCTCAACGCCGCGTTCCGCACCGTGCTGACCCCGCTCGGGGTGGGCTTCGGCCTGTTCACCGTGGTCGTCGGGCACGCCACCTTCTGCATCGTGGTGGTGTTCAACAACGTGTCGGCGCGGCTGCGGCGCATCGCGCCGTCGGTCGAGGAGGCGTCGGCGGACCTCGGGGCGGACACCTTCCAGACCTTCTGGTACGTCACGCTGCCGGCCGTGCGCAGCGCGCTGCTCGCCGGGGCGCTGCTGGCCTTCGCGCTCTCCTTCGACGAGATCGTGGTGACCACCTTCACCGCGGGCCCCGGCACCCGGACGCTGCCGCTGTGGATCTTCGAGAATCTGGCCCGGCCCAACCAGGGCCCGGTGGTGGACGTCGTGGCCTCGGTGCTGATCGTCCTGGCGGTCGTGCCGGTCTACCTGGCGCAGCGCCTGTCCGGCGAGCCGCTGGAGGGGCGCGGCCTCTGAGTCGGCGCCGCCGAGGAGAGGCGCCGTTGACATCGTCGTATCCTGGATTACGCAGGCTGCCTGCGGGTGTCGGAGGCCCTCCCCCGACGGCCACCGGCCCTGTTCACCGTGTCACGGCGCTGTTCGCGCTTCCGCGGCAGCGTGCACGTCTTCGAGACGAAGCGCTCAGGAGTGACCATGCTGACTGGCATCAGGTTCCCCTCGCAGGAGATCGGTTCGGATCGTGCGGTCATCCGCGATTGGGCCCTGCAAGCGGCCGGGACCGGCTTCTCCTACCTCGTGGTGAACGACCACGTGGTGGGGGTGGACCCGGACTCGCGGCCCGACTACGGCGCCCGGTTCCCGGGCGGCGCGCAACGGACGGCGGCGGCCTACTCGATCAACACCGCGTTCCACGAGCCGCTCACCACCATCGCCCATCTCTCGGCCCTCTGCCCGGACCTCGGCTTCTCCACCGGCGTCCTGGTCTGCCCACAGCGGCAGACGGCGCTCGTCGCCAAGCAGGCCGCACAGGCCGACATCCTCAGCGGCGGCCGGCTGCGGCTCGGGATCGGCGTGGGCTGGAACCCGGTCGAGTACGAGGCGATGGGCGCCGACTTCCGGACGCGCGGACGGCGGATCGAGGAACAGGTGTCGCTTCTCCGGGCCCTGTGGACCCGTCAGATCGTCGACTTCGAAGGCGACTTCGACCGCGTCGTCGGTGTGGGCCTCGAACCGCGGCCGCTCCAGCAACCGATCCCGATCTGGATGGGCGGGTGGAGCGACATCGTGTTGGACCGCATCGGACGGATGGCCGACGGCTGGTACCACGGAGGCGAGTTCAAGCCGGACGTCCCCCAGAAGATCGAGGCGATCGCCACCGCCGCCGAGCGAGCCGGTCGCCGGGCCGACGACATCGGAGTGGAGGGCGCGGTCGAACTCCGGTACGGCCTCGAAGGGATCGAGGAGCGGGCCCGGAGGTGGGCGGAGGCGGGCGCCACACACCTGGTCGTCGACCCCATGCACGCCGGGTACCACGGCGGCGAGCACCTCGACCACCTGGCCCGGATCGCCCAGAGGCTGCCGCTCCGGGCCTGAGCTCACGGATTCCGGCGAGCCCCGGGCCTGAGCTCACGGATTCCGGCGAGCCCCGGGCCTGAGCTCACGGATTCCGGCGCCATCGACGGGGCACGGGCGACAGAACGGCATCCGGAAGCTGGACCGGTGCCGCTACGACCCGTTCGGCCCCTGCGGGCGGGCGACGCCGCCACGCGGGCGCGCGGCCACCCGCCGGGAGGCGGCCGTGGGGGTCGCCGCCGGGTGCCGGGGCCGCGCCGGATTCCGGCGGCGCGGCCCCGCTCAGAACGAGCACGCTACGGCAGCTGCACCGGGGTGAAGGTGCCGGCCGGGGTGTCGGCGAGGGCGCCGTTCATGGCGTCGCGCCAGATCGGGCCGGCCAGGGTGCCGCCGAAGGCCTGGCCCACGACGGTGCCGCCGATGCGCTGGCCGTCCAGGGGCTTGGGGTTGTCGGTGTCGCTGACGACGGTGGCCCCGGCCATCTCGGGGGTGTAGCCGACGAACCAGACCTGGCGGCTCGCGTCGGTGGTCCCGGTCTTGCCGGCGCTGTCGCGGCTGCTGAGGCCGGCGGTCTGGCCGGTGCCGTCCTCGACGACGCCCTTGAGCATGGCGGTGACGGTGTCGGCGGTCGTGTTCGACATCACGGCGGAGCAGTTCGCCTGCGGCACCGCGAGCTGCTTGCCGTCGGGGCCGGTCACCGAGGCGATGGCGGTCGGCGCGCAGTAGGTGCCGTGGGCGGCGAAGGCCGCGTAGACGCCGGCCATCTCCAGCGGGGTCAGGTCGTTGCTGCCGAGCGTCATCGACGGGACGACCTGGAGCTTCTCACCGCCCGCCTGCTGGGTGATGCCGAGCTCGTTGGTCATCCGGGCGACGTTGCAGAGCCCGGCGTCGCCCTCCAGCTTGGCGAAGTAGGTGTTGACCGACTGTGCCATGGCCGTCTTCATGTCGAACTGGCCGGTGAGGCTCTGGCTGTCGTTGTGCACCTGCCCGGCCGAGGGGAACCGGCCGCCGGAGCAGTCCGTCATCGCCGGCCACGGGATGCTGTAGTCGGTGGTGTAGCTCTGGCTCGGCGAGATGCCGTTCTCCAGGGCCGCCGCGGCGACGATCGGTTTGAACGTCGAGCCGGTCGGGAAGCCGAGCCCGCCGCCCATGGCCTTGCCGACGTTGTAGTTGATCTGGGTCTGGTGCTGCTTGCCGTCGACGCCGTACGGGCGGCTCTGGCCCATCGCGAGGATCTTGCCGGTGCCCGGCTCGACGATGCTCATCGCGGTCGCGGCCTGGTCGCCGGCGTTCACGTGGGCGGTGACGGAGGCGTAGAGCGAGGCCTGGGCCTTGGGGTCGAGCGTGGTGTGGATCTGGAGGCCGCCGCGCTTCCACACCGCCTGCCGTTCGGCCGCCGACTTGCCGAAGGCCGGATCGGTGAGCACCGTCTGGCGCACGTAGTCGCAGAAGAAGCCCTCGCCCTGCTTGGCCAGGATGCAGCCCTGCTGCGGCGCCTGGACGTTGAGCCCGAGCGGGGTCGCGATGGCCTGCTGGGCCTGCTCCTTGGTGATGTGCCCGTACTCGGCCATCTTGCGCAGCACGGTGTCGCGCCGGTCCTTCGCCGCGGTCGGGTTGACCGTCGGGTCGTAGCCGGTGGGCGACTGCACCAGGCCGGCGAGCAGCGCGGCCTGCGGCAGGGTGAGGTCCTTGGCGTGCACGCCGAAGTAGCGCCGCGCTGCCGACTCGATGCCGTAGGCCTTCTCCCCGAAGAAGGTGATGTTCAGGTAGTTGGTGAGGATCTGGTCCTTGCTCAGGGTCTCCTCGACCTTGATCGCGTACTTCAGTTCCTGGATCTTGCGGCCGATCGTCTGGCGCTGTGCCTCGGCCACCTTCTGCGGGTCGTCGCCCGCCTCGTCGACGAAGACGTTCTTCACGTACTGCTGGGTCAGGGTGGACGCGCCCTGCGCGGTGCCGCCGGAGGTGGCGTTCTTGTCCAGGGCGCGCAGCACGCCCTTGAGGTCGATCGCGCCGTGCTCGTAGAAGCGGTTGTCCTCGATGTCGACGAGTGCGGTCTTCACCAGCGGGGACATCTGGTCCGCCGGGACGACGGTGCGGTCGCGGTCGTACACGGTGGCGATCGTGCCGCCCTGCGCGTCGAGGATCGTCGAGGCCTGTGAGAGCGCCGGGGTCTTGAAGTCGTCGGGCAGGCTCTGGAAGTCGTCGGCCGCCGACTGGGCGCCGAGCCCAACGGCCGCCACCGCGGGCAGGGCTATGCCCGCCGCCACGATCCCGGCGATCACGCTCACCCCGATCAGCCGCGTTCCGTGCCCCAGTTTCCGCATCTCCATCGCCTCCCGCTTCTCCGCCATGTCGTGCGCGACCCTACGGGCGCGTCATGAGGAACTCCTTGGGACGTGGGCCCCGCCGTGTCACAGCCGCGTGACAACCTGCCGCGCCACCGCCCCCGTGCTCCCGGCGCCGCCGGCAGACCCGGCCGCGCCTTGATCACCTGGACCCGGAGGTGCGAAGTCTCGGAACACCCCGTGCGGCTTGAGCGAACTCCCCGTAGCCCGTCATTCAGACGGCAGAATTGACACTTCCTGCCGTATGCGCCCGAGAGCGCAAGGGCGGTCTTTCCGAAGCCGGCGGCCCCCGGGGGGAGGCTCCCGCGAAACCCGGGGTGAAATATTCGCCCATGGCGGGCCGGAGCCTGCTAGAGTCGTTTTAGTTGCAGTAGTGGTTCCCATGAACTTTGTGTGCGCCTGCTGATGTTTCGCAGGCGCATTTTTGTTTCCCGGCTCTTCCCCGGGTGGGTGCTCATCGCGGCGACTCGGAGCCTGCATGGTGCGGGCTTCGGACAGCCCCTTGAAGGAGATTTTTTTATGGCTAATGGCACTGTGAAGTGGTTCAACGCGGAAAAGGGCTTCGGCTTCATCGAGCAGGAGGGTGGCGGCCCGGACGTCTTCGCCCACTACTCGAACATCAACGCCAACGGCTTCCGTGAGCTGCTCGAGGGCCAGAAGGTCGAGTTCGACGTCACGCAGGGTCAGAAGGGCCCGCAGGCCGAGAACATTCGTCCGCTGTAGTTTTTCTGCCACGGCACCCGCCTAGCAGCGAGGGGCCCGCACCGCGTACATGTTGCCCGGTGCGGGCCCCCTCGGCATTTGCGTCACGACGCATTCCGGCCATTCAGGCCCCCTGGCTCCGCCACCGGCAGCCATCCCCACGCGAGACGCACAGCGCCGCGTCCGGATCGGCGCCCTGCCGTGACAGCTCACGGTTCGAGGTCGTTCGCTCCCGCCTTCCGCGGTGAGCGCCGACCGTAGGTGACGTGCCGCACGGTTCTACCGTCCACGCCCCGCCCGTCACACTTCCGGCCCGTTCCCTTGCGGTCTCCGTCGGCGCCCCGCGCCACGGGGCCTTCCTCGTGACGCGCCGCCCTGAGGAAGGTTTCCACGTGAACCGCTCCAGTCGCTCCTCGTACCAGAACGCCAACTCCCGCTCCGCCTCCGGCTCCCGCTCCGGTTCCGGCTCCGGTTCCGGCTCCCGCTCCGGCGGCAGCTCCTTCTACGGCTCCCGTCCGGCCGGCGGCCGGCGCCCCTCCGATCGGGGCCGCCGCCAGGACTCCTCCCCGCAGGGCGAGTTCGCGATGCCGGTGAGCACCACCCCGGCGCTGCCGGCCGTCGAGTCCTTCGACGAACTGGACATGCCCGCGGCCCTGTTGAAGACGCTGACCCGCCAGGGCGTCACCTCGCCGTTCCCCATCCAGGCCGCGACGCTGCCGAACTCGCTGGCCGGCCGCGACGTCCTCGGCCGGGGCCGCACCGGCTCCGGCAAGACCATCGCCTTCGGTCTCGCCGTCCTGGCCCGCACCGCCGGGCAGCGGGCCGAACCCCGCCGCCCGCTGGCCCTGGTGCTGGTCCCGACCCGCGAGCTCGCGCAGCAGGTCACCGAAGCGCTCACCCCCTACGCGCACTCGGTGCGGCTGCGGATGGCGACCGTGGTGGGCGGGATGTCGATCGGCCGCCAGGCGCAGGTGCTGAACCGCGGGGCGGAGGTCGTGGTGGCCACCCCCGGCCGGCTCAAGGACCTGATCCAGCGCGGCGACTGCCAGCTGGACGGGGTCGGCGTCACCGTCCTCGACGAGGCCGACCAGATGGCCGACATGGGCTTCCTGCCCCAGGTCACCGAGCTCCTCGAACAGGTCGCCGAAGGCGGCCAGACCATGCTGTTCTCCGCCACCCTGGACCGCAACGTCGACCGCCTCGTGCGGCAGTTCCTGAACGACCCGGTCACCCACTCGGTGGACCCGTCCGCGGCGGCGGTCAGCACCATGGAGCACCACGTGCTGCACGTGCAGAACCACGACAAGAACACCACGATCGCCCACATCGCCTCCCGCGACGGCGGGGTGATCATGTTCACCGACACCCGGGACCGTGCCGACGCGCTGGTCGAGGACCTGCTCGCCAACGGGGTCAAGGCCGCGGCCCTGCACGGCGGCAAGTCCCAGCCCCAGCGCAACCGCACCCTGGAGCAGTTCCGCACCGGCCAGGTCACCGCGCTGATCGCCACCAACGTCGCCGCCCGGGGCATCCACGTCGACGGCCTCGACCTGGTCGTCAACCTGGACCCGCCGAGCGACCACAAGGACTACCTCCACCGGGGCGGCCGCACCGCCCGGGCCGGCGAGTCCGGCACCGTCGTCACCCTCGTCCTGCCCAGCCAGCGCCGCCAGATGGCCCGCATGATGACCACCGCCGGCATCACCCCCGTCACCACCAGGGTCCTCGCCGGCGACGAGGACCTGACCCTCATCACCGGCGCCCGCGTCCCCACCGGTGTACCCGTCGTCATCGCCGACCCCGTCGTCGAGCGTCCGCGCCGCAGCGCGGCCGCGAACCGCGGCCGCCGCGGACGCCCCGCCTCCACCGGCGGCGACACCCGCGCGGCCTCCGGCCGCGACAACCAGGGCTCCTCCGGCCGCCGCCGGGCGCCCAGGCGCGTCGCCCTCGCCGCGTAGCACCCCGACGCGGGCCCGACGCCCGGTGCGCACCGGGCCCGCGCGGCCCTCCCAGGCCCTCCCAGGCCCTCCGAGGCACGCCGGTTCCCGCGACCGCCGACCCCGGAAGCCGGAACCGGCCCTGCGGTCCGCTCCGACGCACGCCGCCAGCCCCCACTCGCCCCTCCGCCAGTGCCCCGATCACCGCCGACCCCGGCGGAAGCGACACGAAGGAGTCCGCCCATGACCATCGCCCTCGACCACCCCGCAAGCACCACCACGGTCGGCGACCTCATGAAAGGCCCGGAACTGCAGATCAGCGACGATGTCATGGTCGACACCGCGATGGACATCCTGCAGAGCTCCGGCACCGACCACCTGCTCGTCCGCGACGACGACGGCCGCTGCGCCGGGCTGCTGACCCGCCTGCACCTCGCGCCGTTCCAGGCCCGGTCCTGGTACACCGAGCGCACCCCGGTGCGCGACATCGTCCTCGACCGCGCCCCCTTCGCCACCACCGACATGCCCGCCACCGCGGCGGCCGCCGCCATGCGCTCCCGCGGCCTGGACGCGTGGCCGGTGGTGGACCACGACGGCCGCGTCATCGGCCTGCTCAGCCTCTAGACACGATCCCCTCGACGATCCTCATCAGGCGCTCCCCCGCCTGGTCGACACTTCCGTTCTGCGCGCAGACCTGCGCCCCTTCGAGCACGAAGGTGATCTCGGCCGCGGTCTGCGCCGGGTCGGGCAGCCGGGCCTCGGCGCACATGGCGACCAGCCTGCGCAGCTGGCGGGCCTTGTGCTCCTCGATCACCTGCCGTGCCGGGTCGGAGCGGTCGGGCAGTTCGGCGATGGACTTGATGCTCGCTGCGGATCGGCGTCCTCACCCAGGCGTGGGGAGGACGCCGGACCACCGCACCGGTGGCCGACGCCCTCTCCCGAACCGTGCGCCTGCTCGAATCCCTCGGACACCAGGTGGAGGAGGCCGAGGTCGACCTCGGGGGCGGCTGGGAGGAGTTCGTCCTGGCCAACGCCCGTCTGATGGCGGCGAATCTCACCGCCATGGTCGGCTGGATCGACCGCCTCCTCGACCGCTCGCCGTTCACCGCGGCGTTCAACGTGGCGGGCACGCCCGCCATGTCCGTACCGCTGACGGCCGACACCGAGACGGGACTGCCGATCGGCATGCAGATCGCCGCCGGGTACGGCCGCGAAGGCCGCCTCTTCCGCCTCGCCGGACAACTCGAACAAGCGAGCCCGTGGTCACGCCGCACGCCCTCCGTGTGGGCGGGGAACGCCCCGGGCCGCTGACGAACGCCTCTGGGGGAACCGGGTCGTACGACTGCGCGGAAATCGGCTCAGACGAGCACGACCCGGCGCCCCCGCGTGTGGCCGGCGTGGCTGTCGATGTGCGCCGCCGCGGCCTCGGCGAGCGTGTACGACTTCTCGACCGGGATGTGGAGCCTGCCCCGCGCGATGAGGTCGACGGCCTCGGCGAGCGCCTCCGGCATGCTCCCGGCCACGCCGGAGAACCGGACGCCGAACTGCGGCGCCGAGAGATCGGCGATGGAGATCACCTTCTGCGGATCCCCCGTCAGCTCGACGAGTTCGCGGATCACGCCCGAACCGGCCAGGTCGAGCGCCGCGTCGACCTGGCCGAGTTGCCGCACCCGCTCGACCCAGCCCTCGCCGTACGTCGTGGCGGCGGCACCCAGGCTGCGCAGGTAGTCCTGGTTCGCGGCCCCGGCCGTGCCGATCACCGTGATGCCGCGGTCGCGGGCGATCTGCAGCACCGCCGAGCCGACTCCGCCGGACGCGCCACTGGCCAGCAGCGTCTGCCCGGGCCGCACGCCGACCTGACGGATGATGCGCAGCGCGGTCTCCACCACGGAGGGATAGCCGGCCGCCTCTTCGAACGTCAGCCCTTCGGGCATCCGGGCCCAGGCCGACAGCACGGCGAACTCGGCGTAGGTGCTCAAGCCCTCGCCGAACACGTGGTCGCCGGCCTCGATCCCCTCGACGCCCTCGCCGACCTCGTCCACCACCCCCGAGGCGTCCTGCCCGACGCCGGAGGGCAACTCGATCGGATGGGCCTGGAGGAACTGGCCTTCGCGGATCCTCCAGTCGACGGGGTTGACGCCCGCCGCCCGTACGGCGATGCGGATCTGACCGGGGCCCGGGTGGGGCCGCTCGGCGTCGACGAGCTGCAGAACGTCCGGCCCGCCGAACTCGGCGAAGCTCACCTTCTTCATGTTCTTCATGCGGCCGACCGTAGCACTAACGGTTAGCGTTTAGTAACTGTTCCACCTTCGTATCTGCTAGCGTGAGGGCATGACCGTGCCGCCCGGACGCCGCGAACGCAAGAAGGCCGCGACCCGCCAGAAGATCGCCGACACCGCCCTGCGGCTCTTCCTGGAACGCGGGTACGACGCGGTGGGAATCCGGGACGTGGCCGCCGAAGCCGACGTGGCCGTCACCACGCTCTTCTCCCACTTCGCCTCGAAAGAGGCCCTGGTGTTCGAGCGGGACGACGACTTCGAGCAACGCCTCACCCGGGCGGCCACCACCCGGGCGCCGCACGAGCCGCTCGTCCCCGCGCTGCGCCACGAGATCCACGCCCTGGTGCGCCATTGCACGGCGGACGCCGCCGCCCCGATCTGGCGCATGATCGAGGAATCACCCGCCCTGCGGGAGTACGAGGAGTCGATGAGGCTGCGCCACGCGGACTCGCTGGCCACGGCCATCGCCACCGACCTCGGCCTGCCGCAGACCACGACGGCCTGCCGGGCGATCGCGAGGTTCGCGATCGACGCCTACACGCTGGCCCGCGAGGCGGCCGATCCGGAGGCCGCGGTGGACGAGATCTTCCGGATGATCGAGGCGGCCTGGGAGGTCACCGGCCCTGCTCGACGCGCGTGAAACGTCGCGGAGCAGCCCCACAACCGCGCTGAAGGCCCCTTCGACAACTCGAAGGGGCCTTCGGAGGGGCCTTCGGAGGGGCCTTCGGAGGGGCCTTCTTGTCTGCAACACATCTACGGCGGTTATTTGTGTTCAGGATCCGGGGCTGCAAGGGTGTCGAACCATGAGGATCACGATCACCGTGGAGAATCCGACCCCCGAGGCGCTGGAGAAGCTGCTCGCCTTCGCCACCATGCCGGACGCCGTCGTGACGGCGCTGCCCGATGACCGCTGGACACCGGAGCGGGCCCGCTCGTACTACGACCGCCTGCCGCCCCGGGCGCAGCAGATCCTGCTTCAGGTCGTCGAAGGCGAAGGCGAGTGTGCCGCAGAGGAGCTCAAGGCGAACGGCCGCAGCCTGCGGGGATCCACCGGCGCGTTCCGCCGCGTCCTCTCCGAGGGCAAGCGGACCGGCCTCTGGCCGGACGCCCTGCCCGTGCCGCTGGTGTCCCACGTCGTCGGCGGGCAGCTCAAGAAGCTCGAAATGCCCGGATTCGGCACCGACCAGTACCCGCACTCGGCCTTCGAGGAGGGATTGCGTGACGCCCCGGCCCGCGATCGCTGATCGCCCGGGAAGCCACTCATGTACACACCCCCACCAGTCAGTTGTCGCTGTTGACGTTGGCGAGGGCGGCACTGTAGCCCGTGGGACAGTACAGGATGTCAGAGCCGTCGCCGGTGTGCCAGCGGCCGTTGACCGTCTGCCGGATGCCCTTGACGCTGTCGCTTTCACAGATCAGGACGAGTTGCCAGTGGTTCTTCGGGGCGCTGGTCTGGCAGTTGACGGAGCCCCAGTTCTGGCCCTGGTTGGTGACGCAGTAGGAGATCGCCGAGGCTGACGGCGCGGCGATCAGCCCCGCTCCCATGAGCAGTGCCGCCCCGGTGCCGATGGCTGCGATTCGACGCATGACCTTCTCCTTGCCGTAGATCCGACAGCATGTGCGGCCAGCATTCCGAAGATGTGAATGCGTGTATACATGAACAGCACAACTGGCCGAAACCGGACCCTTCCGCTTCGGTTCGGTGGCGCGCCGACCTGCAGTGCAGGTGAGGGCCTGCGGTGCAGATGAGGGTGCGGGGAGGGCGTAGCAGTCTGGTGACATAGCAGGGTCTGTTTCGTCGACTGCTCGCACTAACTTCGTTCCTGTACGCAGCCACGTTGCTCCTGGCCCCCGCAGGAGGGGCCACAGGCAACTCGCTGTTCCTCACCCGTACTTCGCTCAGGAGCACCGCATGTCGACCTTAACGAACCGCCGCTCGTCCGCCGTCCGCACGCTGGCCGGTTCCGCCCTGGCGGCCGCCCTGCTGGTGTCCACCGCGACAGCTTGCTCCAGCCCGTCCCCCGCGAACCAGACCGCCGCGCCGGCCGCCACGCCCACCACGCCCAGCGCGCAGGGCACCACCCCACCGGCCGCTGCGCCCAGCGCTCCCACCACTCCCGACGCCACCGCGCCGGCCAGCACGCCGGCCGCGCCCCCCGCGCCCGGCACCGCCCCACCGGCTGCCACGCCCACCGCGCGCCACACCACCACGCCGCCGGCCGCCCCGCCCAAGGGGACGTCCCCGGTCCGCACCCAGAAGCTGGTGGACGGCAGCACGGCCGAGATCCGCGCGACCGGCAACCAGAACTACGTCGCCAAGATCGTCAACAACGGTACGGAATACGGCACGCTGGAGACGCACGACTCCGACGCCGGGGTCGACTTCAACGACATGTTCATCGTGCTCTCGATGGACGGCACGGCCCACTCCTGGATGGGCGGCGGACACCAGGGGCCGGGCACGTTCAAGCTCGCGGGCGGCTGGACGGCCAAGGTCACGAAGATCGGCGAACTCCACTACCGCGCGCAGATCCTCGGCAACGACGGCGCGGTGAACGGCACGCTGGAGGCGAACCAGCAGGACGCCGGAGCCGTCGCCAACGGCGTGTACATGGTGCTCAGCACCGGCGGTGAGATCAGCGCCAACATGTGAACATGACAAGGTCGTGCTATGAATGCCCAGGAACCCGCCGGCGGGCCGCCGGCGGAAACCTCCTGGACCGCCCGGCCAGCCGAACGAGTGAAGCCGGAGGCGGCCGCTCCCCGCGCGGCCCCGCCGCCCACGCCGGCGTCAGCAGCAGGCTCGCAGCCTGCCTGACGACCGCACTCGAACAGGCTCTGGCCGCCCGTGCGCTGGGCTCCGCCGCCCTGCCGACCGCCGTTCGCGACCGGCCGGAGGGCGTACCCGCCGCGGCGGCGCGGTGCTCGAAAACTCCCCGTTCGACCCGGGCGCGCCCGGAGATGACCTGCTTGAACCCCGCGTTCGAACAGCACCATCATCTGTCCCCTGCCGACCACAAGGCCACCCCAACTCAGCTTCCCTGAGGCCGGTTTGAACTGCCCCGGCGCGTCGGCAGGAGGAGCGTCCCGTCGCCCCCGCTCAACAGCCCCGTCGGCCCGAGTGAACGAGGAGTCCGCGCAGTGATCGATTTCGAGGTGCTGACCGCACTGGCCGCCCACGAGGGCATCGAGCGGATCGGCGTCGGCGTGGTGCTCCGCGACGCCTCCGGCCGGATCCTGCTGATCCGCCGGGCCGCGCACGACCCCCTTCCCGGCCCGTGGGAGTACCCGGGCGGCGGCCGGGAGGACGGCGAGGGGATCGAGGCGGGCGCGGCCCGGGAACTGGCCGAGCAGACCGGGCTCGCCGGGCTGCCGCTGGAGTACGCGCGGAGCCTGGACCTCACCGACCGGAACGGCCGGCGGGTACGGCAGTTCGTGTTCACCACCGTCGTGCCCGACGGCACCCCGGTCACGCTGTCGGCCGAGCACGACGACCAGCAATGGGCCCGTCCCGACCAGCTGCCGCAGACCGGCGACGGAGAGCGCGAGGTGATCAGGTGGCTCACCCGTCGCCTGGCGATCCCGGGCTGGCGACCGGTCGGCGGCTACCTCACCACCATCGCGCGGCCCACGGTCTACGGGTGCTTCCTGGTCACCGACCCGGACGGCCGCGTCCTCGGGATGCGCTCGACCATCAACCCGACCGTGTGGAACCTCCCCGGCGGCAACGTCGAACACGGCGAGACCCCGTTCGACACGGCACTGCGCGAGGCCCAGGAGGAACTCGGCCTCGACCTCGCCGCGGAGAACCCCGAGGTGATCGCCCGGCGGCGCCTGGTCGCGGTCGTCCACGAGCAGGTCGGCACGGAGTACCCGGTGCCGGTGTGCGGATACGTCTTCGACGGCGGCGTCCTGACCCGGGAGCAGCAGGCCCGCATCCGGCTCGACCCGGCCGAGCACACCGAGTGGCGCTTCGAGACCGCCCACGACTGGGACGCCCTGATGCCACCGGACCGCTACCAGCGACTCCTCCAGGTACTGCGCGCCCACCGCTGCGGCACCCCGCTGTACCTGGAACGCCCTTCCCCGGAGGACGAGTTCGAAGGAATCATGGTCCTCGTCACCGACCGGCACGGCCGCCTGCTGATGCACCACCGCGACGACAAGCCGGGCATCGCCTGGCCGGGCTACTGGACCCCCATCGGCGGCTGGCGCGAGGGCGACGAGACCCCGCAGGAGAACGCGGCACGCGAGGTCCGCGAGGAAGCCGGCATCGAGATCACGGGGCTCCGGATCCTGCCCGGCCCGCACCACGAACTGGTCTCCCCGCTCACCCGCGTCCTGCACGCCGCCTGGGACGGCCCGGAGACGGACCTCCGGCTCGGCGACGAGGGCCTGGCCGTCCGCATGGTCCCCCTGGCCGAGGTGCTCGACCTCAAGGTCCCGCCCTACCTCCAGCACTACCTGCCCCTGCTGGCCGAAAGCGCCGACCGGCCCGCGAGGAGGACCTCGTGAACCAGCCCTGGCGCAGCGAAACCAGCCGGTCGGGCCGCCCGGCCCCGTCGGAACCGACCGGCTGAGGATGGCCGGCCGCCACCGCCGCCCGCCCGAGCCGAAGCTGCCGGCCGACACCGATGCCCGGCTGCGGGCCATCGCCGACCAGCGGCCCGTCGTGGAGGAAGGCATCGTCACCTTCCCCGCCAGCCCCGTCCCATACGCCTACCGCACCGTGCACCGGCCCGACGGCGGCACCGACCGGCACCTCGTCCGCCTCGACCTGCCCCGGCGACCACCCGGGTGACCGGCTCGGCAGCCGATGCTCCTGACGATCCGTCACCACGGGTGGACCGCAGTCCAGTACCAGGCCCCACCCCCGCCCCGAACGTCTACCTCTGGCCGACCCGCTGCCGGCCGGTTCGCCGGGAGGCGGCCACGACGGAGAAGGCGTACTCCCGCATCCGGAGCTCGTAGGCACGTACGCCGTCCACGAGCGGCACGCCGGAGGCCGCGGCCCCGGCCAGGGTCCGCGTCAGCTCGGCGGCGTCGCGGATCGCGGTGTTCGCGCCCATCGCCAGCACCGGGCTCATGGCGTGGATCGCGTCCCCGAGCAGGGTGACGGGGCCCGGCTCCCACGGCGGTACGGGGCTCGCCGTGGAGATGCGCAGCGGGAACAGCGAGTCGGTCTCCCAGCGGTCCAGGAGGCGGTGCACATCGGGGTGCCAGTCGTCGCCCACCAGGCGTCCGGCCAGCTCGCGCAGGGCGGGGCCGTCGAGACCGCGCAGCGCTTCGAACGAGGGCATGGCGGGGTGGTCCGCCGGCGCTCCCACCAGGCAGGCGACGTAGTCGCCGACGGGGGTGAGGGGGACGGGCGGCGTGTGTGCCGGGCCCGCGACACCGGGAGGGCGGGCGAACCGCACGGGCCCGAAGCCGACGTGCGGACTTCCCAGCCCGCCGGTCACCACGGTGAAGATGCTGTCGAACACCCACGGCGGCAGTGCGGCCGCGGCCCCGGCGGCCGCTGCGCCCGTCTCCGACTCTCCGGCCTCTCCCGCCTCTCCAACCCCGGTTTCCGGCGCGTCCAGCGGGATCCTGCCGTAGATCAGCCGCAGTCCGGCGTCCTCGACCCGGGCGTGCGGCAGCAGCTGTCGGCGTACCGCCGATCCGACCCCGTCCGCGCCGACCAGGAGGTCGGCGCTCGCGCTGCGGCCGTCGGCGAACCGCACGGTGACCGTTCCGTCCTGCTCCCTCTCCCAGCTCAGCAGTTCCGCGCCGTAGCGCACGGTGTCCGCCAGGCCGGAGAGCAGGATCTGACGCAGCGTCGGCCGGTTGAACGCGTACGAGCGGTACGGGCGAGCGGTGCCGTCGGCGGGATCGGGGTCGGGCGCGGTGGGCCGGTCCGCGAGCGTGCCCAGGTGGCGGTCACGGACGGAGACCCGGGCGGGCGGCGAGGCCGCGGTCGCCAGGCCCAGCCGGAAGAGGTGCTCCGGCAGGCAGCGTTCCAGGCCCGCGAGCCCGGGTTCGTCGAGCTGGACGCGGTAGCCCTGCGGCCTCGCGTCCGGGTGGAGGTCCCGCTCGTACACGGCGACGTCGAAGCCGCGGGCGCGCAGCCCGTGGGCGAGGGTGAGGCCGCCGAGTCCGGCGCCGGCGATGATGACACGGTGCTGGTGCACAGTCTTCTGCCTTCGTTGTGGTCACGAAGGAAGCACTGGGGTTCCGCGAAGGGAACAAACACCGCGAGGGCGCCGCTCAGAAACACCATTCAGGAGCGATTTTTCGCGCATTCCGTTGAATCTGGAGCCACAGTAGCAGTGAGCCGTCGGCGGAACCGACCAGCCTCCTCGACGAGAACCGGCCCGGAGGCCGGGGCTCATCAGCTGAAGGGGCTTGGCCCAGGTCGTGCTCCGCCGGCCGGCCCGGCAAGGCGTGGTCGCCGACCGACGACGCGCGGGAAGGTGCCGTCCGGCACGGCCCGATTGGCATGACTGTTCAAGTGATACGCTCACAAGATGACGAACCAGGAGGGAACGCCCGAGGCGCCGGACGAGCATGCGGACCTGTGGCTCACGCCGACCGAGCTGGCCTCCTGGATGTCGGTGGTCCGCCTGATCACCCGGCTCCCCTGGGCGGTCGACGCCCAGCTCCAGCGCGACGCCGAGCTGAGCATGGTCGAGTACATGACCCTCGCCATGCTGTCCGAGGCGCCCGAGCGGACCTTGCGCATGAGTGTCCTGGCCGAGCACACCAGTACGTCGCTGTCGCGCCTGTCGCACATGGTGAAGCGGCTGGAGAGCCGCGGCTACGTCCGGCGGGAGCCGGATCCGGCCGACGGACGGTTCACCAACGCCATCCTCCTGCCTGCCGGCATGGGCAAACTGGAGGCGGCCGCCCCCGGACATGTCGCCCAGGTCCGCCGCCTCGTCGTGGACAACCTGTCCGGCGAGCGCCTGCGCAGGCTCGGGCAGGACGCGGAACGCATCCTCCAGCGCATCGACTCGCCTGCGCGCTGAGTCCAGGGCTTGATCACTCAAGTCACAGCTGCGGCCACAGGGCCTCTCGACCCACCACAACAGCGAAGCGCCGCGACCTTTCGGCAGATTGACTTGAAGGTTAAAGTAAATACACGAGGGCGTCGATCCCGGCGCCGCCGCGCCACCTCCGCGCGGCACGGATCAGGGAGCTGAGATGTCGCTGGAGAACGAGAAGATCATTCGCAACGCCTACCGGGTCGCCGAGGAGCAGGACGTCGCCGGCTGGATCGCGGCGTTCACCGAGGACGGAACCTTCACCGACATGTCGGTCCCGTTCACCTACCGCGGCGCGGACCAGCTGGGCAAGACGGTCGAGACCTACGCGCGGGCGTTCCCCGACATGCACCGGGAACTCGAACGGTTCTACGTCACCGGCGACGTGGTGATCGTGCAACTACGCTTGCAAGGCACCCACCTCGGCCCGCTGGAGCTGCCGTCCGGCACCGTCCCGCCTACCGGCAGGCGCATGGACGCCCCGTGCTGCGACGTGTTCGAGCTGGTCGGCGGAAAGATCAAGCGCTTCGACTGCTACGCGGAAGGTTCCGTCATCGCCACCCAGCTCGGCCTGGCCTGAGTTCCACCACCGCTTGAGCCTTCAAGTCGTCGGGTCTAGAATCCGACATGGAGGCTCAAGCGGGAACGTCGGCACCTGTACCTGCACCTGTACCTGCACCTGGCCGCGCCCGACGGAGCCCGCCGCACCACCGCCAGCCTGCCCAGCAGGACTGACACGGAAGGAGCGCCCACCGTGAGCACCCTCAAGATCGCCGTGATCCTCGGCAGCACGCGCCCCGGCCGCAACGGCAAAGCGGTCGCCGACTGGGTCATCGACCGCGCGGGAGCCCGCGCCGGCGTCGAGTACGAGCCCGTCGACCTCGCCGACTGGCCCCTGCCCTTCATGGACGAGCCGCTGCCGCCGTCCATGGGCCAGTACCAAGGCGAGCACACCAGGGCGTGGGCCGCCAAGGTCGCCGAGTTCGACGGCTACGTCTTCGTCACCCCGGAGTACAACCACTCGATCCCCGGCGTGCTGAAGAACGCCCTCGACTTCGCCTACGCGGAGTGGAACAACAAGGCCGCCGCTTTCGTCTCCTACGGCACCGCCGGCGGCGTCCGCGCCGTCGAGCACCTGCGCAGCATCGCGAGCGCGCTCCAACTCGCCCATGTCAACCAACAGCTTTCCTTCTCGCTGTTCTCCGACTTCGAACAGCTCTCCCTCTTCAAACCCGGCGAGCACCATGACGCCTCGGCCACCAGGCTGTTCGAACAGCTGGAGGCCTGGTCGGCCGCCATGAAGACGCTGCGCTCCTGAGCCGACCCGCGAGGACGACGACGCGGCGGCGCGGCGGCGCGGCGGCGCGGCGGTGACGCGTTGCCGGTTGCGGCCGGGGAGCAGGACCAGGTCATCCGCTCCCATGCGGGCTGCCGGCCCCTCGGTGAGGACCCGGCCGAGGCCCTGGTCACCGATGTGTCACTGACGGCGCTGCGGGTGTTCCGCACGGCGGCCGAGCAGGGGACCTTCACGGCGGCAGCGGAGTCGCCGGGGTACACCCAGTCGGCGGTGTCCCGGCAGATCGCCTCGATCGAACGGGTCGACGGCGCCGACCCGGAGCCGTGGGTGACCACCACGGCGACGGCCCATCTGCGGTGAAGAGCCCGGAGCCGTGGGTGACCACCACGGCGACGGCCCATCTGCGGTGAAGAGCCCGGAGCCGTGGGTGACCGCCGCGACGACGGCCCGTCCGCGGCGAAGAGCCCGCCGCCGGGACTGTCCGCCGGCAGGGCAGCCAGGTCGACGACCACCCCGACCAGCCGCCTCGGCCACCGTTCGCCCCCGGAACTCGTAGCTCGTCGCCGACCCTCCGCAGGCAGCGTCGCGCCGGGGCCAGGCCGCTGCGGGTGCGCCGACGGCCGCCTCGGCGCACCGTGGATCCATGGCCCTCATCGGGCCGCCGGGGCTGCGGACGCCTGGGCGATCTTGGGGTGCGAAGAGCCGGTGGAGCCGCCAGGGCCCGCCCCGCAGGGCGCTTCGGACGTGCTCGGCGCCCCGGGCCGAGCGCCGCCGCCCTGCCCGTCAACGTCGGCAGTCGGCCGGGCCCACGTCGTTTTCGTCACCGAGGGGACGGACCACCACCGACCAGTCACGCGAACACCTCGAAGGGGAAATCCGCCATGTCCTACCCAATGGCTCACTACTGGGGTGAATCGGGCGAGAATACGGCGACGCTCCGTTCCGGCGCCACCACGCCGGACGTGTTGATCGGCGCGGGGGGCACAAGAGTCCACTACCTGGTCGACACGCCCTCCGCGAACAAGACGTTCGGCCTGTACCGATTGGACATGGGGCCCCGGCCGACAGGCCCTGCTCCACATTTCCACCGGACCATGTCCGAGTCCTTCTTCGTCCTGTCCGGGATCATGCGCCTGTACGACGGTGAACGATGGATCGACGCCGAGGCGGGTGACTTCCTGCACGTGCCGGAGGGCGCTGTGCACGGCTTCCGCAACGAGTCCAACGAGCCGGCCTCGATGCTGATGCTCTTCGTGCCGGGCGTGCCACGCGAATCGTTCTTCGAGGAAATCTCGGAGATCGCGGCCGAAAAGCGCCCGATGAGCGAGGCGGAATGGGCGGAACTCTACCGCCGGCACGACCACTTCCTGGCCTGACCGGCTCGTCCGGCCGGGGTCGGCTGGAACGACGACTCGGGCGATCACGTACTGGCCGGGGTGGTCAGCCGCCTGGGGCTCGGAGTCCGCTACTGCGTGGCCGCGGTGACCACGCCGATGGGGGCCTGCACGGTGCCCGCGTCGGTCCGGCTGGGACAGGAAGGTCCTGGACCGAGCATGCGCGGTTCAAACGCCTCGCCACTCCGCACTCGACACGTCACCTTGTCCAACAGAACGCAGCCGGCGCCGGGGCCCGGGCGGTAGGGCCTGCGGCCTGCGGCTGTTTCCCACCCTCGGCGCGGGCGCGGCCGGTGTCAGCCGAAGTGCCGGACGGTCTCCGGATCGGCGGGTTCGTAGGGGTGCCACTGGTCCGCGGCGGGACGGCCGGTGGCGACGAAGGCGGCGATCGCGCGGGAGAAGGTGCCACCGAGCGAGCGGACGGCGGCGGTGGCCTCGCCGAGCATGGGGCTGTCGGGGTAGGCGTCGAAGGTGTCGAAGAAGAAGGGGAGTTCGACGCAGTGCGCGGCGCCCAGGCCTGCGGGGTCGGGCACCGGGACGTGGTCGAACCGGTAGACGTAGGTCGGGTTTCCGGCCGCAGCGTGGCGGTCGGCGATGGCGAGGGTGTCGTCACGGAAGACGAGCCCGGTCTCGAACTCGGTGAGGATGTCGGCCGGGGTCGCGTTCGGCCGCCGGGCCGCGATGCGGTCATACCGCTCGTCGCCGCCGTCGGCCTGGCCGGCCGCGATCGAGCGGGCCCGGTCGGCGGTGATCTCCCGGATGCGGGGGGCGAGGGCGAAGAAGGATGCCATCTCGTTCCTGGTGGTGCCGGTCAGCAGGCCTTTGCCGTCGAGGCGTCCGTCGACCAGCGCCTGCTGCCACGTCGCGGGGATCCCGGAGGCGCCGAGGACGGGGTACATGGGCGGGGCGACGTTGCCCGGGCGGGCGGCCTCCCGGGAGAGCCGCTGGTAGGCGGCCAGGAGCCGGTCGGCCGGGACGGCGCGCAGCGCGGCACCCCGGTCCCGGGTGCCGCCCGGGCCGAGGATGCCGAGGATGTCGAGGAAGCGCCGGGCGTGGTCGCTCGCCTCCTCGGGGTCCTGCGGGGCGAGCCCGAAGGGACCGCTCTGGGCGATGACCCGGTTGACGAGCGGGCCGGTGGTCGGGGAGACGGCGAGGTAGAGGGCGGAGAACGCCCCGGCGGACTGGCCGCCGACGGTGAGGCTGCCGGGGTCGCCGCCGAAGGCCGCGATGTTGCGCCGCACCCAGGCGAGGACGGCGGCCTGGTCCTGCACGCCGAGGTTCTCGATGCCGAGGTCCGGCAGGTAGAGGTAGCCGAGCGGGCCGAGGCGGTAGTTGGCGGTGACGACGACGGCCCGGCCGGCGGCGGCCAGGTGCCGGCCGTCGTACCAGTCCCAGCCGCCGGACCCGCTGGTGAACCCGCCGCCGTGGAACCACACCAGGACGGGCAGGGCACCCGGGGCGGACCCGTCCGCAGGCGGACGAGGGGTCCACACGTTCAGCGTGAGGCAACCGTCCTCGTCCCAGTCGGGGGTGCGTGGCCCCATGACGGCTTCGAGCCGGGAGGGGTTCTGCGGGACGGACGGGCCCGGGCGGTCGGCGTCCCGGACGCCCGACCAGGCGGGGTGCGGCACGGGGGCGGCGAAGCGCCGCTCGCCCACGGGCGAAGCAGCGTAGGGGATGCCGCGGAACGCGGCGACGCCGTCCTCGACGGTGCCTCGGACGCTGCCCGACTCGATGGTCACGACGGGGCTCTCGATCAGGGTCATCGGTGTCGCCTTCCTTGCAGACGTGGGACGGCTCCGGTCTATCGCAATCGCCATGAGACGGGAAGATGTGACGGTTCGGCTCTCCGCCGCACGTAGGCGCCGTCCGCGAGACCGGGGTGCTCCCCGGCCGCTCCCAGCCGCGCACCCCGGGCGTCCAGCGGCGTCCTGTCCGTCCAGTCGAGATCGACCACGAGTACCGTCCTGTGTCCGCCCGCACCCCGACCGACGATCGGTCGGCCGCTGCTCGTCCTCACCGGTGACCACCACCGGGCACCAGCACCCGCGCACCGCAGCAGCCGAAGGGCTGGTCCGCGGACGGCAGGCCGTCGGCGAGCTGTCGGCGCTGGGGCTGGGGCTGGGGCTGGGGCTGGGGCCAGGTTGTCGGAAAACTTTTTCTCCCGGGACCGATGAGTTCGGGCGGTGGCGGCGGTCATACCTGGGAAAGCAACGACAGCCGACCGGGGAGACCTGAGATGTCCAGCACCGCCACCGCCACTGCTACCGCCGCTACCAACCCCACCGCCGCTACCGCCGTCGCCACGAAGTCCGGCAAGGCCGTGGTCCGGGTGGTCTGGACGCTGCGGATCCTGCTGGCGCTCTTCTTCGCCGTGGCCAGCGCGCTGCCCAAGCTGCTCGCAGTCCCCGCCGCCACGACCGTCTTCGACGCCATGGGTGTGGGCCACTGGTTCATGTACCTGACCGGGCTGGTGGAACTGGCCGGAGCGGTCGGGCTGCTGGTCCGCCGGCTGGCCGGGCCGGCAGCCACGGCGCTGATCGTCTTCCTGGTGTTCGCGTTCGTCACCCAGCTCACCGCGATGCACGGCGAGAACGCCGGGACCCCGTTCATCTTCATGGTGCCGCTGGCCGTCATCGCCTGGAACCGGCGCGCCGAGACCGCCGAACTGCTCGGCCGCCGACGCTGACCAGTGCAGCGGCCGGTTCGGATGGGCGTCGCCGTGACGCCCGTCCGAACCGCGACGCCCATCCGAACGGCTGCGCTGCGTGCGCGGTGGTGCGGCCGAGTCCGTCGGCGGTCAGCCTTCGTGGACCGGCTGCCCGGCGCTGGGCAGGGCTTCGCCCGTCTCCAGCAGTGTCTTGAGGCTGGAGAGGATGGCAGGCCAGCCCTGGCTGCACATCGAGCGCAGGGTCCCTCCGGGGCCGAAGTCGTCGTGGGTGACGGTCAGCTTCACCTGGTTGCCGTGCGGCACCAGCTCGAAAGTGACCTTCGACCGGCGTTCCGCGGCCAGTTCGGCGCGCAGTTCCTCGCCGGCACCGGCCGTCTGGGCCCACTGCGGAGTGAAGGTGTGCCAGGTGTAGGAGAGCCGCCGGTACGGCTCGTGGACGAGTACGACCTGCTCCGGGTCGACGGTCCGTGCGCCGCGCTCGGCCCAGACGACAGGTGAGCCCTCGACCCAGTCGGTCTCAAAGCGCACGCCCCAGTAGCGCTCGGTGAAGGCGGGGTCGGTGAGCGCCTGCCAGAGCCGCTCAGGTGTGGTGTTGATGTACGTCGTGTAGACGAAGGCGTTGTTGTCCATGGGTGGCTGCTCCAGTGCTCTCTTCAGATCGGCGAGCGCGGCGGTCCGGGCATTCCGGCCAGCTCCAGCGTCGACGCTCCAAGTCCTTCGGGGGTTGACCCTGCGGCCGGTGAGATGCGTGCCGGATGCGGACGATCTGCTGGTGAGGCTCGACCGGCACACCGCCGATCATCAGGAGAACCTGCCAGGACTGCGCCAGTATTCAGTCGCGACACCCCTGGGATGCCAGGAAATCGCGAAGGTAGGTGTGCTTTTCGCGGACCTGGGGGTTCGGGTGATGCTCCGCGGCCTGCAGAAAGGGCTCCGCGTCGTCGGCGTCGACCTGGCCGCGGAACAGAAGCTGGTCGAGGACGCCGATACCCCAGATCTGGATGGCCGGATCAGCGTCAACGAGGAACTCACCGACCAACGGGAGGTCATCAGCCGTGGCGACGACGCGCAGCAACTCGACCGCGAGGTGCCGACGTTCCGGATCCGGGTCGGTGCGATAGATCTCCAGGCAGCGAGATCGAGCAGCGTCGGGCTGCAGCAGCCACAAGACCGAACGCGCGTGCTCGGAGGCCGGGAGACCTTCGACGTACCAATCCACCGCCCCACGAATCGCCTCATCACCCAGCAGAAAGGCGATGGCCCGCCGAGCGATGCGGTCACCGCTGGATTCCGGACCAGCGCCGATACTGTGGGCCAGTGCCTGCCAGTCGATCGGTTCGCTTCGGCTCGCCACACTCGTAGCGGGGGCGGCGAGGTGGAGCTGGCAGGCGCAGTCGAGGGCGTCCTCGGGGGTGCCGGCGAAGCCGCCGGTGGGTAGCAGGGAGTCTTCGTAGCGGTCGCTGCCGGCGTAGTAGAGGGCGAAGCCCCATCGGCTGGCGGTACCGCTGTAGCGCAGGCGCATCAGCTTGACCCGTTCGCCGTCGGGCAGTTCGCCTTCCACGTAGGCGAACTGCCCGCGATGGCGGATGTGCAGGTCCGTCAGTTGCGGCCAGGCCGTGCGGGCGTGTTCGGTCAGCCGCTGGGCGAGCGACAGCTGGGTGTACTCCGGCGTCGTGGGCATGGCGGCCATCCTGCCGGACCGCCCCGGCAGCGGATGCGGCAGGCTGGGGGGACCCAATGCCCCGGAAATGCAGAGAACCCCCATCCGGTTTCCCGGATGGGGGTTCTCTGTGAATGATTGTTCGGCGGCGTCCTACTCTCCCACAGGGTCCCCCCTGCAGTACCATCG
>NZ_JBFBHW010000018.1:0-172347 GCF_040685395.1 Kitasatospora sp. NPDC088779 | reverse complement strand
ACGGCCGCATCGTCGACGAACTCCACCACCCCACCGCCGACACCGTCCTGGACCGCATGCGCCGCTTCGACGCCAAGGGCCGCACCAGCTAGAGCGTCCCGCTGGCCCCGGCGCCCCCGACCTTCGAGAACCCCAGGACTGACACCCCCTCATGTACCGCACCGCTTTGCGCAACGTGCTGGCCCACAAGGGCCGACTGCTCATGACGATGCTCGCCGTGCTGCTCGGCACCGCCTTCGTCGCCGGCACCATGGTCTTCTCCGACACCTTCGGCAACGCGCTCAGGACTCAGAACTCCAAGAGCTACACGGACATCGCCGTCACGGTCAGCGACCGCGACGCCGCCCGCCAGGCCTACGACCACACGGGCGAGGACTCCGAGGGCCCGGCCCTCACCGAGGAAATCCGCAAGGCGGTCGCGGCGCTGCCCGGCGCCGCCGAGGCGCGCGGCGTGGTCAGCGGCTTCGCCGGCATCGCCGACAAGAAGGGCGCGCTGATCGGCAACGGTTTCTCCACCACCGGCACCAACTACGTGCCGGGCGCCGACGGCACCGACCCGCGCTACCCGCTGGTCGACGGCCGCGGCCCGCACGGCTCGGGCGAGATCGCACTGGACACCAATACCGCCGAGAAGGGCGGCTACAAGGTCGGCGACACCGTCCGGGTCGCCGTCAACGGCCCGGTGATGGAGCTCAAGCTCACCGGCACCCTGACCACCAACGACCCGCGCGTGCTGGCCGGCGGCTCGCTGGCCGCCTTCGACACCGCCACCGCCCAGCAGCTCTACCTGAGCCCGGGCCGCTACGCCGAGCTGGACGTCAAGAGCAAGCCGGGCGCGGACGACACCGCGCTGCTCGCCGCCGTCAAGCAGACCGCCCCGCAGGGCGACTCGATCGAGGCGAAGACCGGGCGCGAGCTCGCCGCCGAGCAGGACCGGATGATCCAGCAGGGCACCAAGGTCCTGAGCACCTTCCTGATGGTCTTCGCCTTCATCTCACTGTTCGTCGGCATCTTCATCATCGCCAACACCTTCACCATGCTGGTCGCCCAACGCACCAAGGAACTCGCACTGCTGCGGGCGATCGGCGCCAGCCGCAGGCAGATCACCCGCTCCGTGCTGGTCGAGGCACTACTGGTCGGCCTGCTCGCCTCGGCGGCCGGGCTGCTCGCCGGCATCGGGATCGGCGCCGGAATGCAGTCGCTGGTCAGCGCGATGGACGACACCATGCCGCAGGGCTCGCTGGTGATCAAGCCGCTCACCATCGCGGTGACCCTGGCCGTCGGCGTCCTGGTGACGGTGCTGTCCGCCCTGCTGCCGGCCGTGCGCGCCGCCCGGATCGCCCCGGTGGCCGCGATGAGCTCGGTCGAGCAGCCGGCCACCCAGAAGAGTCTGCGGGTGCGCAACACGATCGGCCTGCTGTTCACGCTGGCCGGCGCGGGCGCCCTGGCCGCGGGCGCGGGCGGCAAGGAGTACAAGCTGGTCGGGCTCGGCGCGGGCACCCTGCTGATCGGCGTGTTCGTGCTGACCCCGCTGCTGGCCCGGCCGCTGATCGCGCTGTTCGCCCCGCTGCTGCGCAAGGTCTACGGCACGCCGGGCAAGCTGGCCCAGGAGAACGCGATCCGCAACCCGCGCCGGACGGCGGCCACCGCCTCGGCACTGACCATCGGCGTCACCCTGATCACCGCGCTGACCGTGGTCGGCGCCTCGGTGAACAAGGCCGTCGACGCGGCGACCGCGAACGACCTCAAGGCCGACTTCACGGTCGCCATGCAGAACGGCTCGAAGCTCTCCCCCGAGGTCGCCAGCCAGATCGCCAAGGCGCCCGGCGTCAGCGCCATGAGCGTGATGCGCGAAATCCGGGTGACGACCGACAAGGGCGACTCCGACTACGAGTTCCTGACGGGCGTCGACGCCGCGACCATCGGCCAGCTGGCCACCGTCAAGGTCAAGGACGGCTCGGCGGACGCCCTCAAGCAGGGCAAGCTGATGATGAGCTCGGGCACCGCCGAACGCCTCGGCTTCAAGGTCGGCGACACCATGGCCGTCACCTACCCGGACAAGACCAAGGGCTCGCTCACCGTCGGCGCCGTGCTGGAGGCCAACAGCGCGCTGGCCAACATCATCGCCCCGGACAACGTGGTGGGCCCGCACGCGCTGCCCGGCTCCGGCCCGGCGAAGGTCCTGGTGAAGGGCGCCAACGGCGCGGACGAGAAGCTGAAGCAGGCGCTGCGCGACGCGACCGGCGGCAACCCGCTGATCGCGGTCAAGGGCGAGAAGGACATCAAGGCGGAGAACCGTCAGCTGATCACCGGCATGCTGAACATGATGTACGGGCTGCTCGGGATGGCCGTGGTGATCGCGGTGCTCGGCGTGGTCAACACCATGGCGATGTCGGTGTTCGAGCGGCGCCGGGAGATCGGCATGCTGCGGGCGATCGGCCTGGACCGGATCGGCATCCGCCGGATGGTCCGGCTGGAGTCGCTGCTGATCGCGCTGTTCGGCGGCGCGGTCGGGATCGGGCTCGGGATCCTGGTGGCCTGGGCGGGCAACCGCACGATGGCCGACTCGTTCAAGAACATGACCACCGTGGTGCCGCCGCTGCAGATCGTCGGCTTCCTGGTCGCGGCCGCGGTGATCGGCCTGCTGGCCGCCCTCTGGCCGGCCCACCGGGCCGCCCGGATGGACATCCTGGGCGCGATCAAGAGCGAGTAGACGCCCCCCGCAAGCGCGCCGGAGCCCCGGACGGTCGAGGACCGTCCGGGGCTCCGGCGTATCCCGGTCCCACCGGGGTACGGCTGTCGGTGGTGCGTGCAAGGATGCTCGCGCGCACAGGGGCGAGGCGAAGGGGGCCAAGGCATGGAGACCAGCCGGTTCACGGGCGAGGACCCGCACGGGCACCAGCACGCGGTGAAGGTCGTCTCGGGGCGGAACAACACCCGGCGCGTGGTCTGCGAGAGCTGCGGCTACCGCAGGTCGGCGACGTTCGGTGCGCAGGCGAAGGCCTCCGAGCACCTGTCGCAGACGCACGACGCCGGGTACGTCCGACAGGAGTTCGCGCCGGGCCCGTGGATCGCCGCGGCCGTCGGGCTGGTCGCCTTCATCGTCTTCCTCTGCGTGTACGGGATATAGCGCCGCGTGCCCGTACGGGACATAGCGCCGCACACGACACCGCCCCGCCCGGCGGGGTGCCGGACGGGGCGGGGCGGTTCGCCGAACGGAGGGGTCAGGCGGCCGGCTTGGCGGCGACGGGCTTCGCCTTGCCGCCGAACAGGCCGAAGAACACGGCGAGGGTCGGCACCAGGTAGAGCAGCCAGACCACGAGCTGCAGCACGGTCGGGTCCGGCTGGAAGTTGAACACGCCCTTGAGCAGGGTGCCGTACCAGCTGTCCTTGGGAATGGTGCTGCTGATGTCGAAGGCCACGCTGTGCAGGCCCGGCAGCCAGCCGGCCTCCTGGAGGTCGTGCACGCCGTAGGCGAGCACGCCGGCCGCGACGACCACCAGCATCGCGCCGGTCCAGGTGAAGAACTTGGCCAGGTTGATCTTCAGCGCGCCGCGGTAGAACAGCCAGCCGAGCACCACCGAGGTGAGCAGGCCGAGCGCGGCGCCGATCAGCGGGTTGTAGCCGTCGTTGGTGGCCTGCACCGCCGACCAGATGAACAGCGCGGTCTCCAGGCCCTCGCGGCCGACCGCCAGGAAGCAGGTGACCACCAGGGCCGTGGTGCCCATGGCGATGGCCGCGTCCAGCTTGCCGTGCAGTTCGGTCTTCAGGTGCCGGGCGGTGCGGCGCATCCAGAACACCATCCAGGTGACCAGCCCGACCGAGATGATCGACAGCGAGCCGCCCAGCGCCTCCTGGGCCTCGAAGGTGAGCTGCGAGGAGCCGAACTGCAGCACGGCGCCGAAGACCATGCTGAGCACCACGGCGGATGCGACGCCGATCCACACCGGCGGCAGCTTGTCCCTGCGGCCGGTCTTGACCAGGTAGGCGATCAGGATGCAGACGACCAGGCTGGCTTCGAGGCCTTCGCGCAGGCCGATCAGGTAGTTGCCGAACACGGCACTCTCCTCGGGGGGTTGAACGGGGCGGGGGATCAGCCGAAGAGCGCTTGGCCCCACCACTCCCCGGGCTTGCGGACGCCCGCCGGGCAGGCGAAGTGGGCGGAACCGACGTGCTGGATGTACTCGTTGAGCTTGTCGCCGGCCGCGAGCCGCTGCTGGAGCGGCACGAAGGCCTTGCGGGTGTCGCGCTGGTAGGCGAGGAAGAACAGGCCGGCGTCCAGGCGGCCGAGGCCGTCGGTGCCGTCGGTGAAGGAGAAGCCGCGGCGCAGGATCATCAGGCCGTTGTTGGCGTCCGGGTGGGCCAGGGCGACGTGCGAGCCGGCGGGCATCGCCTTGAGGTCCGGCGCGTCGTGCTCCTTGGCCTTGCCGTAGGGGGCGCCCTCGCCCTTGGTGCGGCCGAAGGTGTCCTCCTGGTCCTTGAGCGAGGCGCGGTCCCAGGTCTCGATGTGCATCCGGATCCGCCGGGCGACCAGGTAGGAGCCGCCGGTCATCCACTCGGGGCCGTCGCCGGGGGCGGCCCAGACGTGCTCGGCCAGCCCGGCGCCGTCGGTGCCCGCGATGTTGTGGGTGCCGTCCTTGAAGCCGAGCAGGTTGCGCGGGGTCTGGGCGTCCGGGGTGGTGGAGGAGGTCTTGCCGAAGCCGAGCTGGGACCAGCGGATGTTCACGGTGCCCATGCCGATCCGGGCCAGGTTGCGGATCGCGTGCACGGCGACCTGCGGGTCGTCGGCGCAGGCCTGGACGCAGAGGTCGCCGCCGCTGCGCAGCGGGTCGAGCTTGTCGCCCTTGAAGTTCGGCAGGTCGATCAGGGCCTCGGGGCGCTTGGCGCGGAGGCCGAAGCGGTCGACGCCGTCCTGGTCGAACAGGGTGGGGCCGAAGCCGATGGTGAGGGTGAGCCGGGAGGCGGGCAGGCCGAGGGCCTCACCGGTGTCGTCCGGCGGCGCCTCGGGCAGGCCGTCGGCGGCGCCGGTGCCGACCTCGCGGCCACCGGTCATCGCGGCGGCGGCCTTGGTCCACTCCTTGAGCATCTTGACCAGCGACTCGCGGGTCGCCTTCTCGGAGACGTCGAAGGCGGCGAAGTGCAGGCGGTCCTGGACCGGGGTGGCGATGCCGGACTGGTTCTCGCCGTAGAAGGGCACCTCGGCGCCGGTCTGGGCGGCCGCCGCCGGGGCGGGGTCGTCCTGCCGGGTGGCGGCGGCGACCGAGCCGACGGCGGCGGCGCCGAGCGCGACGCCCGCGCCGGCCCAGCCGATCACGGCCCGTCGGCTGACGGCGCCCCCGGCGGCAGCGGCCGGGGCGTTCGCGGTGCCCTCGGGGTTCTCGGGGTTCTCGGTGCCCTTGGCGTTCTCGGCGTCCATCGGCGGGCGGATCCTTCTCTGTGCTGACTCGCCGATGCCGTGGCGGCCGCTTCGGGCCGCCACGGCGTCGGTGGGGTGGGGACGGTGCTCGGGTGGGGCCGCGGTCGTTACTTGACGACCACGGCGGCGGCCAGCTTCGACAGCGGCTCGCCCAGCGAGTTGACCGCGTCGGAGAAGGTCTTGCGCTCGGCCTCGGTGACCTTGTCGTAGGAGGTGAAGGTGCCGTCGGCCTGCTTGTACTTGGCGAGCAGGGCCTGGATCGCGGTGAACTCGGAGTCCAGGGTCTTGGCCAGCTCCGGGTCCTTCTCGGCGGCGACCGGCTTCAGCAGCTCGTAGGCCTTCTGCGCGCCCTCGACGTTGGCCTGGAAGTCGGCCAGGTCGGTGTGGCTGTAGCGGTCCTCCTCGCCGGTGATCTTGTTGGTGGCGACCTCGTCCAGCAGCTCCTTGGCGCCGTTGGCCATGCTGGTCGCGGTGATCTCGGCCTCGGGGATCTTCTTCTGCCAGTCCTTGAGGTCGTTGACCAGCTGGTCGGCGAGCTTCTTCTCGTCGTCGCCGATCTTGGCGTCGGCCCAGAGCGACTTCTCCAGCTTGTGCCAGCCGGTCCACTCCTGGCCGGCCTCCAGCTTGTCCTCGCGGGTGTCGGTCTTGGGGTCGACGTCGCCGAAGCTCTCGGCGACCGGCTCGGTGCGCTCCCAGCCGGTGCGCGACGGCGCGTACAGCGACTTGGCCTTCTCCACGTCGCCGGCCTTGATCGCGGCGGCGAAGGCCTCGACGGCCGGGATGGTGGCGTCGGCCTGCTGCTGGGCGTACGTGCGGTACGCGTCGACGGCGGCGGTCAGGCGCGGGTCGGCGGCGGCGGCACTGGCGCCCTCGCCGGTCACGGTGATCTTCTGGCGGATGCCGTCGCCGACCATGCCGGGCTTGCAGGCGATCTCGTAGGAGCCGGCCTTGATCTCGGCGTTGATGGTGGCCTTGGTGCCGGGGCCGATGTTCTCGCGCTCGGTGATGATCTTGTCGCCGGCGCCGTAGACGTAGACCTCGGTGGTCTTGGCGCCCTTGTTGCTGATGTCCAGGACGACGTGGCCGGCCGGGAAGCTGGTCTTGGAGACCTCGCAGGCGGTGTCGGTCGCGTTGATCTTGACCGCGTCCGCGCCGCCCGCCTTGTCGTCCTTCTTCGCCGCACAGCCCGCCAGGGCGGCGGTCGCCACGGCGAGGGTGAGCAGCGCGGCTGCGGTGGAACGGCGACGGGCGGACATGCGGGCTCCAACGGAAAAGGGCATGGGTGTGCCAGGGCGGGGCAGGGCTGAGCACCGGTGGGGGCGTCGAACCAGCGACAACCCCGCCTTAGCTAAGGCATACCTTACGTAAAAACTTTTTTACGTCCATACCCGCCCCCGTCGGAAGCGGGCCGACCGCCCAGCCTGCCCACGCCCCGACCGGGACCCGTCAGCGCCCCGGCGTACGCCGCGCGGCCGCCCGGGCCGTCCACCGGCCCTCGTGTCGGCTGATCCGGATCGGGTGGCCGAAGGTCACGCTGATCAGCTCGGTGGTCATCACCTCGTCCACCGGCCCGGCCGCCACGCACTCCCCGTCCCGCAGCAGCAGGGCGTGGGTGGTGCTCTCCGGCAGCTCCTCCAGGTGGTGGGTGACCAGCACACTGGCCAGCTCCGGGTGCTGGTGGCGCAGCAGGTCCAGACTGTCCAGCAGCAGCTCGCGGGCGGTCAGGTCCAGCCCGGTGGCGGGCTCGTCGAGCAGCAGCAGGCGGGGGCTCGGCATCAGCGCGCGGGCGATCAGGGCCCGGCCGCGCTCGCCCTGGGACAGGGTGGTCCACGCCGACTCGGCGATCGCGCCCATGCCGAGCGTCTCGATCAGCTGCTCGGCCCGCTCCAGCACCTCGGGGCCGGGCTTGCGGTGCAACTCCGGCTCGATGGTGTTGGTGTGCCCGGTGAGCACCACCTCGCGCACGCTCAGCGGCGAGCGCAGCGGGTGCCGGGGGTTGACGTGTCCGAGGTGGGCGCGCAGCTCGCGGATGTCCACCCGGCCGAGCCGGCGGCCGAGCACGTCCACCTCGCCCCGGGTGGGGTGGGAGACCGCGCCGAGCAGGGCGAGCAGGGTCGACTTCCCGGCGCCGTTGGGGCCGAGCAGCGCCCAGTGCTCGCCCGGCTCGATGGCGAGGGTGATCCCGCGCAGCAGGTGGCGGCCGTCACGTACGACGTCCACGTCCTGGGTGCGCAGCAGCGGGCCGTCGAAGGACGGGACGGACGAGCTCATGGGGGCGGACCTCCGAGGTGCGGCGCCGGACAGGGCGCGGGCGAAGCGCCGTACCGGACGGGCCGGCGCCGACCGTCTGCGTGCAGAGTACAACCGTCACCGCACGCGGGTCCGGGCCGTCCGAGGAGTGGACGCTCCAGAACCCTGTCACCCTGCGGGAGTTGGGAGGATGATCTGGGCATTCGGAGGGGACGAGGGGAGCGCCGATGCCGACCGACGGGGAAGCGGCCGAGGACCGGGCGGCCGACACGCTGCACGGGCTGGTCGAACTGCGGGCCGGGCAGGCACCGCAGGCGGTGGCCGTCCGCTGCGGCGATGCCGAGCTGACGTACGGGGAACTGGACGCGCGGGCCGACGCCCTGGCCCGCCACCTGGCGGCGCGCGGCCTGGCCCCCGGCGGCCGGGCGGCGGTGGCCCTGGGCCGCGGCACGCAGGTGTACGTCGCGCTGCTCGCGGTGCTGAAGGCGGGCGCCGCGTACGTGCCGCTGGAGCCGAGCGCGCCGGACGCGCTGCTGCGGCACGTCCTGACCGACGCCGCCCCGGACCTGGTGGTGACCGAGGAGAGCCACCGGGTGCGGCTCGCCGACGCGGGCCCGGCGCGGATCGTCTGCCTGGACACGGCCGACCTCACCGAAGAGCCGTCCGACCCACCGGGGGCACCCGCCGGCCCGACGGACCTCGCCTGCGTCCTCTACACCTCGGGCTCCACCGGCCTGCCCGCCGGGGCCCTGGTCGAGCACCGCAACCTGCTGTCCGCGTACCGGGGTTGGCACGAGGTGTACGGGCTGTCCCCGGCGGACCGGATCCTGCAGACGTCGAGCCTGGAGTTCGACGTCTTCACCGCCGACTGGGTCCGCGCGCTGGGCTCCGGCGCCACCCTGGTGGTCGCCCCGCGCAACCTCACCCTGGACCGCCGGCGGTGACGGCCGCTCGGCGCTGACGACCTGCGCTGACGACCTGCGCTGACGACCGGTCAGCGCAGCGCCTCGAACATCCCGGCCAGCCCGTGGTGCGCGGCCGTGAGCAGCGCCTGCGCGGCGTCCAGCGCCTCGGTGCTCGGCCCGGCGAGAGCGAGGCCGACGGCGGGCTCCGGGTCGTGGCCCGCCGTCGGGATCAACGGCAGGAGGGTGACGTCGAGCCGGGCGCAGCGCGGCCGCAGCCGGTCGAGGTGGTCATGCAGCGCGCCCGGGGCGAGCCGGGCGCCGAGCGGCATCGCGTCCAGGGTGCGGACGAGGTGGCCCGGGCCCCGCACCTGGTCGAGGCGGGCCCGCAGCATGAAGGCCACGGCCGGGCCGGTGAGCCGCAGGTTGATCTCGGTGGGGGCGAGCCGGCGCTGCCGGTCGGTGACGAAGTCCACGTCGTACCAGCCCCGGTAGCCCTCGGCGGCCAGCCGCTCCCCCACCGCGAGGGCGAACCGGCGGGCCGTCCCGGCGGCGCCCCGGGGCACCGCGTCGGGGCCGACGGTGACGCCCTGGTAGCGGGTGCCGGCGACGCGCATGTCGCCGGCGCCCACCGGGTGCACGGCTCCGTCGGGGCCGACCAGCGCGTCGTAGGTGAGGTCGCGCAGCCGGGCGGCCGGGCCCGGGTCGACGTGCTCCTCCAGCAGCAGGCCGCCCCGGGCGGGCAGGAGTTCGGAGCGGACCAGGCGCCGCAGCAGGGCCCGGCCGCCGCCGGCGGCGAACAGGTCGGCCGGCTCCACCACGACGGTGCCGTAGCCGCCGACGCCGTGCGGACTCTTCAGCACGGTGGTCAGCCCCCGGGCGGCGCGGGCGGTCAGCCGGCGGGCCGCCCGGCCCCGGCCGTCCGGGCGTTCCTGCCGGGGGACGACGACGCCCGGGTGGTCGGGGGCGAGTTCGGCGAACAGGTCGTGGGCCGCCGCCTTGGACTCGTAGCGGTGCACCGCGGCCAGTTCGGGGCCCTCGCCCTGGGCGGCGGTGCGGCCCCAGGTGACCACCGGTCGACCGAGGGCGGCGATCCGCGCGGCCAGGGCCGGCCGTTCGGCGAGCGCCCGGGCGACCGTCCGCTCGGGCGCGACGCCGCCGTGCACCTCGACCGGGCCCCACTCCAGCTCCCGGGCCAGCCAGTCGGTCCACTCCGGGCCGACCTCGGCGGGCAGCACCAGCAGTGCCGGTTCGGGGCTGTAGCAGGTGGCCAGGCAGGCGTAGTGGTGTGCCTGCCGCAGCCGTCGGGCGCGCTGGGCGGCGTCCATGCCCGGGGCGAAGAACTGCTCGTTGAAGTCCGCGACGTTGCCCACGTGGACAGCCGCCCGACCGCCGGTCCAGGCCCCCACCCATCCGTCCATGGGGGCGAGCCTAGGGCCTCGTCAGGTCGTGCGTCATGCGTCGGAACGCGATCGGCCATATGCGGCACGGGTGTTGATTTCTGCTCACTTTTGATTTGAACAGGACACAACTTGGCAAAGATATGACCATTCCTCTAGCTCTACCTGACTGATCGCCGTCAATGTCGGTCGCAGCTCTTTTCCCTGCAGCTACCCCGACTGGAGTCCGAGTGAGCCCCACCTCCTCCTCCCGCCGCCCCCTCGCGGCCGGAGCCATCGCGGTCGTCGCCGCCCTCGTCGCCGTCGCCGTCCCCACCGGCACGGCCTCCGCCGCCCCCGGCATGCGCGAGGCCGCGATATCCCAGGCCCGCGCCAACGTCACCCACAACGCGGGGGTGTTCGGCTTCGGCGCCGGCCAGGACCTCGTGGTCAAGGACGTCGTCCTCGACGCCGACGGCACCCAGCACGTCCGCTTCGACCGCACCTACCAGGGCCTGCCGGTGGTCGGCGGTGACCTGGTCGTCCACCAGGACGCCCGCGGCCGGCTCAAGGACTCCTCCCGCGCGGCCGCCCACGACGCCGCCGTCGGGTCCACCGTCCCGAAGGTGCCCGCGCAGGCCGGCGCCTCCGCCGCGCTCACGGCCGCCCCCGGCGTCCAGGACGCCACCAGCACGCCCGAACTGGTCGTCTGGGCCGCCGACGGCACGCCCCGGCTCGCCTGGCGCACCACCGTCGAGGGCACCGGCGAGCACGGCCAGCCGGCCGGCAAGGTGGTCGTCACCGACGCCACCACCGGCGAGCAGATCGAGACCTACGACGCCGAGCACCAGGCCTCCGGCACCGGCCACTCCGAGTACACCGGCGACATCACGATCGACACCACCGCCCAGAGCGGCGGCGGCTACACCCTCAAGGACTCGGTCCGCGGCCACGTCACCAAGGACGCCAACAACGTCGCGGCGAGCGCGCTCAAGGCCGGCTCCGGCACCGCGTTCACCAGCACCACCAACGTCTGGGGCGACGGGAAGAAGTTCTCCACCGACCGCTCCACCGCCGCCGTCGACGCCCACGCCAACACCGCCTGGACGTACGACTACTACAAGAACACCTTCGGCCGGAACGGCATCAAGAACGACGGCAAGGGCGCCACCGTCTTCGTCCACGTCGGCACCAACTGGGACAACGCCCAGTGGTCCGACAGCTGCTTCTGCATGATGACCGGCGACGGCGACGGCAGCACCGACCCCGAGCAGGTCGACCTCGACACCATGGGCCACGAGATGACCCACGGCGTCACCAGCGCCACCGCCAACCTGCGCTACAGCGGCGAGTCCGGCGGCCTCAACGAGTCCACCAGCGACATCTTCGGCACCATGGTGGAGTGGTACGCCAACAACAAGGTGGACACCCCCGACTACCTGTTCAGCGACCAGTCCACCCCGCCGTGGCTGCGCCGCTTCGACAAGCCCTCGCTCGACGGCCGGTCGGCGGACTGCTGGAGCAGCTCGGTCGGCAAGCTCGACGTGCACAACTCCTCGGGCGTCGGCAACCACTGGTTCTACCTGGCCAGCGAGGGCAGCGGCAGCAAGACCATCAACGGCTACACCTACAACAGCCCCACCTGCAACAACTCCACGGTGGCCGGCATCGGCAACCAGAAGGTCGCCAAGATCTGGTACCGCGCGCTGACCGTCTACATGACCTCCACCACCACCTACAAGGGCGCCCGCACCGCCTCCCTGAGCGCGGCCAAGGACCTGTACGGCCTCAACAGCACCGAGTACAAGGCCGTCGCGGCGGCCTGGAGCGGCGTCAACGTCAACTGACGCGCACGGTCCGGCGCGGCGGCCCAGGCGACCTGGGCCGCCGCGCCCCCGGACCTCGCGCCCCCGGACCCCGCTCAGCCGGACGGGGCGGGGGCGGTGCCGGTCAGCAGGGCCTCGCGGACGAGTTGGACGGGGTGCCAGGCGTGGCGCTCCGTCCCGTGGAAGATCTGCTGGCGGCAGGACGCGCCGGTGGCGACGATCACGGTGTCCTCGGGTTCGGCGTTGACGGCGGGGAAGAGCCGGTCGTTCCCCACCGTCATGGACACCTCGTAGTGCTCGCTCTCGAAACCGAAGGAGCCCGCCATCCCGCAGCAGCCGGCGTCCAGTTCGACCACCTCGACGCCGGGGATCCGGTTCAGCAGGGCGATGGTGGCGGCCGTACCGACCTCGGCCTTCTGGTGGCAGTGGCCGTGGTAGAGCAGTCGGCGACCGGCCGGCCAGGCCTCGGGGCTCAGGCGGAGGCGTCCGGCGTCGATCGCCTCGGTGAGCAGTTCCTCCACCTGCCGGACCCGGCCCGCGAGATCCTTGACCACCGGGTCGTCCGGGTGCAGGGCCAGGTGCTCGTCCCGCAGCGTCATCAGGCAGGACGGCTCGCAGCCGGTGACCGGTGAGTCCGGGGCCGCCGTCGCGGCGATGGCCCGGGCGAAGTCGGCCGACTGCCGCTTGGCGTCGTCCAGCAGTCCCTTGGACAGGCTCGCGCGACCGCAGCAGCCCTGCGCCGCCAGCCGGACCCGCCAGCCGGCCAGTTCCAGCAGTTCGACGGCGGCGCGGCCGATGGCCGGCTCGGTGAAGGTGGTGAAGGAGTCGGCCAGGAAGGTCACCTCACCGAGGGGGGCCGACGGGGCCGCGCCCTCGTGCTGCCGGAACCACCGCAGCAGGTTGTCCCGCGCGAAGGCCGGCAGCGGCCTGGCAGCGGTGATCCCCAACCTCCGTTCCAGCAGTCGGCGGACGAGCCGGCTGCGCCCCGGGAGGTTGGAGAGCGGCGCGGTGGCCGAGCCGAGCCGGTTGAGCAGGCGGATGGCGCCGAACACCCGGGATCTGAGCGGCACCCCGTGCAGGTCGTGGTGGTGGGAGAGGGTTTCGGCCTTGAGCGTGGCCATGTCGACGCCGAGCGGGCACTCGCTCTTGCACGCCTTGCACATCAGGCAGAGGTCGAGGATCCCGTGCAGGCGCTCGTCTCCCAGCGCCTGCCGGGGGTCCGGCTCGGAGAGCGCCTTCACCAGGGCGTTGGCGCGGCCGCGGGTGGAGTGCTCCTCCTCCCGGGTGGCCATGTAGGAGGGGCACATCGTGCCGGTGGCGCTCTTGCGGCACAGCCCGATGTTCATGCACCGGTCGGCCGCCCCGCGCATGCCGCCGAGGACCTCGAAGGCGAGCCGGGTGCGCAGTTCGGGCGCGGGCGGCAGGGCCCGGTCCCGCAGGTGGTCCGTCATCGCGGGGGCGTCGACGATCTTGCCGGGATTGAAGAGGTTCCGGGGGTCGAAGAGCCGCTTCGTACCGCGCATCGCCTCGTAGAGGTCCCGCCCGAAGAGCAGCGGATTGAACTCGCTGCGGGCCAGGCCGTCGCCGTGCTCGCTGGAGTTGACACCGCCGTACTCGGTGACCAGGTCCCGGATCTCCTCCGCGACCGCCCGCATGGTCGTCACCTGGGCGGGGTCGGTCAGGTCCACGAAGGGGCGGATGTGCAGGCAGCCGACCGAGCAGTGCCCGTAGAAGCCGGCCGACAGGCCGTGCCGGTCCAGCACCTCCTGGAAGCGGCGGGTGTAGTCGACGAGGTGGACCGGGTCGACGGCGGTGTCCTCGACGAAGGCGAGCGGACGGCGGGTGCCCTCGCCGGCGGCCATCAGCAGGCCCAGGCCGGCCGAGCGGACCTTGAGCAGGGCCTCCTGCTGCTTCGCGGTCACCGCGTGCAGGGTGTGGTAGCCGTGGCCGTGCCGGGCCCACCGGGCGGTGAGCCGCTGGAGCCGGCCGCGCAGTTCGCCCTCGTCGTCCCCGCTGAAGCTGACGAACAGCAGCGCCCCGGGATCGCCGGCCAGGATGCCGCCGAGCGGGGCGTACTCGATCTTCCGCCGGGAGAGTTCGAGGATCGTCCGGTCCATCAGCTCCACCGCGGCGGGTTCGCAGGCGAGGGCGTCCGCGGTCGCGTCGACGGCCCCGGCGACGGAGGTGAAGTGGCCGACGGCGATGACCGTGTGCGCGGGCCTGGGCACCAGGTCGACCAGGGCCCTGGTGGCGATGACGAGGGTGCCCTCCGAGCCGACGACGAACTTCGCGAGGTCGAAGGGGGCGTCCTCCGCGCCCTCGGCGCCCTCGGCGCCCTCGCGGACGAGCCGTTCCAGGCGGTACCCGCCGGAGCGGCGCCAGAACTCCGGTGTTCCCTCGGCGATGGCCCGGGCGTTGGCCCGGACGATCCGCGGGAGTTCGCGGTAGACGGCACCTTCGAGGGTCGGCAGGGCGGCCCGCCGGCGGTGCTCCGCCGCGTCGACCGGGGCGAGGTGGGCCCGACTGGCGTCGGAGAGCACGACGTCGAGCTCCCGGACGTGGTCGATGGTCATCCCGTGGCGCAGCGACCCGCTGCCGCCCGAGTTGTTGCCGATCATGCCACCGATGGTGGCCCGGTTGGCGGTGGAGGTGTCGGGGCCGAACACCAGGCCCGACGGCGCCGCCGCGCGGTTCAGTTGGGCCTGGACGACGCCGGGTTCCACCAGGGCGGTACGGGCCTCGGGGTCCAGTTCCACGATGCGGTTCAGATGGCGGGACAGGTCCAGGACCAGCCCGGGCCCCACGGTCTGCCCCGCCAGGCTGGTGCCCGCGCCGCGCGGCACCAGCGGTACGCCGTGTTCGGCCGCCGCGGCGACCGCGGCCTGGACGTCGTCGGCGTGCCGGGGCAGGACCACGCCGACCGGGGTGATCGCGTACATGCTCGCGTCCCGGGAGTACAGGTGCCGGGTGTAGTCGTCGAAGCGGACCTCGCCGTCGAGGTCGCGGCGGAGCCGGTGCTCCAGCGCGCGGGTGTCGCCGTGGCGGGTGCCGCTCTCGGGTCGGGCGGCGCGCTCGGGGCCGCGGCCGGCCGTCGAGGCGTCGGAACTGCTCGCTGTCATGTCCGGTTGACTCCTGTGTCTGGGGGTGCCGGGGCGTTCACGGGCGACGGAGCACGTCGAGCGCCGCACCGAGGCCGGCCGGGTCGATCGGCACCCCGGCGAGTTCCAGGCCCAGCTGCACCCCGGCGAGGGTGCCGATGAGGGTCAGGTCGTTGAGGTGGCCGAGGTGGCCGATCCGGAAGACCCAGCCGGCGAGCCTGCCCAGACCGGCGCCGAGCGACATGTCGAAGCGCTCCAGGACGAGTTCGCGGAACCGGTCGGCGTCGTGGCCCTCCGGCAGCAGGACCGCGGTGAGCGAGCCGGAGTACTCGCGTTCGTCCGCGCACAGGACCTCCAGGCCCCAGCCGTGGACGGCGGCCCGGGTGGCGGCGGCGTGCCGGGCGTGCCGGGCGTGGACGTTGTCGTGGCCCTCGGCGTCGAGGATCCGCAGGGCCTCGTCCAGGCCGTAGAGCAGGTTGATGGCGGGGGTGTAGGGGAAGGCACCGTTCCGGTTCGCCTCGATGACCGGCGCCCAGCTCCAGAACGACTTGGGCAGCCCGGCGGTGCGCGAAGCGACCAGCGCCTTGCGGCTGACCGCGTTGAACCCCAGCCCGGGCGGCAGCATCAGGCCCTTCTGCGAGCCGGACACCGTGACGTCGACGCCCCACTCGTCGTGGCGGTAGTCGAGGCAGCCGAGCGAGGACACCGCGTCGACCAGCAGCAGCGCCGGGTGGCCCGCCTCGTCCAGGGCCCGGCGCAGTTCCGCGATCCGGCTGGTCACGCCGGTGGAGGTCTCGTTGTGGACGACGCACACCGCCTTGATCGTCCGGTCGGCGTCCTCGGCGAGTCGCTGCGCGAGCACCTCGGGATCGGCACCGTGGCGCCAGTCCCCGGGGACCAGATCCACCTGGAGGCCGAGGTCCTGGGCCATCTCCCGCCAGAGCGCGGCGAACTGTCCGGTCTCGAAGCAGAGCACCCGGTCGCCGGGGCTGAGGGTGTTGACCAGGGCGGCCTCCCAGGCGCCGGTCCCCGAGGCGGGGTAGATCACGACCGGGCCCGAGGTGCCGAACACCGGCCCGATCGACTTGAGCAGACGCAGCGTCAGTGCCGCGAACTCGGGCCCCCGGTGGTCGGTCGTGGGCGCCGCGATCGCCCGCAGCACGGGGTCGGGGACGTTGGTGGGGCCCGGGATCTGGAGGAAGTGGCGGCCGGTACGGAAGGACATACGCGTCGAACCCCCTTAAGGGTTGTGCCGTCTGACGGCACGTCGTATCGTGGAGCGGCATAGTGGAGCGTAGGCGCCACCTTCGAAGGGGGTCAAGGATGCAGAACGTGCTCAACGCGCTGCGGGTACTGGAGGAGGTCGCCGCGCGCCAGCCGATCGGCGTCGCGGAGCTGGCGCGGGCCATGGACCTACCGAAGAGCTCCGTGCAGCGGGCGCTGCTCACCCTGCACACGGCGGGGTGGCTGCGCCAGGCCGGCGGGGCACCCACGCGGTGGCTGGTGACCGCCAAGGCGCTGCAGGTCGGCCGGCAGGCCACCGGTGAACTGGGCCTGCGCGACGCCGCCGTGCCGGTGATGGAGGAACTGCGCCGGCAGACCGGCGAAACGGTCCACCTGGCCGTGCCGGAGGGCGGCCGGGTGATCCTGGTGGAGCGGCTGGAGACCAGCCAGCCGGTGCGGATCGTCCTTCCGCTCGGGCAGGACCTGCCCGCCCACGCCTCCGCCAACGGCAAGGCGGTGCTCGCCGCGAGCCCCGCCGAGGCGCTGGAGAGCTATCTCGCCGAGGGGCTGGCCCGGTACACCGACACGACGATCGTCGAACCACGGCGGCTGCTGGACGAGTTGGCGGAGGTCCGGCGCCGGGGCTACGCGACCAACAGCGGCGAGTGGCGCTCCGACGTCTCAGCGGTCGCCGCGGCGGTCATCGGGGGCCTCGGGCTGCCGGTAGCGAGCATCAGCGTCAACGTCCCCGCCAGCCGGGCCACCGACGAGTCGCGGGCGGAGCACGGAGCCCTGGTCAACGCGGCGGCGAAGCGGCTCGGCGTCGTGCTCGGAGCGCGCGGGTGACGGCGAACTCGGCCTCCCCGAAGCTTTTCTGACGATGCGTCAGGATCGGCACTCCCGATCCGGAGCCCGCACCCCGCCCCCTTGACGGCGGTATCGGCGCATCCCATGCTTGGCGCCTGATGGAACTCGGGTTCCATGATGCGAAAATGTGCGTGCGCCGATCGTCCGTACCCGGGTGGATCGAGCGTTCTCGCCGTCGCGGTCATCGCCGACTGGAGAAAGCGAGACCCACCCGTGTATCGCCAAGTCCCAGACCCGCTCGGACACCCCGCTCTCGCCGCCCTGCTCGCGGCGACCCCCCTCCTCGTCCTCCTGGTCCTGCTCGGCCTGGTGCGACTGAAGTCGCACTGGGCCGCCCTCGCCGGGCTCGCCACCGCCTTCCTGATCGCCACCGCCGGCTACGGCATGCCGCTCGGCCAGGCCGCCGACGGCGCACTGGAGGGAGCCGCCTTCGGACTGTTCCCGATCGTGTGGATCATCCTCGGCGCGGTGTGGATCAACCGCCTCCAACGCGCCTCCGGACACTTCGACGTCATCGGAAGGACCTTCTCGTCCCTCTCCGGCGACATCCGGATCCAGGCCGTGCTGATCGCCTTCTGCTTCGGGGCGATGATCGAGTCCCTCTCGGGATTCGGCACCCCCATCGCGGTCACCTCGCTCATCCTGCTCGGCCTGGGACTGGACCCCCTGAAGGCCGCCGCCGTCGCGGCCTTCGCCAACACGGCGCCGGCGGCCTTCGGTTCGGTGGGAAACCCGATCCAGACCCTGGCCAAGGTCACCTCCCTCCCCGGGGCCGACCTCGGCGCCATGGTCGGCCGCCAGTCCGCCGTCATCGCGGCCCTGGTGCCGTTCGTCCTGCTGCTCCTCCTCGACGGACGCCGGGGGCTCCGGGAGGTGTGGCCGGTGGCCCTGGCCGCCGGAACCGGCTTCGCCGTCGGCCAGTTCCTCTGCTCGAACTACCTCACCTACCAACTCACCGACCTGGTGGCCTCGCTCACCTCGCTCGCCTCGGTCATCGTGCTGCTCAGGATCCGGGCGCGACGGCACGGCCCCGCCGCCGAAACGCGGCCCCGCGTGGAGCGCGCCCCCCGCCGGGACACCCTGCTGGCCTTCCTCCCGTACGCGATCATCACCGCGCTGTTCGCCCTGGTGTCCTACGGCGGGCCCGTCGCCGGCTTCGTGAAGGACCAGGACGTCTCCTTCCCCTGGCCCGGGCTCCACGTGACCAGCCCGAGCGGCCGACCCGTGGCGGTCACCACCTTCGACTTCGGCTGGCTCGGCGCGGCCGGGACCCTGCTCCTCGCCACCGGCGTCCTGACCGCGCTCATCCTGCGGGTGCCGGTACGGCGGGCACTGCGCTGTTACCTGGACGCGCTGCACCAGATCCGCTGGGCGGCCCTGACCATCGCCTGCGTCCTCGCCCTCTCCTACCTGATGAACCTCTCCGGGATGGCCGTCTCCATCGGCACCTGGCTGGCGGGCCTCGGCGGTGCCTTCGCCCTGTTCTCCGGCTTCACCGGCTGGTTCGGCGTGGCCCTCACCGGATCCGACACCTCCTCCAACGCGCTCTTCGGTGCGATGCAGGTCTCCGCCGCCCAGCACATCGGACTGTCCCCCCTCCTGGCCGCCGCGACCACCAGCACCGGCGGCGTCCAGGGCAAGGCCGTCGCGATGCAGAACCTGGTCATCGCCGCCAGCGCGGTCGGGACGTACGGGCGGGAGGGGGAGGTCCTCCGCAAGATCATCGGCTGGAGCCTGGCCGTCCTGGCCGTCCTCTGCCTCCTCGCCTGGCTCCAGTCCACCCCGGTCCTCGGCTGGATGGTGCCGTGAACGAGTCGCCGCCGCGCCGACCGGGCCGGTCGGCGCGGTGGCCCGGCTCGGCGGATCGGCCCAGGCCAGGGGTCAGCCCAGGCCAGGGGTCAGCCCAGGCCAGGGGTCAGCCCAGCCAGGGGTCAGCCCAGCCAGGGGTCAGCCCAGGCGGCGGATCGGCTCGCCGGCCAGGTAGGCCGCGATGTCCTCGACCGCCTCGCCGTAGTAGCGGCGGTAGTTGTCGCGCGACACGTACCCCAGGTGCGGGGTGGCCAGCAGCCGGGGCGCGGTGCGCAGCGGGTGCTCGGCGGGCAGCGGCTCGACGTCGAAGACGTCCACGGCGGCGCCCGCGATCCGGCCCCCGGTGAGCGCGGCCAGCAGCGCGTCCTGGTCGACGATCGCCGCCCGGGAGGTGTTCACCAGGTACGCCTCGGGCTTCATCAGCGCGAGTTCGGCCTCGCCGAGCAGCCCCCGGGTGCGCTCGCCCAGGGCGAGGTGGATCGAGACGAAGTCGGCGCCGCTCAACAGCTCCTCCTTGCCGGCGGCCCGGCGCACGCCGACCTCGGCGGCCCGCTCGTCCGTGAGGTTCTGGCTCCAGGCCAGCACGTCCATGCCGAAGGCCAGTCCGACCCGGGCGACCAGGCCGCCGATCCTCCCCAGGCCCAGCAGCCCGAGCACCCGCCCGTGCAGGTCGGCGCCGACGGTGCTCTGCCAGGGACCGCCCTCGCGCAGCACCGTGCTCTCCGGCACGATGCCGCGGGCCAGGCCGAGCAGCAGCGCCCAGGTCAGCTCGACCGGCGGGGTGGAGGAGCTGGCCGTCCCGCAGACCGTCACGCCGTGCGCCTCGGCGGCCGCGTAGTCGATCACCGAGTTCCGCATGCCCGAGGCGACCAGCAGCCTGAGCCTCGGCAGCCGGGCGAACAGCGAGGCCGGGAACGGCACCCGCTCGCGCAGGGTCACGACGAAGTCGAAGTCGGCCAGCGCCGCGGCGAGTTCGTCCTCCGACCCGAAGTGCTCGGAGAAGGCGGTCACCGCCACCCGGTCGGAGACCGGCGACCAGTCGACGATGCTGGTGGCGACGCCCTGGAAGTCGTCGAGGACGGCGCACCGAAGAGTCCGAAGTGTCATGCCCGCACTCTCCCAGACGCCGACCGGCGCCCGGCGTGCCAGGCCCGGTCCGAGCCGCGGGTCTGCGAGCTTGGCCCCGGGGGTGGACCACCGGCACCGGAGCACGGGGAGGCGCGCGATGGCCAAGCCCCGTCACGCCACGGCGGGCTGCCCGGTCGGCCTGGCCCTCGTCCCGGCGGCGAGCGCCAGGCCGAGCAGGCAGCCCGCCACCAGACCGGCGCCGTGGTTGTTCCGCAGCGCGCACAGGAACAGACCGGCCGCGGGGATGAGCAGCAGGTACCAGGTGCCCTTGAAAGTGAGGCCCAGGGTGTTCCCGCGCAGCAGGCAGGTGACGGCCAGGGCGCCGAGCAGGCCGCAGACGGCCACGGAGTCGCCGCCGCCGCGCGGCGACCAGCCGGCCAGGCTCACCACGTGGGCGAGGACGCCGCTGACGAGGAAGACGGCCAGGGTCCGCCACCACCCGAGGACCGACTCGGCGACGGCGCCGACCACGAGCAGGGCCGGCAGGTTCATCGCGATCTGCGTGATCCCGGAGGACTGCACCAGCAGGGCCGTCCCGGCCCGCCACCACTGCCCGTCGGACAGCGCTCCCGGCTGCCGCATCAGATCCTCGACCAGGGCGGGCACCGCGTACTGGAGCACGGCCATCACCGCCATCACCGCGAACAGTGTGAGGGTGGCCCGGGGCCGGCGCGCCAGGGCGCCCCGGACCACGGCGAGCACCTCGCCCGGCCCGGCGCCCGCCGGGGCTCCTGCTCCCGGGCCGGCTGCGGAGCCGACTCCCTGACCGACGTTGGAGCCGGCCAGTACCAGCGCCTGAAGTCCCACGCTGACCACCACGGCGGCGCTCGCGTACAACCCGATCTCGTGCGGCGACATCGCCGACCCCCGTTCACCCGACCCTGGGCGCTCCCGCCCCGTCGACGCGCCCCATCATCCCGGTCGGGCGGGGCCCCGGACCAGGGAGGGTGATCATGGACTCGGCATGACGGTTGTCACAGTCCCGCCAGGTCCGCCGTCATCTCCGCCCCCGTGGATTCCCCGGGGATTCACACATTCCCGAATCGCTGGCGGTCGGGGCAGTGCAGTGGCGATCATGACGGCATGACCTCCGACACCACCCCCGCCGCCGTCACCGCTGCCGCCGTCACCGCTGCCGCCTCCGGCAGTTGGACGCTCGGCGACCGCACCGTCCACCGGATCGGCCTCGGCACGATGCGCCTGCCGCAGACCGGCCGGGCGCTCGTCCCCGACGCCGTACCGCGCGACCGCGAGCAGGCCGTCCGGGTGCTGCGGCGCGCCGTCGAACTGGGCGTCAACCACCTCGACACCGCCGCCTTCTACTTCTCCCCACTGCGCTCCGCCAACGAGCTGATCAACCGGGCGCTCGCGCCGTACGCCGACGACCTGGTGATCGCCACCAAGGTCGGCCCGGGCCGCGGGCTCGACGGCGAGTGGGTGGAGCACGCCCGCACCCCGGAGCGGCTGCGCGGCCAGGTCGAGGAGAACCTGCGCCAACTCGGCCGCGACCACCTCGACCTGGTGAACCTGCGGATCGTCGGCACCGACTCGATCGCCGAACGCTTCGGCGCCCTCGCCGAGTTGCGGCAGGCCGGGCTGATCCGCCACCTCGGCCTCTCCAACATCCACCCGCACCAGCTCGCCGAGGCACAGGCCGTGGCGCCCGTCGTGTGCGTGCAGAACCCGTACGGCATCGGCGCCTCGCCCGAACAGGACGCCGTGCTGCGGCTCTGCGGCGAGCAGGGCATCGCCTTCGTCCCGTTCTACGCGATCGCCGGAGCCGGGCGGGAGTCCGGCACGGGCGGAGCCGAACCCGCCCAGGTCCGGGCGGTGGCGCAGGCGCGCGGGGTCGGCCCGGCCCAGGTCCGCCTCGCCTGGACGCTCCACCAGGGCCCGCACGTCCTGGCCATCCCCGGCACCGGCGACCTGGCGCACCTGGAGGACAACATCGCCGCCGGGGCGCTGCGCCTCTCCCCGGAGGAGTTGGCACTGCTCCAGGAGGCGCACACGGGCTGATCCGGAACCGGGCAGGGCCGCGACGGCGTCGATCCGGGACGAGCCCAGGATCACCGGCGAGCACGAGAGCACGCACGCCGACACGAACGAAGGAGTCCCGGAGCATGGCCGAGTCCGCCACCCGCTACCTCTACCTGACCCGCCACGGCGAGGCCGCGCCCGACGGCAGCGGGCTCACGGCCGACGGACGCCGACAGGCCGTCCTGCTCGGACGGCGGCTGGCGGACCGCCCCATCGCAGCCGTGCACCACGGACCGCTGCCCCGGGCCGCGCAGAGCGCCCGGCTGATCGCCGAGCAGTTGGGCGGCGGGCGGCCGGGCAACGAGCCGTTGGGCGGCGGCTGGCAGGCCGGCGCGGTCCCGACGGTCTGCGAGGAGGCCGGCGACTACGTGCCGTACGTCCCGGAGCGGCACGAACTGCCCGCCGACAGCGCCGACTACCTGCTGGACTTCCTCGCGCAGTCCACGGCGGAGGAGCGCGCCCGCGGCCCGGAGCTGGCGCGCCGGGCCGTCCAGCGGTTCACCGGTCCGGTGGCGGGCGGCGAGGACCGGCACGAACTGGTCGTCACCCACGCGTTCCTGATCGGCTGGCTGGTCCGGCACGCCCTCAGCGCCCCTGCCTGGCGCTGGCTCGGCCTCAACTCCTGCAACGCGGCGCTGACCGTCATCCGCTACACACCCGGCCGCCCCTCCTACGTGCTGCTCCACAACGACATGCGCCACCTGCCCGACGAACTGTGCTGGACCGGCTTCCCGTCCGAGGCCCGGTGCTGAGGCCCGGTACTGAGGCCAGGCGCTGAGGCCCGTCGACAGGAATATGCAGACCGGTCTATTGTTTTCCGCATGGGAGTCAAGGGTGAGGAAACCCGGGCCCGGCTGATCGCCGGCACCCGGACGCTGATCGAGGCACAGGGCTACTTCGGGACCGGCCTCAACCAGATCGTGGCCGCGACGGGCGCACCGCGCGGCTCGCTCTACTTCCACTTCCCCGAGGGCAAGGACCAACTGGTCGCCGCCTCCCTCGTCCAGGCCGGACAGGAGGTCGAGGACCTGCTCGCCGCGCTGGCCGCCGAGGGCGCCGACAGCGGAGCGCTCACCGAGCGGCTCACCGAGGTCTTCGCCGAGCGACTGGCGGGCTCCGACTACACCAAGGGCTGCCCGATCGCGACCGTCGCCCTGGAGGTCGCCGGCACCAACGAGCCGCTGCGCGCCGTCTGCGCGGAAGTGTACGAGAGCTGGCAGCGCGTGCTGGCCGGCCGGCTGGAGGCCGAGGGCTTCCAGCCGGCCGAGGCCGCGACGGCGGCCGGGCAGGCACTGGCGCTGATGGAGGGCGCGGTCCTGCTCGCGTCGGTCCGGCGCAGCCGCGAGCCGCTGGACCACGCGCTGCACGCCGTCCGCCACCTGCTCGGCGCCAAGCCGGCCGCCCGCACCGCGTAGGGCGTCGCGGGCGGAGCCGCCGCCGACCGGTGCGCGGCTCCGCCCCTTCCGACCCTCCCGATTCCTTGTGCCCGAATCTCCCGTGCCCGAAGTCTCCTCGCGCCCAATAAATATGCAGACCGGTCTACAGATTCCAGCTTCAGGAGTTGCCCCATGCCGCCCCTCCCGCCATCGCCCCGCACCCTCGTCCTCGGCGCCACCGGCTTCCTCGGCCGCTGGCTCGTCCTCGAACTCCTCACCCGCGGCGAGCCCGTGGCCGCCGCCGTGCGCGGCGTCGGCCGCGACACCGAACTACGCCGCTGGCTGCGCACCCACGGCGCCGACGACACCGCGCTGACCACCGTCGCCGCCGACCTCACCCATCCCGGCCTCGGCCTCTCCCCCGAGGACGACGCCCGGCTCACCGAGGTCCGCGACGTCCACAACCTCGCCGCCCGCTACCAGTTCGGCCTCACCCGCGCCCAGGCCGAACCCGCCAACGTCCACGGCGCCCTGCACGCCCTCCACTGGTCCGCCACCCGGCCCCGGCTGCGCCGCCTGGTCCACCTCTCCGGCTACCGCGTCGGCCGCGACCCGCAGCCGCTGTACCCGCCCAGTCCCCGCGCCACCACCGCCGCCTACGCGTGCCTCGGCGCGTACGAGGCCTCCAAGCTGCTCGGCGACGCCGCCGTCCGGGTCACCGCACCCCGACTCGGCGTCCCGCTCACCACCGTCAACCCCAGCAGCGTCATCGGCCACTCGCGGACCGGCGAGGCCGGCCAGTACCTCGGCCTGGCCCAGCTCGTCCGCCAGTTGCACCGCGGCCGCCTGCCGCTGCTGCCCGGCACCCGCCGCACCTTCCTGCCCGTGGTCACCGTCGACCACCTGGCCCGCTTCCTCGCCGCCGTCCCCGCGCACGACAGCGCCACCACCCCCGCGCCCGACGGCTCCGCCCTGATGGCCCACACCGTCCTCGACCCCGCCACCCCCGTGCTCCCGGACCTGATCGCGCTCATCGCCGCCCACCTCGGCGTCCGCCCGCCCCGCGGCCTGGTCCCCGTCGCCATCGTCCGCCGCCTCCCCCGCGCCCTCACCGGCGCCGACCCGGAGACCCTCGGCTTCCTCTCCGAGGACCGCTACGACACCACCTCCGCCGACCGCCTCGCCACCGCCGCCGGCCTCGTCCACCCGCCCCTCGCCCCGGCCCTCCGGCGCTGGGCCGACCGGCTGGTCGCCGAGGACTTCGGCGCCCCGTCCCGGTGAACCACGGCGCGCCGTGCGGGTCCATGACGAGCGCGGAGCGGCCCGGCTGGCCGGTCGGCCGGCCAGCCGGTGGCGAACTGCCGCTGTCAGCCTTGGGGTGAGACTCCATCCGGAAGGCGCCCGTGAGCAGGATCCACCGTCAGCCCTCGTGCACCGGCAGGGTCCGGAGGAAGTCGTCGAGGAGCTCGTTGAAGGCGTCCGGGCATTCCATGTTGGGGTAGTGGCCGGTGCCGTCGACCGTCGCCGTACGGCCGTCGGCGACGCTGCGGACGAGGCGTTCGGCCATGCCGAGGTGGTCGTCGGAGTCGATGCCGCCGTTGATGGCCAGCACCGGGACGCCGATCTTCGCCGCCCGCGCCCAGGTGTCGGTGACGGGCACCTGGTGGTCGGGTTCGGTGGGGGTGTGCTTGGCGAGGGTTCGCCGGGTCATGTCCTTCAACGTGCGCACGATGTCCGGGTCGACGTCGTCGAGGGTGCGGTGCGGGCCGGCCGCGAGCCGGGTGAACGCCGTGATCCAGCCTTCGAGGTCGCCCGCGGCCATGGCGCGGGCCTCCTCGGCCTCGATCTCGCCGAGCCACGGGTCCTCGAACTCGGGTTCGCTGGTGCCGACGCCGCTGACGACCAACGCCTCGACCACGTCCGGGTGTTCGAGCGCGGTGTCGACGGCGATGGCGCCGCCCATCGACAGCCCGACGAGGATCGCGGGGCCGGTGCCGAGGTGGCGCAGCAGGGCCGCGAGGTCGTCGGTGTGCCGGAACGGGCCGGTCGCGTTGGAGGATCCGCCGTGGCCGCGGGCGTCCGGCGCGATCACCCGGTAGTCGGCCGCGAAGGCGGCGATCTGGTCGCTCCACATGCGGTGGTCGAGCAGGCCGCCGTGCACCAGCACCAGGGGTCGGCCCGACCCGATGTCACGGTAGGCGAGGTGGCTGCGGCCGTCGTCGAACGAGAACACGTCAGATGCGTCAGTCATGACAACCAAGTTGTCATCCCCCGCGAGGATTGGCAACCCAGGTGCCATGATGACGGGGTGACCGATACCGATGCCCCGCTCCCGCCCGACGTCCTCGCCCACCGGCTCATGGACGTGTTCGACCTGGTCGGCCCGCTGTACCGGCGGGTGCTCCGCAAGGTGGAACTCGCGGCTCCCATCGAGGGGCTGTCCGTCGGCGTGCGCGCCGTGCTGCTCCTGCTCGCGGAGCACGGGCCCATGACCGTCCCTCAGATGGGCCGCGCACAAGCGCTGAGCAGGCAGTTCGTGCAGCGCATGGTCAACGACGCGGTAGCCCTGGACCTGGTCGAGATCACCCCGAACCCCGCCCACCAGCGGTCCTCGCTGATCCGGCTGACCGACCACGGCAGGGCCGCCGTCTCCGCCGCGAGCGCCCGCGAGCACGCCCTGCTCCGCCAGGTCGGCGGCGAGCTGACCGACGCCGACCTGACCGCCTGCGTGCACGTCCTCACGCAGATGCTCGAACTCTTCGACAACGTCGACGTGAACTGACCCCCGTACCGCGCAGGCGCGGCCCGGACGGCAGGAGAGCGGCCTACCCGAAGACCAGGCTCGTCCAGCGGACGCCGGACCGGCCGTGCAGGTCGCCGCGTTCGGCGCGGTGGAGCAGTCGCAGGCCCCGGGCGGCGGCGAGCGCGACGGTCTCCTCGGGCGGGACGTCGAACATCCGGCGGCCCGGCGGGACGGGGCCGTGGCGCAGGGTCAGGGCGAGGCGCCCGCCCGGGGCCAGCAGCCGACCGAGGGCGGCCATCGCCAACGGCCGCTCGGCGGGGGCGAGATGCATCCAGACGGCGGTCAGCAGGACCAGGTCGAAGCGTTCGGCGCCGGCGCTCAGCCGCGGCAGCTCGGGCAGCGCGTCGGCGACCCAGCGCACGCCGGAGCCCACGTGCAACCGCTCGGCGACGGAACGGAGTTCGGCGGTCGGCTCGACGGCCACCACCGGATGGCCGAGGGCGGCGAGGGCGGCCGCGTCGCGCCCGGTGCCGGCCCCCACGTCGAGGACGGCGGCGGGCGGGGGCGGGTAGCTGTGCAGCAGGTCCGCGTGGACCTCGGCGAAGGTCACGCTCTCGTACTGGACGGCGAGTTCCTCCGCCGCCTCGGCGTAACCGGCGGTGCTCGAAAGCCCGTCCATCCCTTTCACGTCCTCCACCCCGCCCATCCCTTTCACGTCCTCCACCCCGCCCACCCCTTTCACGTCCTCCACCCCGCCCAACTCGTCCACCCCGATCATGCCTTCCGGTCCCGGACGACCACCGCGTCACCGGCCGCCGCCGCGTGGGCGAAGAAGTCCCGCAGCTCCCGCAGGTCGGCGACCACCCGGGACGCCCAGGTCTCGGACCACGGCGTCGGGTACCCGAGGCGCGCGACCGTCCGGGCCAGCACGGTGTCCTGCTGGCGCACGAGTTCGCCGAGCGCCGAGTCGCGCAGGAAGGTGAAGGCGGCCGCGACCTGCGCGGGGCTCAGCACCAGCGGATCGGTCTGCGCGGCGTCGGGTTCACGGCGCTCGCCGCCGTACACGGGCAGGCGGGCGGCCGGGTCGGGGTGCAGGCCGTTCTCGGTGAGGGCCAGTTCCATCAGCCGGGCGGTGCTCCGCACGCCCAGGAGGAGCCCGGCGGAGGCCAGCTGGTCGTAGCGGACGTCCTGCCGGTCGGGGACGAGCTCGCCGAGTTCCGCCGGCGAGCAGGTGTCGACCTCCTGGCCGGGCAGGCGGCGCCAGAAATGATCCACGCTCACCCGGACAGCGTAACGAAAGCGCGGCTCACGCCTCGCCGGGGTGCCAGAGGGGCCACTCCCAGGGGCGATCCGCCCAGTGGACGCGGACCGGATCTCGCGGGTCGAGGTCCGGGAAGAGCTGGCGGATCCGGGGCTCGAACTCCTCGGGGGCGAGCGGCTCCCAGCCGTGGCCCTCGAAGTGGACCAGGCGGTAGCGGCTGTCGGTCCGGAAGTCGGCCACCTCGACCAGGTGCTTGGACGTGCTGTTGGTCTCCATGCCCCCCAGCATGTGGCGCGGCGGCAATCGGCGCCCCTCCAGACCCCTCTTCCGGGTCATGTCCCGGCGTCGGCGCGCTCGTTGAGCACGGGGAAGGCATGACGGGGGATTCGGTGGGGGGTTCGGCGCTGGAAGGACGACAAGATGACTGGGCAGCCCACCGGAGGACAGTGGCAGTGGCCGCAGGACGCGTGGCAGCCACCCCCGGTACCCACCGGGTTCGCGCCGGCCCCCGTTCCGGCGCCCGCACCGGCGTCGCGGCGGTCGCGGAAGGTGTGGGCCGCCGCGACCGTCGGGACCGTCGCCGTCCTCGCCGCCGTCCTGGCGATGTGCGGGCCGGGGTCGGGAGACGAGCTGGACGTGGTGGCCCTGCCGCACGCCTCCCCCTCCGCGTCCGACCCCGCGGCGCCGGACCCGCCCGCGTTCTCCCCGCTCCCCACCACGCCCGCGCCGTCCCCGCTGCCGCCGCCCACGCCACAGGGCGCCGGACCGGCCCTGGCCACGGCCACGGCGGCGGCCGCGCCGAACGAGGACGAGCCGGCCGACGCTCAGCACGCGGCGACCGCGCACCCGAAGCCCGGCCGCACCGCGCACCCCTCGCCGTCGGCCCACGGCGCCTCCCCCGCCGGCGCCACCCCGGCGGCTCCGGCCCCCGGCGCGGCGCTGCCCACCCTCGGCGCGGGCGGCATCTGCGACCAGGCCGAACGCGTCGGCCGCTGGCCCGCGGGCTCGGAGCAGGCCCGCCTCTGCCACAGCATCTACGGCTGAAAAATCGCCTGCGGCACCCGTACCCGCACGACGAGGGCGCCCCGCCGGACCGATCCGGCGGGGCGCCCCAGGCGGTGGAGCCGCGCTACCCGGCCGCCTCCAGGATTCCCTTGTCCAGGCGCGGCGCCAGGACGCGGGCCAGGGTGTCGGTGATGTGGCCGGTGTCGCGGTACAGCACCACACCTTCCAGCACCGCCGGGCAGTCCGGTCCGCTGCCGGGGCACAGCAGCGGGCCCAGGTCCAGAGTGCGGACGCCGTAGCGGGCGGCAAGGCCGCCGTCGAGCATCGGGTCCGGCTCGAAGGCGGTGTCGCGCGGGAAGAAGCAGGCGTCCGAGCGGCCGTCGGATGCGGCGAGGCAGGTCGGGATGTCCTTGCCGGGCATCGGGGTGTCGCCGAGGTAGGCGAGCGGGGCGCCGACGGCGGCGAGGCGGTCCAGGGTGCGGGTCCAGCCCTGGGTGCGTTCCTCCTGGCTGCCGTAGCGGTTGAGGCCGGCCATCAGGACGAGGCGCGGCCTGGGCCCGGAGGTGAGCCGGGTGAGGGTGTTCTCGCGCCAGCGGTCGCACTCCTCGAAGGTGCGGCCGAGGACGTTGTTGCGCACGGTGAGGGTGGCGAGCGGGCAGCCGGGCTTGACCAGGACCTCCAGGGCCCAGTGTCGCTGCTCGGCCATCGCGAGTGCGGAGGATATCCACTGGCCGGCGTGCGAGTCGCCGAGCAGCACGATCCGGTCGGGGCTGTCCTCGGCGCCGAACAGGCAGCGCGGGCTGCTGTCGGCGTTCAGCGGGATCTCGCAGCCCTTGCCGGGCGGGAAGTCCTCCCGGGCGCGGGCCAGCGAGGGGGTCAGGCCGAGCACCCGCGCGCCGGGGGCGAGCAGGGTGGGGCCGGTCGGGGCCCCGGCCGGGGCGGCGGAGGGGGTGTCGGCGGTGCCACCGAGGGCGCGGACCGTGCCGCCGCCGAGGGCGAGGGCGGCGATCAGCGGGATGACGAGCGCGCTGGCGCCGACCGCGAGGCCCCGGCGCGGCGCCGGGCTGCTGCCGTAGCGCAGCGGCTGTTCGACGAGCCGCATGGTGAGCCAGGCGGGCAGCGCGCTGGCTGCGGCGAGGGCGGCCAGGGTGGTCCAGGGCAGGGCGCCGTAGCGGGCCTGGGCGATGGTCAGCACCGGCCAGTGCCAGAGGTACCAGGCGTACGACAGGCGTCCGGCGGCGCGCAGCGGGCGGCTGTCGAGGAGGCGCCCGGCGTCGGTGGCGCCGAGCGCGCGGTGGGCGGGGCCGGCGAGCAGGACGGCGGCGGCGCCGAGGACGGGCACCAGCGCGGCGGTGCCGGGGAAGGGGGTGTTCCGGTCGTAGAGCAGGATCGACGCGAGGACGGCGGCGGCGCCGGCCCAGCCGAGCAGTCGCAGCGACCAGGCCGTCCCGCGCCGCTGCGTGCGGCCGGCCAGCGCGCCGGCGAGCAGCGCCGCGCACGCGCCGGCCGCGAACTCCCAGAGCCGGCTGCCGGTGGAGAAGTAGGCGAGCGGCGCCGAGGTCGCCGTCCACCGGACGCACAGCAGCAACGAGACCGCGCCGATGGCCGTGGTGGCCAGGGTGATCGCGACGGTGCGGCGGCGACCGTGCAGGAAGCGGGCGAGGCCGAGCAGCAGAACGCCCCACAGCAGGTAGAACTGGTTCTCCACGCCGAGTGACCAGAAGTGCTGGAGCGGGCTCGGGGCGTGTTCGGCGGCCAGGTAGTCGGTCTGCTGGCCGACGAAGCGCCAGTTGACGAACTGTCCGGCGGAGGCCATCAGGTCGCGGGCGAGGTCGGTGCCGCGCAGCGGGTCGAGCAGCGCGCCACCGGCGACGGCGGTGGCGACCAGGACGGTGGCGGCGGCGGGCAGGATGCGGCGGGCGCGGCGGGCGGCGAAGTCCCACAGGCCGATCGGGCGGCCGAGCAGCAGTCCGGTGATGAGGAAGCCGGAGATGACGAAGAAGACGTCGACGCCGACGTAGCCGCCGGCGAAGCCGGGAACGGCGGCGTGGTAGGCGAGGACGGAGAGGACGGCGACGCCGCGCAGGCCCTCGATGTCGGGGCGGAAGCCGGTGCGCCGCTGGGTCTGCGGCGGTGCGACGGCTTCTGCGGAGGGGCGCCGCTCGGGCGCGGCCTGCCGGTCCATTCGGACGACGCCGGGCAGCAGCTCGGCCGAGGCGGTGGCGGCAGGGGAGGAAGGGGACGACGACGGTGGTGGTACGGCCGTTGACACGGCGGTGCTCCTCGCAGGGGCAGGCAGCGGGTGGTCGGGACCGCCGGGCCGATGGGGCGGCCGGGCGGCGCATCCGCGCCGGTGGGGCGACGCGCTGGGAAACGCGGTGGATCCGAACGAAGTTGATGGGTCGTCAGACATCGACTTTGACGTCAGGAGTTGATGGAGCGGAATCGACGAGCTGAGTTGACGGAGCGTCAGAAGATCAGCGGATCGGCCCAGCCGGAGGCCAGCAGCCCGCAGAGCAGCAGCACGGCGGTGACGGCGACGGCCTCCGCGTGGCCGAATCCCAGGTCGGACCGGCGCCGCACGGGCGGGGCGACCTCTCCGACGGCGGCCCCGTTGCCACCGCGCAGGAGCGGCCACAGGGACCGGATCAGCGGGATCATGGTGTACGCGGTGAGCGCGAGCAGCGCGGTGAGCGCCCAGTAGGGCTGCCAGCCGTACAGCACGGCCGCGCGCACGAGTCCGGCGATGCCCGCGAGGACGACGAACCCCAGCCAGCCGACGCCGATCCGGGCGACCGCCTTGGCCAGTGAACTGCCGCCCGACACGGCGCCGGTGGGCACCCAGTCGGCACTGCGGCGGCGCAGCGCGTGCGCGATGGCGACCACGTGGCAGAGTCCGCCGAGGAGTTGGACCCGGGTGACCTCGAAGCGCCAGCGGGTGCGGGACATCGCGGGCAGCAGGACGAGCGAGACCCAGATCGGCGGCAGGAACGGCAGCACCTGCCACGGCTGGATCTCACCGGGGGCGAAGAACAGCATGATCAGGGCCGGCAGCGGGACGGCGAAGACGTTCACCGCGCTGGTGACGTAGCCGAGGATGCCGTTCCAGAAGCAGAGCCGGGCGGAGCGAGGGAGCGGTCCGCGGCGGAAGTCCGGGTCGCGGACGAGCGCCAGGGAGCCGAGGCACCAGCGGTACTGCTGGCTGATGAAGGCCGGGAGGCCGGTGGGCGACATGCCCTTGGCGACCAGGGCGGGCACGTACCGGGTGGTCCACCCGGCGCGGGCGAGCGAGAGGCCGGTGTAGAGGTCCTCGCTGTGGTCGATCTCGGCGAAGCCGCCGACGCGCATGAGTGCGGCGCGGCGGTAGAGGGCGTTGGTGCCGCAGCAGACGGTGCCGTCCTGCGCGTCCCGGGAGGGCTGGATCCAGCGGTAGAAGATCTCCTGGGTGGCTCCCGCGGCGCGTTCGAGCCAGGACATGTCGGCGTCCGTGTCGAAGCACTGCGGGCTCTGCACGATGCCGACCTCGGGGTTGTCGAGGTAGGGCACCAGGTGGTGCAGGAAGTCGGGGCGGGGGCAGAAGTCGGCGTCCAGGACGGCGACGATCTCGCCGTTGCCCTCGGCCAGGCCGTGGTTGAGGTTGCCGGCCTTCTTGAACCGGCCGCGGTCGGGGCGGGCCCGGTACTGGAAGCCGTAGGACTCGGCGAGTTCGCGCACCTCGGGGCGGGCGGCGTCGTCGAGGACGATGACGGTCAGCGCGCCGGCCCACTGGACGGCGGCGGTGTGGCGGTAGGCGTTCTCCAGGACGGCCAGCGGCTCGCCGGCGGTCGGCAGCAGCAGGTCGACGCTCGGGTGGCGGGCGGGCTGCCAGGCGCGCATCAGCAGGTCGTGCGAGTCGCGGGTGTAGCGGCGGGCGCGCTGGCCGTCGGTGAGCGAGAGCAGCCAGGTGGCCGCGTTGAGCACGGTGAGCACCAGGAAGGGCCAGAGCAGCGGCCGGCTGAGGGCGAACAGGCCGAGGGTGGCGGTGGCTCCCGCGTAGGAGAGGGTGGCGCAGAGCAGCACCCAGCGGCGCTGCGGGCCGAAGTACCAGTAGAGCTCCTCGTCGTCGGGCGGGCTGGGCAGGCGGAGGTCGGGGTCCGCGGGGATCCGGCGCGGGCCGGCCTCGGGCGCGGGCATGGCGGTGCCATGGAGTACGGGCATGCGGAAGTGGCCCCCCTGGGCATGGGACGGAACGTGGCCGTTCGCCCTCAGCCTCTCACATTGGCCTAGACCAATCATGAACGAGGTATGACATCTCCGCATCGCCCCTGGTCAGTGACTTGACATGGCATCACGTACCGACGAACCGTCAAGCGATCATGGATTCGACCCCGAGCACCGCCGGCCCGCACCCCGTCGGTCAGGCCTCCTCCAGCGACCCGTTCAGCGCCTTCGTCAGCTCCTTCGTCAGCTTCTCGAACCGCAGATCAGGGCGCAGCGGGACACCGAAACGCTCGTCACCGTACGGGAACGGGGTGAAGACCCCGGTCCGGCGGAAGCCGCGCCGCTCGTACCACGCGATCAGGTCGGCGCGCTGCTCGATCACGGTCATCTCCAGCTCGCCCACGCCCCACTCCTCGCCGGCCAGCCGCTCGGCCTCGGCGAGCACGGCCCGGCCGAGGCCGCCGCCCTGGAGCCCGGGGCGCACCGAGAACATGCCGAAGTACGCGCGGTCCCCGCGGTGCTCCAGCTGGCAGCAGGCGACCAACTGGCCGTCCCGCTCGGCGACCAGCAGCACCCCGTCGGAGCGGCCGATGACCTCGGCGACGCCCTCGGCGTCGGTGCGCTGGCCCTCCAGCAGGTCCGCCTCGGTGGTCCAGCCGGCCCGGCTGGCGTCGCCGCGGTAGGCGGACTCGACCAGCTCGACCAGCGCCGGTACGTCGGCGAGGGTGGCGGGGCGGAAGGCGGGCTGCCCGGTGGGCCGGGCGTGGCTGGGGATGGTCTCGGACATGGCGGGTCCTCATTCTGCGTGCGGTGGAACCGCCCGCCGCTCGTGCCTGCGGCGTGGCGCGGGCCGTCCCTGGTGACCGGCCTGCGGGCATCGTGCCACAGCCCGCGAACCGGCCCCGAGACCCGGGACCTGCGGCGACGGCCCCCACAGGCCCGGCCGGCGGGGCGCGGGCCCGGCCGCCGTCCACCCCGGGCACAGCTCCGCCGTCGCGGCCTACGCGCCGCGCCCCGGCGTCAGCGGATGACGGGCAGGACCGCCGTGGTGCCGCGACCGGCCGCCCCCTCGATGAAGGCCACCGGGTCGGCGACCTCGGCGAGCAGGGTGCGGGTGAAGTGCAGGGCGCCGTCGGACGGTGGCGGGCCGCCGATCGCCGCGATCAGGTCGAGCAGGTGGACGGTCGCCTCCATCAGCGCCACCTCGCCGAGCGCGCCGACCGTCACCGAGCCGAGCAGCGGGTGGGCCACCGCGGCGGTGGGCGACAGGTCGGCGATGCCGGCCAGGGCCGCCGGGCCCTCGGCCCCGAACCGGGCGACCAGCTCGGCCGGTTCGGCCGCCGCGGCGGTCTGCTTCGCCGCCTCGGCGACCTGCTCGGCGGCGGTGTGCGCGATCCCGCCCGGCCGGTTGTAGGCCCGCAGGATGCCGACCCCGGTGGTCACCTCGGCTGGGCCGTCCACCAGGGCCCCGCGCAGCCCGGCGAACATCTCCGGCACCGGCGCCACGTGCGCGTACAGATCCCGGACGGTCCAGCCGGGCAACCGGGTGGCGAGCCCCCACGACGCCTCGTCCAGGGCCGCGCCGCGTTCCGCCCAGGAGGCCCAGGCCTCGGCCAGCAGGGCGGGAACATCGTCGGTCTGACGCGTCATCGGTCCTCCTCGGAGCACATGGCAACTGAGTTGTCATCCTACCGGCCGCCGGCCGAGGACGTCCGGAAAGTCGAGGACTGGCCGGTCGGCCCGGCGGATCAGATCCGGGCGCCGAGCATCCGCAGCACCAACTCGCCGTAGCGACCACCGAGTTCATCCGGCGTCTCGGTGGAGCGGTCGGTGAACCAGCGGGAGACGTCGATGCCCAGCGAGGTGACCGCGCGGGCCGCCGTCCGAACCTCGGACACCTGGAAGACACCGGCCCTCACGCCCGCCTCGATCAGCGCGCTGACCTCGCGCTCGATGTCCAGCCGCAGCGCCGCGACCACCGCGTAGGCGTCCTCGGGCAGCGCGTGCAGTTCGTAGTTGACCACCCGGCCGACCGTACGGGCCCGGGCGTGCCAGGCGGTGAACTCCTCGACCAGCCGGCGCATCCGGTCCACCGGGCCGCCCTCGCCGGACGCCGCCGCCCGGACCAGCTCCAGCGTGGCCGCGTGCCCGGCCTGGCTGATCTCCGCCAGCAGCGCGGCCTTGGACTGGTAGTGGATGTACAGCGCCGCCGGGCTCATCCCGGCGGCGGTGGCGATGTCCCGGGTGGTGGTGGCGTGGAAACCGCGCTCCGCGAAGGACTCGACGGCCGCCTGGAGCAGCCGGTACGCCGCCTCGGGGCGGGAGTCGGCGCCGCCGGGCAGGGTGCGCCAGAGGTCGGCGATGGGCGTGCTGGTCATGGCGCCATCCTCCCAGAGAACTCGTACACACATTCCCGCCGCCCGGTCGACGGACTGTTGACAGGCTCCCGCACCGACACCATGCTGAGCAAGCGCTTAGTCAGCCGATGGGCCGGCACACCCGCCGACCAGGCACCCCCGCCGAACCGGCGTCTCCGTCCACCCGGCACCCCCGTCGAACGTTCCGTGCGAAAGGCAGGACCCTCCGTGGCGCACTCCTTCAAGGGCCGGGTGGCCGTCGTCACCGGATCGAGCCGGGGCATCGGCCTCGGCATCGCACGCGAGCTGGTCGCCCGCGGCGCCAAGGTCTGCCTGACCGCCCGCAACCCCGAGCCGCTCGCCGAGGCCGTCCACGACCTGGGCGGGCCGGAGAACGCCATCGCCGTCGCCGGGAAGACCGACGACCCGGTCCACCAGGAGGAGGCCGTCGCCCGCACCCTGGAGGCCTTCGGCCGGCTCGACCACCTGGTCAACAACACCGGCATCAACCCTCTCTACGGCCCGGTCCTCGACACCGACGAGGCCGCCGCCGCCAAGATCCTCGCCGTCAACGTGCTGGCCCCGCTGGCCTGGACCCGCCGCGCGCACGCCGCCTGGATGGGCGAGCACGGCGGCTCGGTGGTCAACGTGGCCTCCGTCGCGGGCATCCGCTCCTCGCTCGGGATCGGCATGTACGGGGTCAGCAAGGCCGCACTGATCCGGCTCACCACCGAACTCGCCGCCGAGCTGGGCGGCCAGGGCATCCGGGTCAACGCCGTCGCCCCCGCCGTGGTCAAGACCAGGTTCGCCGAGGCCCTGTACGAGGGCCGGGAGGAGCAGGTCGCCGCCGCCTACCCGCTCGGCCGGCTCGGCGTGCCCGAGGACGTCGCGGGCGCGGTCGCCTTCCTGCTCTCCGCGGACGCCGCCTGGATCACCGGCCAGACCCTGGTCGTCGACGGCGGCGTCACCCTCGGCGGCGGCCTGTGAGCGGCGCGGCGGACGCGGAGGCAGAGGGCCAGGAGGCCCCGGCAACGGACACAGCGGACACGGACGCTCCGGCGACGGACTTCGCCGGCCAGGGCGTGGTCGTGACCGGCGGCGGGCGCGGCATCGGCGCCGCCCTGGCCCGGGCCTTCGCCGCGGCCGGCGCCCGGGTGGTGGTCAACGACCTGGACGCCGGCGCCGCCCGCGCCGTCGCCGGGGACTGCGGCGGCACCGCCGCCCCCGGGGACGCCGCCTCCCCCGAGGGGCTGGCCGCCCTGGTCGGGCAGGCCCGGGCCGCGCTCGGCGAGATCGACGTGTGGTGCGCCAACGCGGGCGTCGCCCCGGTCGGCGGGGCCGACGCGCCCGCCGCGGCCTGGGCGAGCGCCTGGGAGGTCAACGTCCTCGCCCACGTCCGGGCCGCCGACCTGCTGCTCCCCCGCTGGCTGGAGCGCGGCGGCGGTCGCTTCCTCGCCACGGTCTCCGCCGCCGGGCTGCTCACCATGTTGGGATCGGCCCCGTACGCGGTCACGAAGCACGGCGCGCTCGCCTTCGCCGAATGGCTCTCCGCGACGTACCGCCACCGCGGCGTCCGGGTGCACGCGCTCTGCCCGCAGGGCGTGCGCACCGACATGCTCGCCTCGACCGGTGCGGTCGGCGAGGCACTGCTCGCGCCCACCGCGCTGGACCCGGAGGACGTCGCCGACGCGGCGCTGGCCGGGCTGCGCGAGGGCCGCTTCCTGATCCTGCCGCACCCCGAGGTCGCCGAGTACTACCGGGTCCGGGCCACCGAACCGGACCGCTGGATCAACGGGATGAACCGGCTCCAGCAGGGGCTGGAGAGGAGCGAGGCGCTGTGAGGGCCTGGCAGGTGGAGCGGCTCGGCGAGCCGGGCGAGGTGATGCGGCTGGCCGAGGATGTGCCGCGGCCGGTGGCCGGGCCGGGGCAGCTGCTGGTCCGGGTGCGGGCCGCGGCGGTCAACTTCCCGGACGCGCTGATGGTGCGCGGCCAGTACCAGGTCCGCCCGCCGCTGCCGTTCACGCCCGGCGTGGAGCTGTGCGGCGAGGTGGCGGACGGCGCGCGGCGGGGCGAGCGGCTGATCGGCAACCCGGTGCTGCCGCACGGCGCCTTCGCCGAGTACGCGCTGCTGGACGCGGCCTCCGCCTTCCCCGCGCCCGGGGCGCTGGACGACGCCGAGGCGGCCGCGCTGCACATCGGCTACCAGACCGCGTGGTTCGCCCTGCACCGCCGGGCCCGGCTGGCGGCCGGCGAGACGCTGCTGGTGCACGCGGCGGCGGGCGGCGTGGGCAGCGCGGCGGTCCAGCTGGGCCGGGCCGCCGGGGCCCGGGTGGTCGCCGTGGTCGGCGGCCCCGCCAAGGCGCAGGCGGCCCGGGCGCTCGGCGCCGACCTGGTGGTGGACCGGAAGGCCGGGGACTTCGTCGCCGCCGTCAAGGAGTTCACCGGCGGGCGCGGCGCGGACGTGGTCTTCGACCCGGTCGGCGGGGACGCCTACACCGGCTCCGCCAAGTGCGTCGCCTTCGAGGGCCGGATCGTGGTGGTCGGCTTCGCCGCCGGCCGGATCCCGGCACCGGCGCTCAACCACGCGCTGGTGAAGAACTACGCCATCCTCGGCCTGCACTGGGGCCTCTACAACACCCACGACCCGCAGGCCGTCCGCGCCGCCCACGACGAACTGACCCGGCTCGCCGCCCAAGGGGTGGTCCGCCCCCTGGTGAGCGCCCGGGTGCCGCTCACCGGGGCCGCCGACGCCGTCCAGCTCGTCGCCGACGGGCGCAGCACCGGCCGGATCGCCGTCCTCGGGGACTGACGGCAGGCTCGACGGGAGCGCGGTGCGGTGGTCGGCGGATGTTGCCCTACCGCGCGTACTCCATCTCCGGGAAGCGCGCCGAGGGCCCGTCCAGCAGGTGGTCGTCGTGTCCGCGCAGCCAGCGGTCGAGGAAGGACGCGACGTAGGAGCGGGTGGCGAGCACCGCCCGGTCGGGGCGGATGTCGCCGACGTCGGCGCTCAGCCGCTCCGGGGTGATCGCGCCCTGCCGGGCGAGCTGGGGCAGCAGGGACTGCGCGTCGGTGTAGGAGCCGTGCCGGGAGCCGTTCAGCGTGACGTCGGCGTGCCAGCCGGTGCTGTGCTGCCAGAGGGCGTCCCAGCCGGGCTGCCGGTGGTGGTCCCCGGAGTCCTCGTTGCGGGTGCCCATCAGCAGGAACGGGCGGTCCAGGCCGTCCTGGGCGACGCTGGGCAGGTACACCCCGGTGTGACCGTCGGGGCCGGGGAAGTGCAGTTGGCCGTCCAGGTTGACGCCGGCCGCGATGCGCGGGTCGTCGTGCATGGTCTGGAGGGCGGTGAAGCCGCCCGCCGAGTGGCCGACCATGCCGATCCGGTCGAGGTCCAGCGAGGCGGCGAGACCGGCCGGCAGCCGTGGGTCCAGGCGCAGGCCGCCGAGTTCGTCCAGCACGAAGCGGGTGTCGTCGACCCTGGTCCGCATCGACTCGCGCAGCACCGCGCCGATGTCCAGGCCGGGCTGTCCGACCAGCGCGGGGAACACGGAGGTGGCCAGCTCCCCGTCGGGGAAGGCGACTTCGGAGGCCTCGTAGGTGTGGTCCAGCGTGACCACGACGTAGCCGCGCGAGGCCAGGTCCTCGACCAGCCCGGTGCCCCAGGTGCGCGGGTCGCCGAGGCCGGCCGAGTACAGCACCACCGGGCGCGGGCCGCCGGGCAGGGCGGGGGCGTCGGGCCGGGCGTGGGTGCGGATGCCCGCCCAGTCGGTGCGGCCGGGCGTGGCGCCGTGGTTCGCCTGGCCGATGCTGCCCTCGGTGCCGAAGTGTTCGCCGGCGGCGGGCGCCATGTACCGGGCGCGGTCGGCGCCGGTGGCCGGGCGGGCGGTCGGGTACCAGAGGCTGATCATCAGCTCGCGGCGCTGCCCAGGCTTCCAGGGGTCCTCCCGCCCGGCGTCGGTCAGGTGCAGCGTGGTGGTGCCGATCGGGTACGGCCCGGTGGGCTCCGGCAGCCAGGCCCGGGCCTGCCGCTCGCCGCCGCCGTCCGCCCCAGGCGCCGGTGCTGCCGCCACCACCCCGGGGGCGCCGACCACTCCGAGCACCGCCGTCGCCGCCAGCAGTACCGCCGCCGCGGCCCGTCCCCGCCCGCCCATGATGTCTCTCCTCGTCCCCGTCGACCTGCCGGCCTTCTGATCTGCCGACCTGCTGATCAGGACAGTACGGGCGGGGGCGGGCCGCAGCCGTCATACCCAGGAGCCAACCCGCCCCTGAGTACTCCGGTATGACACCCCTACGGGTGCCGCCGCAGCTCCCGCCGGGCCAGCGAGCGCTTGTGCACCTCGTCCGGGCCGTCGGCCAGCCGCAGGGTGCGGTTGCCGGCCCAGAGCTGCGCGAGCGGGGTGTCCTGGCTGACGCCCGCGGCGCCGTGCGCCTGGACGGCCTTGTCGAGGATCCACTCGACGGTGCGCGGGGTGGCGATCTTGATCGCCTGGATCTCGGTGTGCGCGCCCCGGTTGCCGACGGTGTCCATCAGCCAGGCGGTCTTGAGCACCAGCAACCTCAACTGCTCGATCCTGACCCGGGATTCGGCGATCCAGTCCTGCACCACGCCCTGCTCGGCGAGCGGCCGGCCGAAGGCGACCCGCCCGTTCACCCGGCGGCACATCAGCTCCAGGGCGCGCTCGGCGATGCCGATCGCGCGCATGCAGTGGTGGATCCGGCCGGGTCCGAGCCGGGCCTGGGCGATGGCGAAGCCCGCGCCCTCCTCCCCGATCAGGTTCCCGACCGGGACGCGGACGTCCTCGAACAGCACCTCGGCGTGGCCGCCGTGGTCCGCGTCGTCGTAGCCGAAGACCGTCATGCCGCGCCTGACGGTGACGCCGGGGGTGTCGCGCGGGACGAGCACCATGCTCTGCCGGCGATGCGGTTCGGCGGCCGGGTCGGTCTTGCCCATCACGATGAGGATCCGGCACTGCGGGTTCATCGCCCCGGTGATGTACCACTTGCGGCCGTTGACGACGTACTCGTCGCCGTCGCGCTCGATCCGGGTGGCGATGTTGGTGGCGTCCGAGGAGGCGACCTCGGGCTCGGTCATCGCGAAGGCGGAGCGGATCTCGGCGTCCAGCAGCGGGCGCAGCCAGCGCTCGCGCTGCTCGGCGGTGCCGAACTGGGCGAGCAGTTCCATGTTGCCGGTGTCGGGGGCCGCGCAGTTGAGCGCGGGCGGAGCCAAGTGCGGGCTGCGGCCGGTGATTTCGGCGAGCGGTGCGTACTGGAGGTTGGTCAGGCCGGCGCCGCCCTCCCCGGGGAGGAAGAGGTTCCACAGGCCCTGTTTGCGCGCCTCGGCCTGGAGTTCGGCGACCACGGGCGGGATGCTCCAGGCCTCGCGGGCCGGGTCGGCGAGCTGCTGCGCGAGGGCCGCCTCCGCCGGGTGCACGTGCTGGTCCATGAAGGCCAGCAGCTGCTCGCGGAGTTCGTCGGTGCGGGCGTCGTAGGCGAAGTCCATCGGTCAGTGCTCCTTGAGGGTGCTCAGGCCGTACCGGGCGAGGATCGGGGCCATCTCGCCGGCCCGCTCGAAGCCCGCGCCGAGGGTGCGGCCCTGCTGGTAGCGGTAGTGGATGCCCTCGGCGACGACGGCGAGCTTGAAGGAGGCGAAGGCGACGTACCAGTCCAGGTCGGCGGCCTGGCGGCCGGTCAACTCGGCGTAGTACGCGACCAGTTCGTCCGGCTTCGGGAAGCCGGGGGCGGTCGCGGCGGAGGGGATGATGCCGCCGCCGACGCCGGCGACCTCGGTGTACATCACCAGCAGGCCGACATCGGTGAGCGGGTCGCCGAGGGTGGACATCTCCCAGTCCAGCACGGCGGTGATCGCGTCACCGTCGCCGACCAGCACGTTGTCCAGCCGGTAGTCGCCGTGCACCAGGGCGGGCGCCGGGGAGATCGGCCGCCGCTCGGCGAGCAGGGCGTGCAGCCGCTCCACGTCGGGCAGTTCGCGGCTGCGGGAGTTCGCCAACTGGGTGGACCAGCGCCTCAGTTGGCGCTCCAGGTAGCCGTCGGGGCGGCCGAAGTCCGCGAGGCCGACGTCGGCCGGGTCGATCCGGTGCAGGGCGGCGAGGGTGTCGACCAGCCGTCGCCCGAGCGCGTGGACCCGCTGCTCGCCGAGGGCGGCGAACGGGGCGAGGGCCCGGTGCGCGAGGCCGGGGACGAACTCCATCAGGTACCAGGGGGCGCCGAGCACCTCCGTGCCGGGATCGAGCAGCAGGGTGCGCGGGACGGGCACGTCGGTGTCGCGCAGGGCGGTCATGACGCGGTACTCGCGGCCCATGTCGTGCGCGGTGGCCAGGACGTGTCCGAGCGGCGGGCGGCGCAGCACCCAGCGGCCGGTGCCGTCGGTGAGGACGTAGGTGAGGTTGGAGCGGCCGCCCTCGATGAGGTCGGCCCGCAGCGGGCCCTGGACGAGCCCGGGCAGCTCGCGGTCCAGGTGGGCGCGGAGGCGGGCGAGGTCCAGCCCGGGCGGCTCGGCGGGGGTCTCGGGCATCGGGCAGCTCCTCGGGGTGTGGCCTCGTTGACTAAGCGCTTGCTTAGCATTCAGCCGGACGCCGCCCGCTGTCAATGCCACCCCGCACGCCACGAGCCCTGGAAAGCGCCCTGGGGCCTCTGGGACCACGAGCGCCACGAACACATCCGCGCGCCCGGCTCCTCGAACCGGATCAGGCGCTTCTGCACCATCGCCGCCGAGGCATTCCAGCGGCACCTGGCCTCCGCCACCCCATAACCCAGCGCCCCGCGCCGCAACTGCTCCGCCGGACCGCCACAATGGCGCCATGAGGATGATCCACACCCTGGCCGGCGCCCTGCTGCTCCTGCTCATCGTCGGCAGCATCCTGCGCACGCTGGTCGTCCCGCGCGGGCTGTACTCGGCGCTGGTGCAGCGCCTCTGGCGGGTGCTGCGGACCGTGCTCCGGCTCTACGCGACTCCGTTCCGCGGCTACTACGCGCAGGACCGGGCCCTGACCTGGCTGGCACCGCTGATCCTGCTCGGCATGCTCGGGGTGTGGCTCAGCGGCATGCTGCTCGCCTACACCCTGCTGCTGCACGGCACGTCCGAGCTCAGCTGGTCGGTGGCCATCCGGGAGGCCGGGTCCAGCCTCTTCACCCTCGGCTACGCCAGCGGCGAGCGCCTGCAACTCTCGGCGATCGACTTCATGGCCGCCGCCAGCGGGCCGCTGGTGATCGCCCTCCAGATCGCCTACCTGCCCACCCTCTACGCCGCCTACCAGCGGCGGGAGACCGAGGTGACCCTGCTCCAGTCCCGGGCCGGCGAGCCCGCCTGGGGCCCGGAGCTGCTGGCCCGGCAGTCCCTCGTCGACACCGAGACCGCGCTCCCCCAGCTCTACCGGGACTGGGAGCGGCTGGCCGCCGACATCGGCGAGAGCCACTCCAACTACCCGGTGCTGCTGTCGTTCCGCTCCCCGCAGCCGAACCGCAGCTGGGTGGTCGGCCTGATCGCGGTGCTGGACGCGGCCGCCCTCCACCTGTCGCTCTGCCCGCGCTCGGCCCCGCCCGAGGCCCGCCTGGTGCTGCGCGCGGGCTTCACCGCGCTGCGCGACATCGGCCGCTCCGTGCGGATCGACTTCGACCCGGACCCGGACCCGGACGTCCCGATCCGCCTGACCTACACCGAGTACATCGGCGCCGTCGCCATGATCACGTCCGCCGGTTTCCCCCGCGAGCGCCCGGTCGACGAGGCCTGGCAGCACTTCCACGGCTGGCGCGTCAACTACGAGGCGCTGGCCTACGAACTCGCCCGCCGAGGCGACGCCGTCCCCGCCCTGTGGACCGGGCCGCGCGACTTCCACGCCCCCGTCATCCCTCCGGCCCGCCCCACCGACCGCCGCCCGGGCCCGACCAACCCCACCCTGCCGCCGGTCTGACCTCCGTCGACGGGCGTCAGACCGCGACCGGTGCGCCCGTGGCCAGGGAGTGGTCGGCGCCGGCCAGGATTTCGACCACGCGCAGGCCGAACTCCGCGTCGCAGGGGTGCGGTTGGCCGGTGGCGGCCGAGGCCTGGAGGGCGTCCAGGGCGCGGTGCAGGGCGGCGGCCGGGCCCTCGCCGCGCTCGGGCAGGTGGGCGATGCCGTGCTCGCCGCGCAGTTCCAGGCCGGCGCCACCGGCGCCGACCGGCGCGGTCAGGCTCAGCGCCAGGGTGCTGGAGGCGCCGTCGGCGTGCCGCAGCACCAGGTGGACGGTGTCCAACGGGCCGGCCACCGCCGTGACCTGCGTCGCGTCGCCGAGCACCGGCAGCAGCACCGACAGCGCGTGCGGGCCGACGTCCCACAGCGCGCCCTTCTCCTCGCGCCACGGCGAGGCCGCGTACGGGCTGGTGCTGCCGGGGGCGAACACCGAGCCGAGCCAGTCCGAGCGGCCGGTGAACCAGCCGCCCAGCGCCGCCTGCTGCTCGATCCACGGGATCTGCTCCCCGCCGAAGCGGACGGTGAAGAAGACCACGGAGGCGACCCCGTGGGCCCGGACGGCCTCGGCCACGGCCTGCGCGTCCGGCACGGTCAGCGCGATCGGCTTGTCCAGCAGCAGGTGGCAGCCCGCCTCGGCGGCCCGAACCGCGAGGCCCGCCTGCACGGTCGGCGGCAGCGCGATCGAGACCGCGTCCACCTCGGCGAGCAACTGGTCGAGGTCCGCGTACCCGGGGACGCCGTACGCCCCGCCGAGGGCCGTGGCCGCCTCGGGCCGGCGGGCCCAGACGCCGGTGAACTCCAGCCCGGGGTGCTCGGCGAGGACGGGTGCGTGCACCCGCTCCGCCCAGGGGCCGGCGCCCAGCAGTCCGATCCGCACGATGTCTCCGTTCCTCCGTGGTACTTGAAAAGGTTCAGCCCTGTACGCGGGCCAGCGTGAAGCCGTCGTAGCCCTTGCTGCCGACCGTCTGCACCGACGTGGCGGTGACCCTCGGCTCGGCGGCGATCAGGTCGTGCAGGGCCCGGGTGCCGACCACGGCCGGGTCGGTGCTGTCCGCGTCGGCGACGGCGCCGCCGCGCACCACGTTGTCGACGATGATCAGCGAGCCCGGCCTGGTCAGCTGGAGCGCCCGCCGGAAGTACTCGGGGTTGCTGGGCTTGTCCGCGTCGATGAAGACCAGGTCGAAGGGCTCCACGCCCTGCTCCACCAGCGCGGCCAGCGAGTCGGCGGCCCGGCCGAGCCGCACCTCGGCGACCTTCTCCAGCCCTGCGCGCGCGATGTTTCCCCGGGCGACCTCGGCGTGCTTCGGGTCGATCTCCAGGGTGATCAGGGTGCCGTCCGCGGGCAGCGCCCGGGCGAGCCAGATCGCGCTGTACCCGCCGAGCGTGCCGACCTCCAGGATCCGCCGCGCGCCCTGGGTCAGCGCCAGCAGGTGCAGCAGCTTGCCCTGGTTGGGGGCGACGGCGATCTTCGGCAGCCCGGCCGCGTCGGCGGCGGCGGCCGCGGCGTCCAGCGCCGGGTCGTGCCCCACCAGCTGCTCGGAGAAGTACGCGTCCACGGCATCCCACGTCGACTGGGTCATCGGGCCCTCCAGTTGTGCATGATCGGCAGGTACCCGCCGATGCTACTCCGGGGGCCCGACAGCCCCGCCGTGCTCAGTGCAGACGCCTCGTCACTCCGCTTACTCCGCGACGGGCGCCTTGGCGGCGGTCGCCGCGGCGGCCGCCTCCTCCGCCTCGATCTTGGCGTGGGTCTTGGCGGCCCGGCGCTTCATGAACCAGGCCGAGGCGCCGCCGATCAGCACCGCCGCGGCCAGGCCCGCCCAGGAGAACCGGGACAGCCAGGGCTCGATGCTCTTGCCGACCTTGTAGACCAGCAGTGTCGTGCCGCCGGCCCAGACGATGCCGCCGAGCACGTTGGCGATCAGGAACTTCCAGTACGGCATCTTCAGCGCGCCGGCGAGCGGCCCGGCGAAGATGCGCAGCAGGGCGATGAAGCGGCCGAAGAAGACCGCCCACATCCCCCACTTCTGGAAGGAGCGCTCGGCGGTCGCCAGGTGGGACGGCCCGAAGTGCTTGGGGAACTTCCGTCCGAGCTTCTCGAACAGCGGCTTGCCGCCCTTGCGGCCGATCGAGTAGCCGATCGAGTCGCCGATGATCGCCCCGAGGATCGCGACCACCGCGATCCACTCCGGGCTCACCACACCCTTGACCGCCATCAGGGTGGCCGTGACCAGCGCGATCTCGCCGGGCAGTGGGATGCCCAGCGACTCCAGCCCGATGATCAGGCCGACCAGGGCGTACACCGCGGTCGGTGGGACGCTCTCGATCCAGGCGTCGATGTGCAAGGCCAGTACCTCCGTGGCAGGTCGGAGCCGGCGCGGCCCTCAGCGGTGCCGCACGCCGGTTCCGGCAGTTGTCCGATGGCGGCAACGCGGCCGCTTCCCCATAAGGGCAGCCTAACGTGCCGGGCGGCCTGTCCCCCCGGCCGATCACCCGTGGTTACGACGTGCGGTGGTGCCCCATGGTTCCCGCGTGACCAGCCGTTCTTCAAGATCCGGCAAAGCGAAGTGCGACCACGGACGGCCGCGCGTTCACCCGGCGCACGAGCGGCAGCAGGGCGCGGAGCAGGCCCCGCCCGCCCTCCGGGTACACCTCGCGCACGTCGGTCACCGCCGGGTGCGCGGTGGCCAGCTTGCCGCGCTCGTCCGCGTCCATGCCGAACGGCATCGGCGGGGCCTGGTAGTGCCGGGTCCGCAGCTTGCCCTGGACGGTCCGGGCGCTGAACCAGCGCGGCACCGCGTCCAGCACCATCGACCCGCCGGGGAACCGCTCGGCGCAGGCCGCGATCAGTGCCCGCACCTCCTCCGGCCGCAGGTACATCAGCAGGCCCTCGGCGCAGATCATCACCCCGTGGGCCGGATCCACCTCGTCCATCCAGCCCGGGTCGGTGACCGGGCAGGCGAGGATCCGGCGCCGCTCGTCCGGCGGCAGCAGCCGCTCCCGCAGCGCGGCCGTCTCCGGCAGGTCCACCGACAGCCAGTCCGCCCGGCCGTTGTCGACCCGCCACGCCTGGGTCTCCAGGCCGTCCCCGAGGCCGACCACGGTGCCGCGCGGGCAGCGGGTCAGGAAGTCCGCCACCTCACGGTCGAAGCAGGCCGCCCGCAGCGCCTGCAACTGGCTGACCAGCGCGCCCTCCCCGAAGCGCTCCGCGAACGGGAAGTCGATCCGATCGACCAGCTCGACCGCCTTCGGGTCCTCCAGCACCGTGTCCGGCCGACGTGCCTCCACCGCGCGGTGCCACAGCGTCCACAACGCCGTCTCCGGCACCTCCGCCAACTCCGGCCGCTCCCCGCCGTTCATCGCTCACTCCTTCGGATGTGCTCCGCGCTGGACCTGCTCCGCGCCGGACGTGTTCCGCGCTCGGCGTGCTCCACGCTCGACGTGCTCCACGCTCCGGCCCGAACCCGCCGATTCTGACACCCCGGACGCGGGGACGCTCGGGCCGCCGCGCCGCTCAGCCGATGCTGAACGCGCCGTCCGGCGGGGGCGGGGAGTCGGTGGCGTCGGCGTCCGTGACCGGGGCGGTGCGGCCGACCAGGGCGGCCAGGTCGGCGCCGTCGGTGAGGCGGGCCGGGAAGATGTCGCCGGCCAGCAGCCGGGTGAGCTCGGCGGCCGGGAGCGGCGCCGTCGAACCGGCGAGCAGGATGTTGCCGTACCGGCGGCCGCGCAGCACCGGGGCCTCGGCGACCAGGCAGGTGTACGGGAACACCGCGCCGACCGTCGCGGCCTGGGCCCGGGCGAAGGCCAGCGGCGGGCCGTCGGCCAGGTTGGCGGCGTAGCAGCCGCCGGGGCGCAGGGCGGCGGCGGCCAGCCGCAGGAACTCCACCGAGGTGAGGTGGGCGGGGGTGCGCGAGCCGTGGAAGACGTCCGCGATGACCAGGTCCCGGCTGCCGGGCGGGGTCTCGGCGAGGGCGGCGCGGGCGTCGCCGACGGTCGCGGTGATGTCCGCGCCGGGCCCCTGCCAGGGCAGGTGCTCGGCGACCAGGTCGAGCAGCGGCCCGTCCACCTCGACCACCCGCTGGCGCGAGCCGGGGCGGGTGGCGGCGAGGTAGCGGGGCAGGGTGAGCGCGCCGCCGCCGAGGTGCAGCACGTCCAGCGGCTGCCCGGCGGGGGCGAGGGCGTCGGCGAGGTGGCCGAGCCGCCGGGTGTACTCGAACTCCAGGTGGGTCGGGTCGGCGAGGTCGACGTAGGACTGCGGGGTGCCGTCCAGGGTGAGCAGCCAGCCGCCGTCCCGGTCGAGGTCCGGCATGAGCTTGGCGAAGCCGAGGTCGGTGTGGCGCCCGACCGGCACCGGCTCGTCTGTCACCGGCTCGTCCGTCACCGGCTCGTCCGTCACGCGCTCTCCCCCACGGCCTGGGCGTCCACCGGCCGGACGTCCGCCAGTCGGACGTCGAGGTAGGCGGCGAGCCAGCGGTCCAGTTCGGCGAAGGCCTGGGTGCGGGCGGCCTCGCCCGAGAGCACCAGGTCGTGCATGCCGCCCTCGATCCGGACGATGGTGACGTGCCGGCCCAGTCGCGGGCCCTGGCCGGCGATGTCGTCGGCGCGCAGCACGGCGTCCGCGTGGTGCAGGGCGTTGTGCCACTTGGTGGTCGCGATCGACTTGGTCGACGCCATCAGCAGCACCGGCACGTCGATCCCGAGCCCGTGCCGCAGCTGCCGGTGGCCCTGGTGGATGGCGGCCAGCCAGCCCGCGTACAGCGGGAAGCCCTCGGCGGGCTTGAGGGCGAGGTCGAAGTCCCACTCACCCCGGTGGTCCTTGTGCAGGCTGTGCGTGTAGTGCGGGTTGAGCGTCGACGGCAGCACGCGGGTGGGCGCCAGTCGGCCGATCGCGGTGACGGCCGGGCCGCCGACGGTCCGCACGGCGGGCGCGGCCGGCATCGACAGGAACGGGCTGTTCAGGAACAGCCCCTCCACCAGGCCGCGCCCCGAGCGCCGCCCCGCCCACAGCGCGCCGATCAGCCCGCCGGTGGAGTGCCCGTTCAGCAGCAGCCTCCGGTGCCCATCCACCTCGCGGATGATCCGCACCGCCTCGTCGATCTCCTCGTCGTACTCGGCGAGGTCGCGCACGAAGTTCGGCGACTGGTGCGGGCGCAGGGAGCGGCCGTACTTGCGCAGGTCCAGGGCGTAGAAGGAGAACCCGAGCGCGGCGAAGTGGTCGGCGAGGTTGGTCTGGAAGAAGTAGTCGTTGTACCCGTGGATGTACAGCACGGCCCGCTCCGCCCCCGGCACCAGACGGCGCACCAGCGTCGCGCAGACCTCCCCCTCGGCGTCCGGCCGCAGCGTCAGCTCGGCCGTCTCGTAGGGGGCACCCAGGATGTCTTCCCGAAACTCCATCTGCGCCGCACCCGTCCTCATGCTCGACCTGCCGTCCGTCGCAGGTGCTCTTGATCCAGGACCCCGACAATACCGGCCGGTAGCCCGGGGCTGCCTGTCGGGCGGCGCTCTGCGGGGCACCGGTGTGACCCGGCCGTCCGCGCCTCCTGATCGCTCCCCGTGCGCCTGCTGTGCGCCGGTGGTCATGTGGAACGCTACCCGGACAGATCCAACTCCGGTTATCACGCAGGCGAGTTGAGGAGAACACATGCCGCAGGCCGGCCACACCGATCCGTCGCTGTACCGTTCGGCCGCCGAGGCGATCGCCGCGCCACCGGAGACGCTGGCGTACGTCGCCGGGTTCGACCGGGCCGGGGAGCGGCCGGACGCACTGCTCACCGTGGACACCGATCCGGCCTCGGCGAGCTACGGGAAGGTCCTCAACTTCGCCGAACTGCCGACGCTGGGCGACGAGTTGCACCACTTCGGCTGGAACGCCTGCTCCAGCGCACTGGCGCACGCCTGCCACGAGAACCCCGAGCGGCGCTACCTCCTCCTCCCGGGCCTGCGCTCCTCGCGGCTGCACGTGATGGACACCCGGCCCGACCCCGTCCGGCCGCGCCTCGTCAAGACCGTCGAGGCGGCGGAACTCGCCGCCAAGGCCGGCTACTCGCGCCCGCACACCCTGCACTGCGGGCCGGACGGGGTGTTCCTGTCCTGCCTGGGCAGCGGGGACGGGAACGACGGGCCCGGCGGGGTGGCGCTGCTGGACCACACCACCTTCGAGGTGCTGCGCGCCTGGGAGACGGAGCGCGGGCCGCAGCACTTCGCGTACGACGTCTGGTGGCACCTGGGGACGAACGTGGGGGTGACCAGCGAGTGGGGCACGCCCTGGATGGTGGAGGGCGGGGTCGTCCCGGAGCTGCTGCTGGGCCGCAAGTACGGGCACGCGCTGCACTTCTGGGAGCTGGACTCGGGGCGGCACCTGCAACGGGTCGACCTCGGCGACCAGTACCAGATGGTGCTGGAGCTGCGCCCGGCGCACGATCCGCAGGCGGAGTGGGGCTTCGCCGGGGTGGTGACCAACGTCGAGGACCTGTCCGCCTCGGTCTGGCTCTGGTACCGGGAGGGCCCGGCGTTCACTGCGCGCAAGGTGATCGAGATCCCCGCCGAGCCCGCCAAGACGGAGGACCTGCCGCCCGCGCTGCAACCGTTCGGCGCGGTGCCGCCGCTGATCACGGACATCAACCTGTCGGTGGACGACCGCTGGCTGTACGTGTCCGCGTGGGGCACCGGCGAGCTGTTCCAGTACGACGTGTCGGATCCGTTCCACCCCAGACTCGCCGACTCGGTGCGGCTGGGCGGGGTCGTCGCCCGCACCCCGCACCCGGCCGCGCCGGAGCGCCCGCTGAGCGGCGCCCCGCAGATGGTCGAGATCAGCCGGGACGGGCGCCGACTCTACCTCACCAACTCCCTCTACGGCGCCTGGGACGACCAGTTCTACCCGGACGGCATCGAGCCGTGGATCGTCAAGCTGGACGCCGACACCGAGGCGGGCGGGTTGAGCGTCGACGAGCGCTTCTTCCCGCACGGCGCCGACTTCCGGGGCCTACGGGTGCACCAGACCCACCTCGCGGGCGGCGACGCCTCCTCGGACTCCTACTGCTACCGGTAGGACGTCCAGCGGCCCGTACGGCCGACCGGTAGGACGTACCACTACCGGTAGGCCGTACGGCTAGCGGGCGAACGCCTGGTCGTAGCGGACCTGGGCCAGGGGCAGCCCGGCGGCGAGCAGTTCGGAGCGGACGGAGGCGACCATGCCGGCCGGGCCGCTGACGCAGGCGAGGTGCTCGCGCCAGTCCCCGGCGCCCGCGACGGCGTCGGCGAGCCGGCCTGCGGTGACCGGGGTGAGCGCCAGCCAGGGCTTGTGCAGGCCGAGTTCGGAGAGCGCGGACCAGTCGTAGAGGTCGCCGCGGTCCCGGGCGCCGACGAACAGGTGGACGCGGCGGCTGCGCGGGCGCCGGGCGGCCTGCTGCTCGACGATGGCCTTCATCGGGGCCAGGCCGGTGCCGCCGGCGACCAGCAGCAGGTCGCGGGTGTCGTCCTCGGGCAGCAGGCCGCCGCGCGGCGGGCCGAGGCGCAGCCGGTCGCCGACGGCGGTGCGTTCGACGAGGGCCGCGCTGACCCCGTCCGGCCCGGTGCGCCGGACGTGGAACTCCAACTCGTTGTCGGTGCGCGGCGCGCAGCCCATCGAGTACTGCCGCCAGGTGTGCGGGAGCGTCGGGTGCTCGACCGTGCCGTACTGTCCGGCCCGGTACGGGTAGGGCTCGCCGGTGCGCACGCGCAGGACGGCGAGGTCGGGGCGGCGGCGCTCGTGGCCGGTCACCACGGCGTGCCAGTACGGGGGTTCGGTGAGCGCGGAGTCGGCGCCGGCCGTCATCGCCGCGACGGCGAAGCGCAGCATCCGGACCCAGGCCGCTTCCATCTCCTCGGTCCACCGGGCGGCCGTCCGGTGCCGGATCGCCGCGCACAGGGCCTCCTCGAAGGCCTCGTAGTGGACCGGCCGGACGCCCAGTTTGCGGTGGTCGCGCCCGAGTTGGCGCAGGGTCGAGGCCAGGTCGGCCGGGTGGTGGAGGTGGTCCACCAGGTGGCGGAGGATCCGCTCCAGGTGGGCCTGCTGGAACTCCATCGAGGCGGGGAAGAGCGGACGCAGGTAGGGGCGGCGGCGGAACATCACCGCGTAGAGGTGGTCGATCAGTTCGGAGAGCGGTTCGAGCAGGCCGAGGTCGCGCCGGATCAGCCGTTGGTCGGCGGCGCCGTCGTAGCCGCCTGGCCCGCCGGTGCCGCCGTACGCGCCGGTGCCGACGCCGACGCCGGCCGGATCTGGACCGAACGGCGAGGCGGGGGTGAGGAGTTGGCGGCGTAGCCGCATCGCGTGGTGGCGGGCGATCAGCCGGTCGTACTCGGCGGTGGTGCCGCTGGTGGTGTTTCCGCTGGTGGTGGTGTCCATGACCCGTCCAGTCAATCGCCGCCCGGTTACCGGCGAGAAGGGTCGATGGCCCCGATCGGACCCGGGACCATCGACCCCTTGACGGGAAGACCCGGTGGGAGGGCCCGGCGGGGAGGCCTCGCGGGAGGGCCCGACGGGGAGGCCCGACGGGAAGGCCGGGCAGGGAGGCCCCGCGTCGCTACCGGGCGGGATCGGCCGGGGTCGCCTCGGCGGGCTCGGGGTGGAACTCGGTGGCCGCCCAACTGGCCAGCAGGCGCAGGGATTCGGCGGAGCTGGAGCCGGGCTCGGCGTGGTAGGTGACGAGCACCTGGTCGACGTCCCCGGCCGGGCGCAGCGTCTCGTACTGGAGGTTGAGCCGGCCGACCACCGGGTGGTGCAGCCGCTTGGTGCCGTGGCCCTTGTCCTGGATGCTGTGGGTGGCCCAGAGGCGGCGGAAGTCGGCGCTCTTGAGGGAGAGTTCGCCGATCAGCGAGGCGAGCCTGGGGTCGTCCGGATCCCGTCCGGCGTCCAGCCGCAGCATGCCGACGACGTCGGTGGCCTTGCCGTCCCAGTCCTCGTAGAGCTCGCGGGAGGCCGGTTCGAGGAAGAGCTGCCAGGCCATGTTGCGCTGCTCGGGCGGCATCGCGGCGAAGTCGCCGAGCAGGGCGGTGCCGAGCCGGTTCCAGCCGATGATGTCCAGGCGCCTGCCGAGGACGTACGCGGGCACGCAGTCCATCGCGTCCAGGAGCTGCTGGAGCGCGGGCCGGACCCGCTGCGGGCGGGCGGCGGCCCGGCCGGGGCGACGGCGGGCGGGCCTGGTGAGCCGGCCGAGGTGCTCGCGCTCGGCGGGGCTGAGCCGCAGCACGCGGGCGATGGCGTCCAGGACGGCGGCGGAGACGCTCTCGCCGTGGCCCTGTTCGAGCCGGGTGTAGTAGGCGGTGCTGACTCCGGCGAGCAGGGCCAGCTCCTCGCGGCGCAGGCCGGGCACCCGCCGCCGGGTGGTGCTGTCCGGCAGGCCCACGTCCTCGGGCCGCAGCCGGGCGCGGCGGGATCGGAGGAACTCGCTGAGTTCGGTGCGCTGGTCCATGTCTGCAGTATGCGGGGGATCCGGGCGGCGGGGGCGGGGGGAAGGGTGATACCGCCGTGCGTACGTTCCGTGGTCGTACGTCCGGGGTCCCTAGGCGTGGCGTACGTACGAAAGGCTCTGGTCTGGCTGGTCGCGCCGCACCGACGCAGGCTGGAAGCATGACGAACTCGACGAACGCAACGACGACGAGCACCACCGAGGGCACCACCCGCACGGTCGCCGCCTACGCCGCGGCGCGGCCCGACTCCCCGCTGGAGAAGACCACCGTCACCCGCAGGGCGGTGGGCGAGCACGACATCGTGATCGACATCAAGTTCTGCGGCATCTGCCACTCCGACATCCACCAGGTCGGCGAGGACTGGGGCACCGGCATCTTCCCGATGGTCCCGGGCCACGAGATCGCGGGCGTGGTCACCGAGGTCGGCCCGGGCGTCACCCGCTGGCAGGCCGGCGACCGGGTCGGAGTCGGCTGCATCGTCGACTCCTGCCGGGAGTGCGACAACTGCCGGGCCGGCCTCCAGCAGTACTGCACCGGCCAGGGCGGCACCGTCTTCACCTACAACAGCGTCGGCCACGACGGCCTGCCGACCTACGGCGGCTACTCCTCGAAGCTGGTCGTCGACGAGGCGTACGCGCTGCGCATCCCCGACAACCTGCCGCTGGACGCCGCCGCGCCGCTGCTGTGCGCCGGCATCACGCTGTACTCGCCGCTCGCGCACTGGGGCGCCGGGCCGGGCAGGAAGGTCGCGATCGTGGGCCTCGGCGGGCTCGGCCACATGGGCGTGAAGCTCGCCCACGCCATGGGCGCGGAGGTCACCGTGCTCAGCCAGTCGCTGCGCAAGCGCGAGGACGGGCTGAAGCTCGGCGCCGACCACTACCGGGCCACCTCCGACCCGGCCACCTTCACCGAACTCGCGGGCACCTTCGACCTGATCGTCAACACGGTCTCCGCCGACCTCGACCTGAGCGCCTACCTCGGCCTGCTGCGCACCGACGGCACCATGGTGCAGGTCGGCGCGCCGGAGAAGCCGGTCACGGTGAACGCGCACGCGCTGCTCTCCGGCCGCCGTTCGCTGGCCGGTTCGATGATCGGCGGGCTGCCGGCCACCCAGGAGATGCTGGACTTCTGCGGCGAGCACGGCATCACCGCGGAGATCGAGCTGATCCGCGCCGAGCAGGTCAACGAGGCCTACCAGCGGGTGCTGGCCGGCGACGTCCGGTTCCGCTTCGTGATCGACGCCGCGACGATCTGACCGTCACGGCCCGACCCCGCACTCCCCCGTGCCCCGACGCCCCGCCCCCTGGTGCTCTCCCATCACCAGGGGGCGGGCGCCGTCGGGGCGCCTCGGGCTAGACCCCGGCCGGGTCGGCCCCGGCCCCGGCCGTGCCCGCTCGGGACGACCGGCGTTCCTGGCGCCGGTCCTCCCGCCGCTGCCGCCCCCGGCGCAGCGGCTGATCGGGCAGCCAGCCGAAGGTGAGGCAGGCGCCCACCAGTCCGAGCAGCATCCCGATCACGAAGCCGCCCAGGTTGGAGGTGAGCCAGCTCGCCAGCGCGGCGAGCACGGCGAGGACGGAGTAGAACAGCCGCTGGGCCGGGTTGAACAGGATCAGCAGGCCGCACAGCACCATCACCGCCGGCACCAGGTAGCCCGCCAGCCCCTGCATCCCGATGTGCAGGACGACGGGCAGCGGGGCACGCAGGGTGAACAGGATCTCGGCGCCGCCGAACAGCACAAGCAGCCCGCCCCAGAACGGCCGCTGGCCCCGCCAGTCGCGTTTGACCGGTCGGGTGGTGGCGGGAGCGGGGGCGGGAGCCGTCCCCACGGCCCCCTCCGCGACGCCCTCGCCGGAACCGGCCGGCTCCGGTACGGACTCCGTCATGGTCAGCAGCCCTGGGAGCTGAAGCTCAGCCGCAGGTTGGGCAGTTTGAACCCGACGGCGGTGCTCGCGTAGTTGTGCTGCTTGAGGTGCGTCAGCACGACGGTGTCGGCCTGCTGCCCGAAGACGCCCGGGTTGCCCTTGCCCGCGTTGCCGGCCTTGGTGTAGGTGCTGGCGTCGCCGCCGATCTCGATGTTGGTGAACTCCGCGTCACCGGACAGCATGTCGGAGTCGGTGGTGAGGTCGGTGGCGGAGACGGGGGTGCCGGCGTCGCCGGCGTGGATCACCAGGTTGACGCCACCGAGGTCCACGCTCTGGCACAGGTTGGTGATCTCGGCCTTCTTGATCGCCGAGACCGCGACCAGCACCTGACCGCCGGTGGAGCCCTGGTTGGGGCTGTCGGGGATCATCGAGTCCAGGCTGCCGAACTGGGCGAAGCCCTTGCCGTCGAGCTTGTCCGCGGTGATCGTGAACGGCATGCCGCTGATGGAGAACTGGGCGGCGAGTACGCCCTGGGCGGTGAGGGCCATCAGGACGGCGCCCGCCGCGACGGCCGGAACGGCCATCCAGGCGCTGCGCTTGAGCCGTACCCGCCCTCTCCTGGTGCCGGTCGGCGTCTCCGGGGTCTCGGCCGCGGCGGCGGCGTCCTCGGACATGGCCATGTGTGCTCCCTGTTGGGTGGGTGGGATGTGCAGGCACTGGCACGGTGCCCTGGCGCGGACAGCGTTCCACGGCCTGACCGGGCCGCCCGCCCCTCGGCAGCGGGGCGGGCACGGTCAGGCCGCGCTTTGAGTAACTGGGAAGCTACTGCCCGGTAGTGGCCGGGTCAATACGGGTGCACGAAGGATCTTCACCGATCGGCAACCCGAGCCGGACGGCCGCCTGCGCCGGGCCGAGGAAGGGCGCGAGGCAGAACATGCTCAACACCGGCAGGAGTTCCGGAAGTTGAACCGTCCGACCGGAGTCGATCCGCCGGTAGAGCGCGCTGTAGACCCCGCCCACCACGGCATCCACCAGCTCCACAACCCGCACACCGCCCAGCGGTTGGGGCACCTCGGCGAAGAACGCCCGGAACCGGGTGAGGAGTTGGTCCCGCTCGCGGCGGCCGGCCGGTCCGACCGCCTCGATCTCGATCACCGCCATGGTCGCGAAGGCCGGTGTCCCCGCCAGCAGATGGAGCATCGCGCCGAGCGCCTGCCGGATCCCGGCGCACCAGTCGGACTCCGCCGCGAAGGCCGCCGCCATCCGCCGGAGCACCACCCCGGTGCCGTGCCGGTGCGCGGCCAGGAAGGCGTCCTCCTTGCCGCTGAACAGCTCGTAGAAGACCGGCCTGGTCACCCCGGCCGCGCGGCAGATGTCGCTGACCGTGGCGTGCTGGTAGCCGCGCGCGGCCACCGTCTGGACCAGTCCGTCGAGCAGCCGCTCGCGCTGGGTCGCGGCCACCACGCCCGGGGGCAGCCGGCTCGGGCCGCGCTTGATGGACCGGGCTGGGTCACGACCGGCCCGCGCGCCCGGCAGCAGGATCACGTCGGCACTTCGGAGGTGTTTCCGTTCCATCACCAACTCCTGTTACCTGTATTGACATTGACGCAACATCGGGTTTACAACACTGACAGGTTTCCAACCGGTGGGCGACCCTGTCACCACCGGACGACCTCCAGGGGCTCCGGCGGCCCCGGGCGAGCAGCCCGGGCCACGGGACCACGAGCGGACGCAGGCCCGCGGCGGTGGCAGCCGCCGACGTGCACTCCTGCACTCGCAGCGCACGTCCGCACCTTCACACCGCTGTGCCGTACGAGCGGGCCCGTGGCGCCGGGCCCGCCGCACCACGGCCCCGCGAAGCCCCCGGCACGCCATGCCCACGCACCTCCCCCGCCGTGCACGCCACCACACCCGCACCGCGGGCCACCCCCACCCGTCTCCGCACGGAGAGAGGTCACCCTCATGCGCTTTCGCCGCACGCTCGGTACCGCGGCCCTCGCCGCCCTCGCCTTCACCTGCGCCGCCGTCGCACCCGCCCAGGCCGACGGCTCCGCGGTGCTGACCACCGGCAGCAGCAGCGGCCCGGACGTCGCCGTCGGCGACGTCCTCACCGCCAGTCTGGTCTCGGGCACCACCGCCACCTTCTACAGCAGCGCCAGCGGAACGAGCGGCATCAGCTGTGCCAACTCGGCCTTCTCCGCCACCGTGACGGCCAACCCGGCCGCCCCCGGCAGCGCGGTCGAGCAGCTCAACACCCAGACCTTCGGCTCCTGCTCCTCCAACGTCCTCGGCGTCACCGGCGTCAAGAGCATCACCGTCAACAACCTGCCGTTCACCAACACCGTCGGCGACGGCCCCGGCAACCCGGTCGCCCTCACCCCCGGCGCGGCCGGCGCGATGAAGACCACGGTCGTGCTCAGCACCATCCTCGGCAGCGTCAACTGCGTCTACCAGACCACCACCGGCATCTCCGGCACCACCTCGAACACCGGCAACACCATCGGCTTCACCTCCCAGCCGTTCAACCTGGTCTCCGGCTCGGGCCTGTGCTTCTCGACCGGCTACTTCAGCGCCACCTACGGCCCGGTCACCGACACCTCGGTGGCGGGCAGCCCGCTCATCTTCGTCAACTGACGACCCGAGGGGCCTTCGTCGACTGACGTCCGGCCAGACGTCGTCAACTGACGGCCGACCGGCGGGAACAGACGAGCGGCGTACGGCGACCGCGGTCGCCGTACGCCGCTCCGGCGCGCCCGCACGCCCGCACGCCCGCCAGGTGATCCAGAAGCACGCCCCGCCGCCGGCCCGGCTCAGCCCTCGCCACCCGCCGAACCCCCCGAGACGGCGAAGTGACCGGCCGGTAGGGTGCTGCCGCACGGACACGGCCGACAGGAACGGGACGGGCAGATGAGCGGCAGCGGCGACGGCACGGGGTTCTTCGCATCGGTGGCGGACACCGCCGACCAGCTGGCCGCCACCGGCTACCTGGCCTCCACCGCCGTGGCCACCACCGTCTTCCTCGCCGACCGGCTCGGCAAGCCGCTGCTGGTCGAGGGCCCGGCCGGGGTCGGCAAGACCGAACTCGCCAAGGCGGTGGCCGCGATCGGCCGGGCCCGGCTGGTCCGGCTCCAGTGCTACGAGGGCATCGACGAGGCCCGCGCGCTCTACGAATGGAACCACGCCAAGCAACTGCTGCGGATCACCGCCGGCCGCGACGAGGGCTGGGACCAGGCCCGCACCGACATCTTCGGCGAGGAGTTCCTGCTCACCCGCCCGCTGCTCACCGCCATCCGCGGCGACGAGCCCACCGTGCTGCTGATCGACGAGATGGACAAGGCCGACGTCGAGGTGGAGGCGCTGCTGCTGGAGGTCCTCAGCGACTTCCAGGTCACCGTGCCCGAACTCGGCACCATCGCCGCGAGCCGCCGCCCCTTCGTGCTGCTCACCTCCAACGCCACCCGTGAACTGTCCGAGGCACTGCGTCGACGCTGCCTCTTCCTCCACCTCGACTACCCGGACGCCGAGTTGGAGCGGCAGATCGTCCGGCGCAAGGTGCCCGGCCTGGACGACACGCTGGCCGCCTCGCTGGTCCGGGTGGTCGGCGCGCTGCGCGCGATGGACCTGCGCAAGGCGCCGTCCGTCGCCGAGACCATCGACTGGGCCCGCACCCTGCTGGCCCTCGGCGCGGACACCCTCGACGAGGCGGTCGTCCAGGACACCCTCGGGGTGATCCTCAAGCACCAGGACGACATCCGGAAGGCCGCGCAGAAGCTCACCCCCGCATGACCACCGCCCCGCCCCCGGCCGACACCGCCGCCCGGCTCACCGGCCTGGTCCGCGCGCTGCGCGGGCACGGCCTGCGGATCGGCCCCGCCGAGACGGTCGACGCGGCCGCCGTCCTCGACGTCCTCGGGCTCGCCGACCGCGAGCAGATGCGGGCCGGCCTGGCCGCCGCGCTGCTGCGCTCGGACACCCAACGGGCCCTCTTCGACGCCACGTTCGACCTGTTCTTCCCGCTCGGCGTCGGCACCCCCGAGGCCGTCCGCGCCGACCCGCCCGCACTCCCGGACGACCCCCGGCCACCGCGCCCCGGCCGCCCCGACCCGCTGCGCGACGACCTGCGCGAGCGCCTCGCCGCCGCCCTGGCCGCCGACGACCGGGCCGCCCAGGCCCGGCTGGCCGGCGAGGTGGTGGAGGCCTTCGGCCGGTACGGCGCCGGTGCCACGCCGGCCTCGGACGGCTGGTCGGCCCACCAGGCGCTCGGCCGGCTCGCCCCCGAGACCCTGCTCGCCCGGATCCTCGCCGCCCTGCGCGAGCAGGCCACCGCCCCGGACCTGTCCGACCGCGTCCTCGCCGACGAGATCCGCCGCCGCATCCAGGACTTCCGCGCCCTGGTCGCCACCGAGGCCCGCCGCCGGGTCGCCGAACTGCGCGGCGCCGAGCGGATCGCCGAACGCGCCGTCGCACCCACCGCCGACCGGATCGACTTCCTCGCCGCCGGCCGGGACCAGCTCGCCGAACTGCGCCGCACCGTCCACCCGTTGGCCCGCAAGCTGGCCACCAGGCTGGCCGCCCGGCGCCGCGCCGCACGCGGACGGATCGACCTGCGCCGCACCCTGCGCCGCTCGCTGTCCACCGGCGGGGTGCCGCTGCGCCCTGCCTACCGGCTGCGCCGCCCGGCCCGGCCGGAACTCGTGCTGCTGTGCGACGTCTCCGGCTCGGTGGCCGGATTCGCCGACTTCACCATGCTGCTGGTGCGGGCGATGAGCGAACAGTTCAGCAAGGTGCGGGTGTTCGCCTTCGTGAGAGCCTGTTTTCATTCATCCGGGCGGCATCTGCCCAGGTCAGGAATCGAACAGGGATGATCTCAGGTGCCGTCGGCGACCCGGAGCGGGGTGGGGAGGAGGAACAACCGGCCTGTGGTGGCGGACTGGAAGTCGAGGACGCTGGTGAACGGGCCGGTGATCAGCGGCAGAGTGCGGTGCGCGCGGACCGTACGGCTCCACTCGCGGGTGGTGGCGATATCGCCGTCGAACCAGGTCAGGCGGCCACCGGGCCGGCGGATGGTCAGCCAGGGGGGCGGTCCGGGTACTGGTTGAAGTCTGTGATCGTGTGACCTGGGCCCTGGGCCCTGGACATCGAAGCTCGGCGAGGACGCGAAGTCGGCAGCAGCCGGCCCCAGCGGCGGCCCATCGACGGAGGGCTGGCGCTGGGGCCGATGGCCTGAGCACCCTAACCCGATTGCTCACCGGTCCAGGGGAGGCCAAGGCAGAACATGCCAGGGCGGGGCCGGGTCAGCTGTTGCCACCGCTGTTGCCACCGCCGTTGTTGCCACCGCCGTTGTTGCCACCGCCATTGTTGCCACCGCCACCACCAGTGGGGGGAGGCGAGAGCAGGCTGAGCAGGTTGCCCAGAACGCTGGGGGCGTAGACGTACGTGTTGCCGCAGTTGTTGGAGAATCCTGCGTCGTCGCCGACGACGCAGGCGATTCCGGAGTTTCCGCCGTGCCCGTGATCGCCGCCTGAGCTGGCGACAGCCCAACCCGCGTTCGTGAGCACGAGACCGGTGACAGCGGCCGCGACGACCGCCATTTTCTTGATCACAATTTCTCCTCAGTGTGAGACTTTGTGTCATAGTCCCGGGGAATACGCTTGCTATCGCTCAGCGCGGACGCCTCTTTGCGCGTTTTGCGATGATTTCACTCCTTAAGCCCAAAAAATCAACTGGCCTTGACCATCAGGAAAGTGAGGCGACGAATCACATCACCCGCCGGGTGTTTGCTTCAGCGCGGCGAATCCTCTGACAGGCCGCCCGGGGCCGTGGGAGAGTGAGGCGCCGGCCGGTGACTCGGGTTCTTCCCGGCCGCGTTCCCGACGGGGAACTTGAGAATGATCAGTGCCCGATCGGGGCGCGGGGATTGGGCTGGCCGGTCCGGCGGGACTGTCTTTGCGTGATGCGCCTGGTCATGAGGGTGATCGCGGCCCAAGTGATCAACGACTCGGAGTGCTGGATCAGCCGTTCGTAGTCCCTGGCGTGCCGGCGGGCGTGCGTGATCCAGGCGATCGACCGCTCCACCACCCAACGGCGCTTGATCACGACGAAGCCCTTCACGCCCTTCGGCCGGCCGACGGTCTTGAGGGTCAGGTTCAGGTACTTCTTCGCCCAGCCGCCCAGCTTCGGGCCCGCGTAGCCGGAGTCGGCCCAGACGATCGTGATCTCCGGATGCATCAGCCGCAGCCGGAACAGCACTTCCTTCGCCGCGTCGCGGTCGGTCATGTCGGCCGGGGTGACCATGACGAACAGCGGCAGGCCGTGGGTGTCCACGACCAGGTGGCGCTTGCGGCCGTTATCTTGAGCCAGCACCTCCGTGTTCTTCATGTGTGTGAAGTTCGCTGAATACCTGTTTCTGAGGGTGTGCGAAGCGTTCGGCTGGGCCGGGAATCGAACGGGTGGTGTCTCGGGCGTGGGTCCGCGCGCTCGCGCTGCTGACCGGGGAGGCTGGGCCGGGTGAGCGTCGAGAGCGAGTTCCCGGTGAGCGCCGAGCAGGTCTATGCGGCCCTGGTCGCGCTGGGGGACGAGCCCGTACTCGATCCTGAACTGTGGCCGCAGGGTCCGGAGGAGGGAAACCGCCGGCGGCTGCTCGGCGTGCTGCTGGCCAGGGTCGAACTGGAGGTCACCGCCGCGACGAGGCTGGGGGTCGACCAGGACCAGGCCGAGGTGCTGCTCGGGTGGATGGACCAGGCCGGCCCCGGCTCTGCGGTGTCGACCAACGCGCTGATCAACCGGTTGCAGCGCACTGGCGTGCAGCTCATGGGCCTTGACCAGGACGAGACGCCCCCGGGCCGGATGGCGTCGGCGATGGCGATCGCCGTCGCGGTGGACGCGCTCGGCGCCCACCTCCACTTCGAGGCCGGCGACGTGGACGGGGTCCGCCGGGGTCTCGGCCGGACGGAGGCGGCCCTCATCGAGATCCTGCGGAGCATCCACGACCTGCGGGCGGAGATCGGCGACGCGGAAGAGGAACCCGACTGAACCGAGACGGTCAGGTGCCGGCCGCGGGCCGGACCGGCGTGGTGAGGAGCAAAAGGCGGCCGGCCGCAGCGACGGGCCGGAAATCGAAGACGCTGGTGAACGGGCCGGAGATCAGCAGCAGCGCGCCGTGGACGTGGACGCGGTTTCGCCACTCCCGGGTGGCGGCGATCTCGCCGTCGAACCAGGTCAGGCCGCACGGGCGACGAACGGTCAGCCGGTAGCCGTCCAGGACGGTGGACCAGGCGCACTGCTGACCGGTGGTGAGGGCGGGGACGTCGTCGTGCGGGGCCCAGCCGTCTTCGGCGAGCAGGGGACGACCGGGGGCTGCGGGGACCACCAGGGCCGGACGGCGGTCGGGCATCAGCTCGGGCCAGGGCCGGCCTAAGCCGGTGCTGCTGATGATCTCCATGCGTGGCCCTTCCCCCAAGTCCGCCCGTTCACCCTGCTCGTCGGATGGATCACATCATCGGGCAGGAAGCGGCCCCGGTGTCGGCGAACCGGCTGACCGGCGCCGGGAGGTCGTGGGAGAGTAGGGGTCGGCCGGTTCTTCCGGCGGCTCCGGGTGGCGATCGGTTGGCCGACTCCGAGAACGATCAGTCCCGCTGGGCCTCGCGGGACGCCGGCTGGCCCGAGCGCCTGGACTGCCGCTTGGTGATGCGCCTGGTCATCAGGGTGATCGCGGCCCAGGTGATCAGCGACTCGGAGTGCTGGACGAGGCGTTCGTAGTCGCGGGCGTGCCGGCGGGCGTGCATCACCCAGGCGTGCGAGCGTTCGACCACCCAACGGCGCGGCAGGACCACGAACCCCTTCGCGTCCTTGGGCCGGCTCACCGTCTTGATGGTGAGGTTCAGGTACTTCTTCGCCCAGCCGACCAGCTGCCCGGCGTAGGCGGAGTCGGCCCAGACGATCGTGATCTCCGGGTGCATCAGCCGCAGCCGGAACAGCACCTCCTTCGCGGCGTCGCGGTCGGTCATGTCGGCGGGGGTGACCATCACGAACAGCGGCAGGCCCTTCGTGTCCACCACCAGGTGCCGCTTCCTGCCGTTGATCTTCTTCGCCGCGTCGTAGCCCCGGCTGTCCTTGCCGACCGTCTCGGCGGCCTTCACCGACTGCGAGTCGATGATCGTGGCGACCGCGCCCGGCGCCCGGCCCATGTCCCGGCGGACCCGGGCGCGGAGCTGGTCACGGATCTGGCCGATCACCCCGGCCGCCGCCCAGCGCGCCATGAAGCCGAAAACCGTGCGCCAGGGCGGGAAGTCCTTCGGCAGCGCGCGCCACTTGCAGCCCGTGTCCACGACGTACCGAATCGCGTCCACGATCTCCCGACGCGGGTGCTTCTCCGGCCGCCCGCCGGCCTTCGTCTCGCAGGCCGGAACCGGCAGAAGCGCCTCGATCAGCGCCCACTCGTCGTCGAAGGTGTCCGACGGGTAGCAGCGACGCCGGGCCAACCTCGTTCCCTCCCCTCAAGACGAAGGCCCTGGTCCGGCCGGCTCCGCCGGCCGGACCAGGGCGGTCAGGCATCGCTGTAGTCCGCGATCATTTCGAGCGTGGACTCCACCGAGCTGATCTGGGTGTTCAGGTGCTTCACCCACCGGCCCTTGGGCTGGAGGGCGAAGTGCGGGGCGACAACACCGGTGATGAACCGGCGGAACTCGGTGAGCTTCTCGCGGATCACCGCGGCCTCGTATGCCTGCAACTCGACCGGGTCGGAGCAGAACCGGTAGCCGTCCGCCCTCGTCCAGATCAGCGGCGGCCAGCCCCGTTCGGCGATGGTGTCGCGCAGGCAGGCCAGCCCCGCCCGGGCCTGACCCGCGCTGAGCGAGGAGGCCCGGCCGAGCTGGTCGAAGGTCAGCCCGGCGGGACGGGCCTCGAAGAGGACCTTGCGAACGGTGTCGGCGTGCCGCTCGGCCGCCGCCGACCTGCGCCGGGAGGCGCGGGGCATCGCCTACTCACCCTGGAGCAGGCGGGCCAGCTCACCGTCCATGTCGACCTTCCCGGTGTCGACCGCCGTCTCGATCCAGTCCAGCGTCGCCCTCACGCGCGCGCAGTTCTCCCGGATCACCGACTGCTCGTCGTCGCCGAGCTGCCGGTCGCGCAGGCCCGGGACGACCCGCCCGGCCGCGGCGACGAACGCGTGGCAGGCCGTCACCAGGTCCAGGAACTCCACCGACCGGTCGATCTTGCGGATCACCGGCGCGATCGGGCTGTTCTCCTCGAAGTGCTCGCGGGCCTGCCGCCCCCGCTCGACCTGGGCGTGGTTGACCTGGTGGCGGGCGGTGTCGTCGGCCATCGCCCGGGCCGCGACGTCCGGGCGCCGCAGCAGCCCGGTGGTCACCTCCGCCGCGACGTGGTCCTCGCGGGTCAGCTCCTCGACTACCCTCACCTTCTCCGCCGGGGCGACCCGGGCGACCACCGCCGGCCGGTGCAGGAACTTGGGGGCGACCGCCGCGGCGACCTCGTCGTCGCGGGTCAGCTCCTCCACCACCCGGACCTTGTCCTCCGGCTTGACCTGCGCGACCACGCCCGGACGCCGCAGCAGGTCGCCGGTCACCACCGCGGCGACCTCCTCGTCCTGGGCGAGGGTGTGGATCGCGCTGACCTTCTCCTGCGGGGTCACCGGAACATCGACCTGCCGGCCGACCCTGCGCTTGGCGTCGTCCGCCGTCCACCTTCCCCGGGGCTGCGGTGGGTTGAGGATCGCCTCGAACCGCTCCCGCTCGTCCGCGATCCCCGCCAGGACCTCGTGGACCGTGAAGGAGACGCCGGCCTGCCGGCGGTCCTTGGGCCACCGCGAAGAGGTCCACCTCGCCCGCCTGACCTGCGAGTAGGTCAGGCCGACGTCGTCGGCCACCCGGGCCAGCGACTTCTTGACGGAGAACATCTCGTCGCTGTGCTCCTGGCCGCCGACCTCGCGCATCGGCTCGATCTCCAGCGCGTAGTCGCCGATCGTGAACTGCGCGCGGGTGGTCGTCTCGACCAGCTTCCGCAGCTCGGCGACGATCTCCTGGTATCGGTCGGCGCTGACGCAGCCGACCTTCTCCGCTATCTCCTGAGCCATGTGGAATCTCACCACCAACTCGCGGACCAGGCATGGCAGTTGGCCGTGACGGGACCGGTCCGCTTCCGTGCAGCAGAGTCCGGCCCGGAATGTGGTGATCACAACAACTAGCCTGCGGATGAACGAAGTTGAGCGAATCGTGACCGTTTCGGCGTTCGCTCAACGGTCACTGTGACCGTTCGCCGAACGGTTCGTTCCGAGACCGCCAGGCCCTCATCACGCACCGCCGCGAGCAGTACCGGGCGTTCGAACGCCGATCCACCCCGGCCACCCACCACGCGTCGCACTCCGGGCACTCCACCCGGCCGGCCCCGCTCAGCTCGGCCGCCACCCGCTTCCGCAGCCGCTGGTCCACCCGCCACTGCCTGGCACGACACGCCGTCGAGCAGAAACGCGTACCGGGCCGCGACTCCGGCCTCAGCCGTACGTCGCAGCCTCGCACCACCGCTCACCAACCGGCCCGCTGTCCTCGGACACCAGCCCAGGCTAGGGCTCCAGGCTACCCGGATCGGGGGTTCAGACACAGGTACTGAACCGCACCGCCGAGGTCACCGCCCTGCTGGCGCGCGGCGACGCCGACCCGGCCCGGCTCGCCGCCCGGATCCTCACCGAGGCCAAGGTGATGGGCCACCACGGCAACAGCGACTACGGCTCCGCCCTGGGCGAGTTCGCCGAACGGCACCTGGACGCGGTCGGCCCGCGCACCAGCGTGTTGATCCTCGGCGACGCCCGCAACAACCACCGCGACCCGAACCTGGACGCGCTGCGCCGGATCGCCGGCCGGGCCCGGCGGGTCCACTGGCTCAACCCCGAGCAGCCCGCCCTCTGGCGGACCGGCGACTCCGCCGCAGCCGCCTACGCGGGCGTCGTGGAGATGCACTCCTGCCGCAACGCCCGCCGCCTCGGCGAACTGATCGCCCGCCTGCTGCCGGTGTAGGGAGCTTCCGAGTCCGCCGCCGTGGCGGCCTAAGCCTGGGCCTTGGCCTGGGCCTGGGCCTGGGCCCGAGCTTCCTCGGCCGCCACCTGGGCGGCCCTGGCTGCCAGCGGGTTGATGTCGGCCCGGCGCGCCCACTGCATGGCCGTCAGCCGCTGGACCACCACGATCGCCGCGACGGCCGCGACCAGGCGCAGCGCCGAGCCGGCGGTCTCCACCCGGATGGTCTCGCGCAGGTCCTCCAGGCTGTCGAGTACCGTCAGGTTCACGTGCTTCATCATCGAGCTGGCGATCCGGTTGACGACCAGCGCGCCGATCCAGGTGGACCACCACAGGACCAGGACCTTCTCCGACACCGTGCGGCGCCGTCCCTCCGCGTCCAGCGGAGCGCTCGCCCGCCAGCAGTCCACCATCAGCTGCCAGGGGAACCAGAGCAGGACGAACGGGGTGACCCAGGCCCCGATGGTCCAGCCGCGTCCGCGCCGGTGCCCGTGCGGCAGCAGCAGGTCGGCGTTCTGGCGGATGCGGTAGAACCAGATGATGAACACCACGGCGGTGGCCAGCGCCAACGGAAGGAAGACCCCGTTCAGCCCTTTCACCAGGGAGTCCACGGCATCGAAGTCGTCGAGGTCAGCCGACCCGTCCGCCAACTGGCCCAGCAGGACATCGGACCAGAGGCCGGCCACGACCGCCCCCGCCGCCAGCATCGCGTTCACCCCCAGCAGGACGTAGACCGCGATGGCAAGGCTGTTCGCCGGTCGGAGCGCCGCCGCCCAACCCGGCGCCGCCTCCGCGCAGCCGAAGCAGCGTCGGCTCTCGGTCCCCGCGGGACGCGCCCCACACGCCACACACACCATCAGATCGTCAACTCCTGGAATCGCCGCGTGCTCGGACTCGCACGCCGGTGCCGCCAACGCCCCGACCGGGGCGGGCGCGCCGACTCTAGGGGATCACCGACGTCCGCTGCCAGCGAGATTTCGCAGCTCAGCGGCGGTATCGCCAGATAAACGACAGATCACGCGGGAATCGAACCCCGGGGAGCCGACTCCGACTCACCACCCCTACCCCGCGCGCCCGTCCCGCTCGATCCGGGTGTGCGGTCGACGGACCTCGGGCGCAGGACTGGTGAAGGGGTGCGAGCGTCCCGGGGAGGTCGAACGCGGCGTCAGGCCGAGGGTACGGGCAGCAGCCGGTAGGCGTCCCCGTGCGTGAGCACGCGACCGGCGGTGGGCGGCGCGAAGTGGGTGCCGAGCAGGAGGGTGTCCGTGTCGGCGAGGGAGCCGAGGAGCTTGCGGCGCGAGGCCTCGGACTGCCGCGGGTCGATGTCGACGCAGGCGCCGATGGCGGGGTGGGCGAGCTGGACCGGGTGGTGGACGCAGTCACCGGTGATCAGCGCCGCCTCGCCCCGGCTGGTCAGTTCGACGGCGACGTGGCCGGGGGTGTGGCCGGGGGTGGGGATCAGGCGCAGGCCCGGGGCGATCTCGACGCCCTCGGCCGGGACGTCGACGAGGTCCAGCATCCCGGCCCGCTCGACCGGGATCACGGAGTCGAGGAACATCTGCCTCCGCGCCTCCTCCAGGTCGTACCCGGCCCAGAACTCCCGCTCGGCGCGGGAGGTGAGGTAGCGGGCGCGGGGGAAGGTGGGGACCCACTCGCCGTTCACCTCCCGGGTGTTCCAGCCGACGTGGTCGGCGTGCAGGTGGGTGAGGACCACCAGGTCGACGGAGTCCGGAGCGAAGCCGGCGGTGGCGAGGCGCTCCAGGTAGTCGGTCCGCAGGTGGTGCCAGGCCGGGTTGGCCCGCTCCTTGCCGTTGCCTATGCCGGTGTCGACGAGGACGCGCAGCCCGCCCACGGCGAACGCGAAGCTGTGGCTGTCGAGGTGCAGGACGCCCTCGTGGTCGGCGAAGTGGGGGTGCAGCCAGTCGTGGCCGGTCACCACCTCGGGGGTGGCCTCGGGCAGCAGCCACGGCCCGGTCGCGGGCGGCAGGAGGGTCTCGTCGATGCGATGGACGGTGACGCCTCCCACCGTCCAGGCGGGGATGGGGGCGGGGGCTTCGGACGTGGCGCCGGACATGGGGCTCCTCCCGTAAACGCAATCTGTTTGCGTTAAGCCATCGTAGGACCTACAGTCTGACTAACGCAAACGGTTAGCTTTTGGTGCGGGTGCCATCTCGCTCCAGCCCCGATCAGGAGAGAACGCCCATGTCCTCCGCCGAACCGCCCACCACCGAACACCCCTCCGCCGAACCTCCCGCCGAACCGCCCACCGGTCCGTCCGCCGCCGAACGGCCCGCCACCGACCTCACGCCACCCGAGGCCGCCCGCTGGGCCGCCCGGGCCGGGCTCCCCCTGCCCGCCGACCGCCACGACCCGGTCGCGGCTACCGCCAACCAGCTGCTCTCCGTCGTCGCGGTCCTGCGGGAGCTGGACTTCGGGGACACCCCGCCCGCGAGCGCCTACCGCGCGGAAAGCGCCCACTACACGGACGAGGAGACGCACGATGCAGCCGTATGAGCTCTCCCTCGCCGCCGCCGCGGAGGAGATCCGGGCCCGGCGACTGTCCCCCGTCGAACTGGTGGACTCGGTCCTCGACCGCATCGAGCTGGTCGAACCGCACCTCGGCGCCTACGTCGCGGTCACCGCGGAGCGGGCGCGCCGGGCGGCCCGCGAGGCCGAGCAGGAAGCGGCGCGCGGCCTGCACCGAGGGCCGCTGCACGGCGTGCCGATGGGGCTCAAGGACCTGATCGACGTCGCCGGGCTGGCCACCACGGCCAGCTCCCGGGTCCGCGCCGACCACCGCGCGCAGGCCGACAGCACGGTCGCCGCCCGCCTGGCCGCGGCCGGCGCGATCCTGGTCGGCAAGACGCACACCCACGAGTTCGCCTACGGCCTGACCACCCCGCAGACCGGCAACGCCTGGGACCGCGGCCGGGTCGCCGGCGGCTCCAGCGGCGGATCCGCCGTCGCCGTCGCCGCGGGCGCCGCGACCTTCGCGCTGGGCACCGACACCGGCGGCTCGATCCGGGTGCCCGCCGCGCTCAACGGGGTCGTCGGCCTCAAGCCGACCTACGGCCTCGTCCCCCGCCACGGCGTCGCGTCCCTGTCCTGGTCGCTGGACCACGTCGGCCCGATCGCCCGGACCGTCGAGGACACGGCCCTCGTCCTGGACGCCCTCGCCGGGCACGACCCGCGCGACCCCGCCTCGCTGGCCACCCCCGCCGTCGGCCATCAGCCGGGCGCGGACACGGACCTGACGGGGCTGCGCGTCGGCGTGCCGCGCAGCTACTACTTCGACCGCGTCGACGTGGAGGTGGAGGCCGCCGTCCGGCGCGCCATCGAGCACCTGGAGGCACTCGGCGCACGGCTCGTCGACGTCGACATCCCGATGACCCGCTACCTCCAGGCGACTCTGTGGGGGCTGGTGGCACCGGAGGCCACCGCCTACCACGAGCGCTCCCTGCGGGCGGTGCCCGAGCTGTACCAGGCGGATGTCCGCGCCCTCCTGGAGGCCGGCGAGCTGATGACCGCCGGAGACTACCTGCGCGCCCAGCGCTCCCGGACGCTCATGCGGCAGGAGTGGGCCCGGATGCTGGAGGAGGTCGACGTGATCGCCGCCCCGACCGTCCCGGTCACCGCGGTACGGACCGACCAGGAGGCCGTCACCTGGCCAGACGGCACGGTCGAGAGCGTCCCCGACGCCTATGTGCGCCTGTCCGCCCCCGCCAACATCACCGGGGTGCCCGCCCTGTCCGTCCCGGTCGGCCGGGACGCGGCGGGCCTGCCGATCGGCATGCAGTTGCTCGGCCGGCCGCTCGGAGAGCGCACGCTGCTGCGGGTCGGCCACGCCTTCGAGCGGACGCAGCCCGCCCGGGCGCTCGCGCCGGCGGTCTGAGAACAGCAGGCGGGCCGGGCCGGACGGCGCCGGCCCGCCGTCCGGCTCCGAGGCGGGCACCCCGGCACCCCGGCACCCGTAAACGCAAGGATTGTGCTTTAAGGTGTTTATCATGAGTCGCAAACAGATGGTGCGCCCCGGCGGGCGCAGCGCCCGGGTCCAGGCATCGGTGCACACCGCTGTGCGTGAACTCCTCGCCGAGGTGGGCCGCGACGCGCTGACGGTGCCGCTGGTCGCGCAGCGCGCGGGCGTCACCCCGTCGACGGTCTACCGCCGCTGGGGTGATCTCCAGGAGCTGCTGTCCGACGTCGCGGTGGAGCGCCTGCGGCCCGACACGGCGCCGGAGGACCTGGGCGACCTGCGGTCCGACCTGACGGCCTGGGCCGAACAGTTCCTCGACGAGATGGCCTCCCCCTCGGGCCGCGCCTACATCCGCGACGCCCTGCTCGGCGACCCGGACGGCGGCAACGCCGGTCAGTGCTCGGACTACGCGGCCGAACAGGTCGGCGCCGTGCTGAGCCGGGCGGGCGGCCGCGGGGAGGACACGCCCGGCGTCGAGGCGGTCATGGACGGCGTCGTCGCCCCCCTGATGTACCGCATCCTCTTCCGCCCGGCCGGCCTCGACCCCGCGTACGCGCGCCGGCTCGTGGCCGAACTCCTCGACCCGTACGGGGCCGGTCCTTCGGGCGGATGATCGTTCACCGGGCGAGGACGGGCAGCTCACGTTATCGACGGGCAGCTCAAGTTATAAGCTTCTGCGGGACGTTCACGAGCCCGGCCGCTGGTCGGGACCTCGCCTGGGAGGAAGCGTCGTGGGGAAGAAGATCCCGGTGCGGACCGGATGCCAGAACTGCTCGCGGTGCACCGGCTCGATCGGCGGCAACGCGGCCCGCAAGACGGTGCGGGGCACCGGGGTGGCGCTCGGCGCGGTGGTCACCGTCGGCCTGAGCCTCCTCTTCATCCGGAGGTGCCGCGCCTGCGACCACCCCATGGGCAGCCACCACCACCACTGATCGCGCCGCCGGACCTCCGCAACCCGGATCCGACCCGGCATCCGGGCCGGAGCCGGGCGGGCGTCAGGCGTCCAGGTGCTTGAGGAAGTCGAGCAGCGCCTCGTTGACCTCCGCCGGGCGCTCCTGCTGCGTCCAGTGCCCGGTGTCCGGCAGCCGGACGTGGCGGTGCAGCTTGGGCACCCGGCTCAGCAGGTGGGCCAGCACCTCCGGTGGGACGAGCGCGTTCACCATGTCCTGTTCGCCGGCCACGTACAGCGCCGGCACGTCGATCGTCACGCCGTCGAAGGCGGCCATCAGTTCGGCGTTGCGGTCGATGTTCCGGTACCAGTTGAGCCCGCCCGTGAAGGCGTGCTCGCCGTGCAGGGCGTAGTCGGCCGCGAGGGCGTCGATGTCCGCCTCGGTGAGCCAGGCCGGCAGCTGCGCCGGCTCCGGGATGGTGTCCAGCAGGACCTTGCCCTCGGGGACGACCCATGGCTGCGGCTTCCCCCCACCGCGCGGGCCACCGCCCAGGATGCGGCGGAAGCTGGACTTCACGTCGGCCGCCAGTTCGGCGTCGGCGCGGCCCGGCTCCTGGAAGTAGTTCTGGTAGAAGCCCTCGCCGAAGTTCTCCCGGGACTCCCGCAGCGGCCGCGGCCCGCTGGGCAGCGGCGGCACGCTCAGCCCGGCGACCCCGCGCACCAGGTCCGGCCGCAGCGCGGCGGTGGCCCAGGCGACCGGCGCGCCCCAGTCGTGCCCGACCACGACGGCCCGCTCCTCGCCGAGCGCGCGGATCAGCGCCGTGACGTCGCCGACCAGGTGCAGCAGGGAGTACGCGTCCACCCGCTCGGGCTGCTCGCTGCGGGCGTAGCCGCGCTGGTCGGGGGCGACGACCCGGTAGCCGGCCGCGGCGAGCGGGGCGAACTGGTGGCGCCAGGAGTACCAGCTCTCCGGGAAGCCGTGCAGCAGCAGGACCAGCGGGCCCTCGCCCTGTTCCGCGACGTGCAGACGGACACCGTTCACCTCGACGTGGCTGTGCTTGATCGCGTCGTTCAAGTCCCGCTCCCGGTCCGGTGGAAGGGCCGGGGCATCCGTTTCGCCCCGGTCCTTCCCGGCGCAACACCGCCGGGGCGCGGGGCATTCCCGCCGCCCCCCGGGGAAAACGGCCGAGGCCGCCCCGGAACTCCGGGACGGCCTCGGCGTGGTGATGGAAGGTCAGTTCACCGTGTAGCTGTAGGGGATCGCCGCGAGCACCGAACCGGTGGTGCCCAGGGTGTTGTTGGCGGTCGCCACCGAGCTGGGGGCGGACACCAGGTACAGCACACCGTGGACGGTGCTGCCCTTCGCACCGGTCGGGGTCACGGTGACCTGGAGCGAGCCGCTGGCGCCCGGCTGGACGGTCACCGGGTTGGCGGCCGGGGCCGAGGCGTTGACCGCCAGGGCGTACGGGTCACCGGTGCTGGAGGTCAGCGCCGGGTCGAACGCCTGGGTGTGCGCGGTCGCGGTGATGGTGGCGGTGCCGGCCGGGGCACCGGCGGTGCCGAACGGGCCGACCTGCTGCAGGAAGGTGCCCCACACGCCGGGGAGGACCGGCTGCGACGCGCTGCCGTTGTCGGTCACGACCGAGATGGTCGAACCGTCCTGGGCCTTCTTCAGGTCGCCGAAGAGGTCCGGCGAGCCGGTGGTGCCGGACAGCTCCAGGTGGGCCGGCGTCGAGGAGGCCGCCACCGCCTTCAGCTGGTCGGTGCCCGGCGGGACGAGGAAGGACGGCACCGCGGAGGTGAGGCTCAGCGGCAGGGTGACCGTCGCGGAGGCGCCCTGCGGCACCAGCGGGATGTCGGTGCGGCGGTCCAGGCGGCCGTCGGCCGAGATCTTCTGGGTGGCGACGGTGTTGTTGGTGTAGTTCACCTGGACGGTGACCGGCTTGCCGGCCGCCAGCTTGGCGTGCGGGTCGTTCGGCAGGCCGGCGGTGGCGACGTTCTGGTTGAACGCGACGGTGCCGGCGAAGTCCTGGGCGAGCTCCTGGCCGCTGACCGGGCCGAGCACGTTCAGGACGAACCGCCAGCGGCCGGCGGCCGGGTTGACGGTGGTGGCCGAGACGCCGGCGGTGGTGCCGGTCAGGTTGCCCTGCGCGTCGAGCAGGCCGTTGCCCTCGATGTCGATCGGGGTGCCGTTCGGGCTGATCAGCGCGCCCTGCATGAGCAGCTTCGGGTCCTTGGCGACGGTGACGCCGACCCGCAGGTCCTTCTGGCCCTTCGGGACGTCGAAGGCGTACGCGAAGCTCTGCGTCGGCGAGGCGTTGCGGCCGTTGCCACCGGTGATGGTGCCGGTGAAGGTGCCCTTGCCCTGGTTGACCGGGACGAGGCTGCGCAGCACGACCGGAACGCTGGTGGCGGTGCCGTTGGAGCTGGCGACGGTGATCGCCTGGCTGGAGTCGCCGCTGGTGCCCGGGGTGGTGAGCTGGACCTTGAGGGTCTTGGTCTCACCCGGCTTCAGGTCCGCGACGCTCGGGCTGACGGCGCCGGCCGGCACCGCGCGCTGGGTGGCGGTGCCCAGCTGGACCGGACCGTTGTAGCCGGCCTTGCCCGCCGGGGTGTACAGGACGGCGGTCCACTCGCCGGCCACCGGGTGCGGGACGTCCACCAGGCCGAAGTCGGCCGGGGTGGCGCCGCCCTGCGGACGGGTGTTGGTCTCGAAGCGGCCCGACGGGTCGAGCAGCGTCATGCGGACCACGGAGCCGTTGGTGACCGGGCTGGCCGCACCCTGCCAGGCGATCGACGCCGCGAGGCGGTCGGCGCCGGCCGGGACGGTGAACTTGACCTGCTTCTGCACCCAGGTGGCGCCGTTGGTGGCGTACTTGAAGGTGTCGGTGGAGGCCGTGTCCAGCTGGACGGTCTGCTGGTTGCTCGACTGCGGCACGAAGGTGCGGGTCGCGCCGCTGACCGTCTGCGGGGCGGAGCTGGTGTTGGTGACGGTCACGTCGGCGGTGTGGGTCGAGCCGGGGTTGCCGGCGATGTCGACCTGACCGGTGGTGACGACGACGGTCTTGCTGTCCGACGCGCCGGAGCCGGCGTGGTAGCCGCGGGCGGCCTCGACGGCGGCGCGGACGTTCAGCAGGCCGGCGCCCTGCTCCTCGGCCGGGACGCCGAGGTCCTGGGCGGTGCCGGTGATGAACTTCTTCACCAGCGCCGGGGCGGGCGACTGACCGTTGTGGGTGTCGCGGTAGGCCTGGATGACCAGGGCCGCGGCGCCGGTGACGAACGGCGCGGCCTGGCTGGTGCCGCCGAACGACTGGATCGGCGAACCCTGGCCGCTGTAGCCGGTGCAGTCGGTGTACTTGCTGGTGTCGGGCGAGCAGAGCGCCCAGTCCGACTCGCCCGGCGCGACCAGGTCGACCGTGCGGCCGGCCTGGGTGAAGCCGCCCGAGGAGAGCGCGGAGATGCGGTTGTTGCTCCAGGTCTTGTTGGAGAACTGGGCGGCCGCGTAGCCGGTCTGCTGGTAGTTCTGGTTGTCCGTCGAGGCGCCGACCGCGATCACGTTCGGGTCGGTGGCCGGGGTGCCGATGGTGCCGCTGATGCCCGCGTCGCCGGTGGAGACGGAGACGGTGACACCGGCCTTGACGGCCTGGTCGTTGAAGAGCGAGATGGTGTCGTGCGCGCCGCTGTCCGGGGTGACGTTGCCGCCGAAGGACTCGTTCAGCACGTCGACCTTGGCGACCGAGACCGCGTAGTCGATGGACTGCAGGATCGACGAGTTCGACATGATCTCGCCGCCGGCCCGCAGGGCGACCAGCGAGGCGTCCGGGGCGAGGCCGCGGATGCGGATGTTGCAGCCGGCCGGCAGACCGCGGGAGGCGTTCACGAACTTCGAGACGTCGTAGACCTGGCGGCCCTGGGCGATGACCGCCGAGGCGTCGCCGAAGGCCTCCGCGCCACCGGTCGGCGCGTCCACGCCGTCGCCCGCGAAGTCCTGGTAGTCGACGACCGCGTGCGAGCCGTCGGCCCGGATGAAGTCCGGGTTGTTCGGGTCGAGGCCGTCCGCGATGTAGGCGACCTTGACGCCCTTGCCGGTGGCCAGGTCGGCCGCGCCGGGCTTGCCGTCGGCGCCGACGGCGTGCGTCGAGTAGAGGCCCTCCGGCTCCAGCAGCGGCTGGGACGGGTCGGACGGGCAGATCGTGTTGGTCGCGTTCTGCTCGGCGCCCTGGCCGTTGCTGCCCGAAACGGCCTGCGGGGCGGCGGCCTTGGCCGACTTGGCACCGGACTTGGTGTCCGCGGCGTCCTTCGCGGCCGCGGCCTTGCCGGCGGCCGGCGGCGTGACGGTGACCTGCTCGTCCGCGACGACCGAGGCGACGGCCGGGTCGGCCAGCAGCGCGGCACGCAGCGCGGGGCTCACCGTGGCCGAGAACGCGTTCCCGACCACGAAGCTCTTGATGTTGGTGCCACCGTTGGCCTTGACCTTGTCCAGCAGCGGCGCCTGGGCGTTCGCGGCCTTCTGCTTACGGGCGCCGAGGTGGCCGTTGTCGGCCGGGGCGTCCGCTATCTGGTCCTTGAGAATCACGATCACCGGCACCGGGGTCCCGTCCGCGGACGCCACGGGGGCGTTCTGCGGGTCCGGGAGCGGAGCTGCGTTGGCGCTGGACCCGAAGGTCAGGACCATGGACGCGGCGGTGACCGTGACGGCAGCTGCTAGCTGGGATTTCCGCCAGCCGATCAATGGACATCCTTTCGTCTGATGAGACGTCAGGTTGCGCGGCCCAGCGTACGCGGATCCAGGTCGGACGCGTGGTTGCTCCGGACCGCGCGTCCCGACAGCGGTCGCATTCCAGCGCATCCGACACGACCACGACAAGGGGGGAAATCCCCATTAGAAAGTAAAAAAGACCATCAGAAAGTAAAATTCACGGCAGAAATCGGGCCATGTCCGCCCCTTTTCGCTGACCAGACCCGGTCGGAACTGTCCGATCCCGGTCGGAAAAAATCGGTGGCGAACTCTGGACAGTGGCGGACCACCGCCACCTGGGACACACCGTCAGCACCGCCACACACCCTTCCCCCCGGACCCACTCTGAAACCGGACATGACAGAACGGGCGCGCGGTCACACCGACGCCCGGTGGCCGGAACCCCCCGACCGCCGAGCGATCAGCACCCGATCAGCCGGCGGCCAATCGCTCCTGGGCGTCCGCCAGATCCTCGGCGGTGGGCGCGTCGTCCTGGGTCAGCCGGTGGCGCCAGTACCCGGTGAAGTCGATCGACCGCTTCGGCACGCCGCGCTCCGCCACCAGGTGGCGGCGCAGCGCCCGCACCGCGCCCGCCTCCCCCGCGAGCCAGGCGAACGGCGCGCCGGCCGGCAGCGCGGCGGCCCGCACGGCCCCGGCCAGCACGACCCCGGGGGCCGCCCCGCCCCGGACCGACCAGTGCACGGCCAGCTCGGCACGGCTCTCCAGCGGCTGCCGCTCGGCCTCGTCCGCGACCTCGACGAACGCGAGGGCCCGCACCCCGGCGGGCAGCGCCTCGACCAGCGTCGCGATCGCCGGCAGCGCCGTCTCGTCCCCCGCCAGCAGCACCCAGTCGGCAGCGGCGGCGGCCTCGGCGAGCGGGACCGGCGGGGCGTACAGCGCCGAGGGGCCGACCATCCCGAGCCGCTGCCCCGGCTCCGCGCGCTCCGCCCAGGCGGCGGCCGGACCGGTGTCGCCGTGCAGCACGAAGTCGATCTCGACCAGGCGGGTGCCGGGCCGCCGGCGCCGGAGGGTGAAGCTGCGCAGCAGCGGGCGCCCCGCCTCGGGGATCGCCAGGTACGCCTGGTACCAGCTCATCGGGTCGTCGCTCTGCGCGGGCAGCTCGGGCACCGCCTGGCCGGGACGGGGGAAGCACAGCTTCACCTGCTGGTCGGGCGCCGTGCCCACGGAGTCCGCCAGGGCCTCGGCCTCGAAGGTGACCCGGGCGGTGCGCGGCGTGATCCGGCGGACCTCGACGACCTCGGCGAAGGTGACGGGCAGTGTCATCGCAAAACCCCTTCGGTTGATAACCTTACGACATAAAGAGTTGTCGCGGGCGAGGATACTTTACGCCATAAGGAGTTGCTGCATGGTCGTCTACGCCGGACAGGGCGACGCCCACCGGTCCCTGTCCCTGCTCTGGGGCGCACCACCGCAACCGCGCACCGGGCGCAGCGGCCCCAAACCGGGCCTCAGCGTCGACGCGATCGTCTCCGCCGGCATCGCGGTCGCCGACGCGGACGGCATGGCCGCGCTCTCGATGCGCGCCGTCGGCGAACGGCTCGGCCGCACCGCCATGGCCCTCTACACCTACGTCCCGGGCAAGGCCGAACTCCTCGACCTGATGCACGACCGGGCACTCGGCGAACTGCGGCCTTCCGTCGCGGACTTGGAGGGCTGGCGCCCCGCCGTCACCGCCTGGGCCGAGGAACTGTACGCCTGCTACCTGCGCCACCCCTGGATCCTCCAGGTATCGCAGGCCCGCCCGGTGCTCGGACCGGCCGAACTCGCCGCCATGGAAAGCCTGTTACGTGCCCTGCAATCGGCCGCCCTCGCACCCCCGCGGCTGCACGGCGTCGTCGCGGCGCTCTGGCAGTTCGTCCGCGGCACGGCCGCCGTGGCCGCCGAATCACGCGGCGCCGCCGCCGCGACCGGCATCGCCGACGAGGACTGGTGGACCGCCCGGTCCGCCCGACTCGCCGAACTGGCACCGGACTTCACCGAGCGCTTCCCCCTGCTGACCGCCCTCCAGGGCGCCTCCGACGGCACGCCGCAGGACCGCGACCGGGCGGCCTTCCGCACCGGGCTCGCCGTCCTGCTCGACGGCGTGGCGGCCTCGGGGGCGGGGGCTGATCAGAGTGCCGGTCGGGGTGCCGGTCGGGGCTCGGGTTGAGCCGCTGATCAGCCTCGGCGGGCCGCCGGGATCGCCAGCAGGATGCCGAGCACCAGCAGGGTGGCGTACCCGGCGGTCTCATGGCCGTCCGGGACCAGGAAACGGACGAAGCCGAACAGCCGGAAGCCCCCCAGCCAGTCCGCCGCCAGGCCGGACCCGCCGCCGAGGATCAGCACGAAACCGAGATAGCCGAGCAGCGTCTTCATGCCCCGAGCCTAGGCAGCTCCCGGCGCCCGGGAATCCGACTTTCGGCGCGACCCGGGGATGACCAAAGTCGTCCCGGCGGCTTCCGCCGGCCGTCCCGGAGCCGCCGGTCGCCGCCCGCCCGCCGCCCGGCCGTCCCGGTGCCGTACCGCCCGGGGTGCGGACCGCCGTACCCGCCCGGGATCCGGACGGAGCAGCAGGCGCGGCGGCCCGGCGGCGCCCCGGGTACGTTCGCCGTGTGCAGCAGATGCCACAGCATGTCAGCAGAGTGGCGGCGGCCGCCGCGGTGTCCGCCCTGATGCTCGCCGCCGGCGCCCCGACCGCCCCCGGGCAGGACGCCGCCGGTGCGATCGGCGGCGAACGGCTCGGCCGGTCCGCCGTCCAGGTCGCTCCGCTGGCCGGGGCGCCCGCGCTGCCGCCCACGTTGACCGGGCGGTCCTGGCTGGTCGCCGACGCCGGCACCGGCGAGGTCCTCGCGGCCCACAACGCCCACCTCCAGCTCCCCCCGGCCAGCACCCTGAAGATGCTCTTCGCGGACACCGTGCTGCCCAAGTTCGACCGCACGACGGAGCACAAGGTCACCACGGCCGAACTGGCCAACGTCGGCGCCGGCAGCAGCCTCGTCGGCGTCAAGGAGGACCTGCCGTACCGCGTCGAGGACCTCTGGCGGGGCGTCTTCCTCAGCTCCGGCAACGACGCCGTCCACGTCCTCGCGCACATGAACGGCGGCCTCCAGCAGACCGTCGCCGAGATGCAGGCCCGCGCCCAGGCCCTGCAAGCCCGCGACACCAAGGTGGTCTCCCCCGACGGCTACGACATGGACGGCCAGGTCTCCTCCGCCTACGACCTCACCCTGTTCGCCCGCGCCGGGCTGCGCAACGCCGACTTCCGCTCCTACTGTTCCACCCGCACCGCGCACTTCCCCGGCGGACTCGACAAGCTCACCGGGCAGCGCACCAGCTTCGACATCGCCAACACCGACCGGCTGCTCGGCAAGTACCAGGGCCTGATCGGCGTCAAGAACGGCTACACCACCAACGCGGGCGCCACTTTCACCGGCGCCGCCCAGCGCGGCGGCCGAACCCTGCTGGTGACGGTGATGCACCCGGACACCCAGACCCGGGTCTACGACGAGGCGGCCGAGCTGCTCGACTGGGGCTTCGCGGCGGCCGACAAGGTCCAGCCGGTCGGGCAACTGGTGGAGGACACCGCCGCCGCCCGCCCGGCCACCATCACCGGCCGGGCCGGCGCTGCCTCCTCCGCCGCCCCCGCCGCCATCGCCGGTCAGGCGCACCCGCAGGCCGTCCGGGGCAACGACCCCGGCCTCGCCCCGGCCGCCTGGACGGCCATCGCACTCGGCGCCGTCCTCGCCCTGTGGGCCGCCGGGCGCACCGCCGCCCGCCGCCGCGCCGCACTCGCCGCCGACCCGGCCGCGCTCCCCGACCCGGGCGCCACCGCCCTCGGCGGGCACGGCCACCGCGGGCTGGCCCGCCGGGCCCGGGCCCTGGTCAGGCACGCCCTAGACTTCCGGCCATGACCACGCCCGACCCCGTTTCCTCCGACCGGCTCGCCCGGATCGTCAGCCTCTCCTCCGGGAGCTACCTGCTCGTCACCACCTACAAGAAGGACGGCACCACCGTGCCGACCCCGGTGTGGGTGGTGCGCGACGGCGAGGCGCTCGGCGTCTGGACCGTCGCCGACTCCTGGAAGGTCAAGCGGATCCGCAACCGCGCGGACGTCCTGGTGGGCCCCTGCGACGTCAAGGGCCGGCCGACCGGCGAGCAGTACCCCGCCACCGCCGAGATCCTCAGCCCCGAACGCACCGCCGCCTACCGCACCCTGCTGCGCCAGAAGTACGGCCTGCTCGGCGTGCTCACCCTGCTCGGCAGCCGCCTGCGCCGCGGCGAGCGCGGCACCGTCGGCATCCGGATCACCCTCACCTGACGCACCACCCGGCTGGCAGGGCCCCCGGTCACTCGCCGGGCCGGCCCGGGGAAAGGCGTGACGAGGAAGGGCGTGGGAGAGGCCATGGAGGACAGGGACGCGGACGGGGCCCGGGGCGGGCTGCCGCTGCTGGTGGTGGACGCGGCCAACGTGGTCGGGTCGGTGCCCGACGGGTGGTGGCGGGATCGACGGGGCGCCGCCGAGCGGCTGCGGGACGCGCTGGTCGCCGTCGCCGGGCAGGGCCTGCCGGAGCGGCCCGGGCCGCTGGAGGTGGTGCTGGTCGTGGAGGGCGCGGCCCGAGGTGTGGACGGACTGCCCGAGGTACGGGTGGTCGCGGCGGCCGGCAGCGGTGACGACCGGATCGTCGAGCTGGTCCGGGCGGCCAGAGCCGAACAGCCGGACCGGGACTGCCTGGTCGTCACCGCCGACCGCGAACTGCGGGCCCGGGTCGGCGCGCTGGGCGCGGCGGTCACCGGGCCGCGCAGCGTGCGGCGTTAGGGCCGGTCCCGTTCAGTCCCGTTCAGTCCCGTTCGGTCCCGTTCGGTCCTGTCGCGCGCGGCAGGACCGAACGGGACCCGTTCCGGGACGCGCGGCGGGGTCAGTCCGCCTGGGTGGCGTACATGCCCCAGTGGATCGCCTGGTCGGAGGCGGTCACCGTGAACAGGAGGTCCCGGCCGGGCCGGGCGGGGATCTCCACCGAGCCGATGCCGGTCGCGCCGACCGGGCACTGGACCGTGAAGTCGGCCGGCGCCAGGCCGGCGACGTGGACCTGGACCGAGCCGCCGCCCTGGCAGCCCACCGTCACGGTGAAGGGCTGAGAGGGGTTGACGGAGGCCGTCACCGCGCCACCGTCGCCGATCCAGTCCGGGATCCAGATCAGGCCCGTCTCCCCCGGGTGCGGCAGGATCTCCCCCGTCCCCATACCGCTCTGGACCGCAGCCGGGCCCGGCTGCGCCGAGGCCGTCCCGGCGACCGCCAGTACCGCCGCCAGCGCGGCCGCGCTGGCGGCCAGCATCCGCTTCCCCGTACGTGTCATCGCTACTCCCCGCTGCGTTGACCATCCGTCCGGCCGCACGAGCGCGCGCGGCCGGGCCGGGTGCCGACCCTCGGCACACGAAGGGATCTTATGACGATCAGATTTCGCCGAGGGCGGATTCGCCCGAACCCCGGCCCTCGAACCACGCCCCCGCGCGGCGGGCTGAAGCGACCCCGGGGCTGAACGCGTATGGGCGCCTCCCGGAACCCGACCACGGGCACCGGCATCTAGTTGACGGGTAGTAGCCGGGGCCCAGCGCATCGGGAGGCGCCGTCCCGGACGCTACCTGGTCACACCGGGTGCGTCATCCGAATTAATCCGGGCCCGAGGCCCGCCGTACGGGTCTCGCCGGGCCCGCGACGCCAGGGCGCTCCCACCGGTCCCCACCGGTTCGGACCGTACGGGAACCAACCGTGCCCGTCGTCCGACTGCTGGGGGGTGAGTGCGAAGTCGCCGGGTGTCCGGCCCTTGAGTGTGCTGGCGGGGTTCGCCCTGCTGCTGGTGGTGGTGTTCGTGGTGGCGTACGCGGTGGGACGGCAGGCGGGCCCGGTGTCCCCGGGGCTGACGCCCGGGGGCGGCGCGTCGCCCGGGGCGCCCGGGATGGGCGGGCACGACATGGGCGGGATGCGATGAGCCCGGTCGCGGGGGCCGACGCCGGGGCCCTGGTGAGCACCGATCTGGCGGTCGGCGGGATGACCTGCGCGGCCTGCGTGGGCCGGGTGGAGAAGCGGCTGGCCCGGATCGACGGAGTGACGGCCGGGGTGAACCTGGCGACCGGTCGGGCCCGGGTGCTGCACCCGGCCGGGGTGCCGGTCGCAGAGCTGGTGGCGGCCGTCGAACGAGCGGGATACACCGCCGAGTTGGCGCCCGCCGGGGCGAGCGTCGGGCTGCCGGACGAGGAGCCGGCGGAGCGCTGGCGGCTGCTGGTGACGACGCTGCTGGCCGTCCCGGTGGTGGTGCTGTCGATGGTGCCGTCACTGCAGTTCCCCGCCTGGCAGTGGGTCTGCTTCGCGCTGGCCGTCCCGGTGGTGACCTGGGGGTCGGTCGGGTTCCACCGCCGGGCCTGGCAGGGGCTGCGGCACGCGGCGGCCACCATGGACACCCTGGTCAGCCTGGGGGTGGTGGCGTCCTTCGGCTGGTCCGCGTACGCGCTGGTGTTCGGCGGCGCCGGGGAGGTCGGCATGCGGATGCCGTTCTCGCTGACCGCGGACGGCAGCGGCACGGCGCACGTCTACCTGGAGGCGGCGGTCGGGGTGCCGCTGTTCGTGCTGGCCGGGCGGCTGCTGGAGGGCCGGGTGCGGCGGCGCAGCGGTTCCGCGCTGCGGGCGCTGGCCGAACTGGGCGCGAAGCAGGTGTGCGTCCGGGACGGCGGGACCGGCGAGGAGCGCCTGGTACCGATCGAACTGCTGCTGCCCGGGCAGGAGTTCGTGGTGCGGCCGGGTGAACGGGTGGCCACCGACGGGGTGGTGGTCGAAGGCGGTTCGGCGCTCGACCTGAGCCTGCTGACCGGGGAGAGCGTGCCGGTGGAGGTCGGCCCCGGGGACGCGGTGGCCGGCGCGACCGTCAACGTCGGCGGCGCGCTGGTGGTTCGGGCGACGGCCGTCGGCGCCGACACCCAACTCGCCCGGATCACCGCGCTGGTGGCGGACGCCCAGGCCGGCAAGGCCCGGGCGCAGCGCCTCGCCGACGCGGTGGCCGGGGTGTTCGTGCCGTGCGTGCTGGCGGGCGCGGTGTGCGTGCTGGGCTTCTGGCTCGGCGCGGGCGCGGCCCCGCAGGCGGCGGTGACGGCGGCGGTCGCCGTGCTGGTGGTCGCCTGCCCGTGCGCCCTGGGCCTGGCCACCCCGACGGCGCTGCTGGCGGCGACCGGGCGGGGCGCGGAACTGGGCGTGCTGGTGCGCGGCCCGGAGGTACTGGAGAGCCTGCGCCGGGTCGACACCGTGGTGCTGGACAAGACCGGGACGCTGACCACCGGGCGGATGGAACTGGCGGCGGTGACGGTCGCCCAGGGCTTCGACTCGGGGCTCGGCGAAGGTCTCGGCGAAGGTCTCGACGAGGGTGCGGTGCTGCGGCTGGCCGGCGCGGTGGAACACCGCTCGGAGCACCCGATCGGGCGGGCCGTGGCGGCGGCCGCGCGGGAGCGCTGCGGTCCGCTCCCCGCGGTGGACGGCTTCGCGGCCGCCACCGGGGTCGGGGTGTCCGGGGTGGTCGAGGGCCGGAGGATACGGGTGGTCCGCCCGGACGGCACGGCGCAGCCGCTGCCCGCCGACCTCGCGGACGCGGTCACCGCCGCCTCGGACACCGGCCGCACGGCCGTGGTGGTCGAACTGGACGGGCGGGCCGCGGCCGTGCTCGCCGTCGGCGACACGCTGCGCTCGGGCAGCTGGCGGGCGCTCCACCGGCTGCGCGGGATGGGACTGGAGACCGTCCTGCTGACCGGCGACGGCCCGGGCGCGGCCCGGGCCGTGGCGCGCGAGCTGGGCATCGAACGGGTGCACGCCGCGGCCTCGCCGGAGGGCAAGGCCGCGGTGGTGGCCGAGCTGCGGGGCGCCGGGCGGACGGTCGCGGTGGTCGGCGACGGCGTCAACGACGCGGTGGCACTGGCCTCGGCGGACCTCGGGGTGGCGCTGGCCTCGGGCAGCGACGCCGCGATCGGCGCGGCCGGACTCACCCTGGTGCGCGGCGACATCGAGGCGGTGGTGGACGCCGTCCGGCTGGCCCGGCGCACCCTCGGCACGATCCGGGCCAATCTGCTGTGGGCCTTCGGCTACAACGTGGTGCTGATCCCGCTGGCGGCCGTCGGCCTGCTCAACCCGATGCTGGCGGCGGTGGCGATGTCGCTCAGCTCGCTGCTGGTGGTCGGCAACAGCCTGCGGCTGCGCACCTGGCAGCCCGGGCGCGGCGCCTCGGCGGCCCGGAAGGGGGCGCGGCGATGAGCACGGCGACGAGCGCGATCGGACGGCTGCGGGTGGTCGGCCCGCCGGTGGGCGCGGCGGCGCTGACGCTGGTGCTGCTGACCGGGTGGACGGCGGTCGGCGGGGCCGGGCGGCCCCGGCCGGTGGAGGCCGGCCCGGGCTGGCTGCTACTGCCGACGGCGGGCGCGGCCCCGGCCACGGCGGCGTTCTTCACGATCCGCAACCCGGGCGACGTACCGGACGAACTGACCTCCGCCAGCTGGGAGTTCGGCGGCAGGATCACGATCAAGCGGCACCTCCACCAGGGCGCCGCAGGCCGCTGGGAGCCGGTGGCCGCCCTCCCGATCCCGGGCCGCGGCGAGCTGGCGATGGCCCCGGAGGACGCCGACCTGATGATCGCCGACCCGCCACCCCTACGGGCCGGCCAGTGGGTGGACTTCACCCTCGGCTTCCGCCACAGCCCGGACCTCCATCTCAAGGCCCAAGTCCTCCCCCCGGGCACCCGCCCCCGCCCGACCGAACCCCCGGCAACCTGACACTCCCCGGCCGGATCACGCCCCGCCCCCGTCGAGGCGTGATCCGGCCCGGCCGATGGCCTGTCGGGCGGAGGCAGAGAACACGAGATTGCGGTTCGAACAGGATCAGGCCCCTTTCCCGGCTCCCAGTCCTGGACCGGAACGGACCGGATTCATTTGCCGGCCTCCGGCCCGTACCACTGGAGGGCCTGTCCGGTGACGCTCGCGATGCACTCGAAGTCGCGGTCCCGGTGCAGAAGGGTCAGGCCTTGCAGTTCCGCTGTGGCCGCGACGACCAGGTCCACGGCTCCGGCGCTGCGGTGCTGACCTCGTTTGGTCAGCATGCCCTGGACGTACCAGGCGCGGTCGTAGGCGCGGTCATCGACCGGCACCCAGCCGAACAGCAGCCGCATGTCCTCGATCCCCTGAGCGCGGTCGGCCGCTGTCCGCGCGCTGTAGAAGAACTCAAGTTCGGTGATGGGGCAGGTTGCGACCAAGCCCGCCGCTGCGGCTTGGTCCCAGCCGTACTGCTCGGCGTCGCCGCGCATGAAGCGCGCGAGCGCGCTGGTGTCGATCAGGAATTGCGCCGCGTTCACCGGCGGTAGTTCCTCTTGTCCTCGAAGATCTCCAGGTCGAAGGCCCCCGCGTCCGCCGCGGCACGCAGCCGTGTGAGGGCGAGCGCTCGCCGTCTGTTCTCCAGCACCTCACGCAGAGCGGTGTTGACCGTCTCCCTCTTGGTGCTGGTGCCGAGAGCCTGAGCCACGTCGGCGAGCAGCTCGTCGTCCAGGTCGATCACGGTCCGGCTCATGTGATGCACCTCCTGATATCAACTCGCATCTGAAGTATATCTCGACATGCTCCAGGCGGAAGGGATGCGTGGACGGCGATGCCCAGCACTGCCGGAACGCCTGCGACGCCGCGCACGTTGGCGCCCCCCTGGGTTCCTCGGACGGGATACGCCGATGGCCCGGACCGCTGTGCGGTCCGGGCCATCGGCCGGCGGAGGAGGTGAGATTCGAACTCGTGAGGGGTTGCCTTGGCCCGCTTTCCGGGCGGGCGCTGCCGGTGTCGGTCAGGGGTGGGGGATGACGGCGACCGGGGACTGGGCGTGGTGCAGGGCGGCGTGGGCGACGCGGCCGAGGCGGGGGCCGAAGTCGAGGGAACGGTGGCGGCGGCCGACGACCAGGAGGGCGGCACCGGCGGAGGCTTCGACCAGGCCGCGGGCGGAGCCGAGCCGGACGTCCTCGATCACCACGGTGTCCGGGTGCCGCTCGCGCTGGCCGGCCAGGGCGAGGGTGAGCAGCTTGGCCTCCAGCGCCTCCAGTTGGGCGATCTCGGTGGGCGGCACGGCCCCGCCGGCGTAGCCGAAGACCGGCGGGAGGTCCCAGCCGTGCACGGCCCGCAGCCGGGCGCCGCGCAGGGCGGCCTCCTGGAAGGCGAAGGCGAGCACCTCCTCCTCCGGGGCGTGCGCGTCGACGCCGACCAGCACCTCGGGCCCGTCATCGCCGGCCCCGTCGGGCGCGCCCGGCTCGCGCACCACGACCACCGGCACCGTGCTGCGGGCGGCCGCGGCCATGCCGACCGAGCCGAGCAGCAGCCCGGTGAAGCCGCCGAGGCCGCGCGAGCCGAGCACCAGGAGGGCGGCGTCCGCGGCAGCGGCGACCAGGCCGTCCACCGGCGCGTCCAGGACGGCGTCGGTGTGCACCACCAGGTCGGGGTGGCGCTCGCGGATCGCGTCGGCGGCCGAGGCCAGCACCCGCTGTGCGGCGGCCGGCAGGTCGTCGGGCTCGGCGAAGGTGGCCACACCGTCGGTCAGCCACGGCCAGGCGTGCACCAGGCGCAGCGGGGCGCCCCGGAGCACCGCCTCGTCGGCGGCCCAGAGGGCGGCGGTGGTGCTCTCCGGCGAGCCGTCGACCCCGGCCAGGACGGATGGCGTCATGAGGGTTCCTCCACTGTGTCGGCGCTTGGTGGGGCGGCGCGGGGACGGTGTGCGCACTGACGGCCCGTCCGCTCCTCCCCCACCCTGGCGGTCCGCCAGGGCCTCGCGACAGAGGCCGCAGGCCCCTCGGTGACGGGACGAAAGGCCCGCCCGTGGGAGCGTACGGCGCACCCCGGCGTGCGGGGTGCCGACACCCGGGCACTACCGTGAATCCGGCAATCGCCCTGATCGGGCGGCACCTGGCGCCCTCCGGCGGCGGGTGGAGGACGGGCCGGGGCGAGTACGAGGAGGACAGCGGTGGGCGGAGCGGACGGCAGCGCGGCGGTCGGCGGCGCGCGGATGCCCCGGCTGCGCCTGGACGAGCTGCTGGAGGAGCTCCAGTGGCGGATCGACGCGGCGCGCGGCACCCAGAACCGGGTGCACAGCCTGCTGGAGGCGGTGCTCGCGGTCGGCCGGGAGCTGGACCTCGCCCAGGCTCTGCACCGGATCGTCGAGGCCGCCGCCGACCTGGTGGACGCCCGCTACGCCGCGCTCGGAGTGATCGGCCCGGACGGGCACTCGCTGTCGCAGTTCCTGACGGTGGGACTGTCCGAGGAGGAGATCGCCGAGATCGGCCCGCCGCCGTCCGGCCGGGGCATCCTCGGGGAGTTGATCCGCGACCCGCAGCCGCTGCGCTGCCCGGTGCTGTCCGAGCACCCGGCCTCGGCGGGTTTCCCGCCGAACCATCCGCCGATGCACACCTTCCTCGGGGTGCCGGTGCGGGTGCACGGCGAGGTGTTCGGGAACCTGTACCTCACCGACAAGCGCGGCGGGCTGGACTTCGACACCGACGACGAGGCGGTGATCTCCACCCTGGCGGTCGCGGCCGGGGTGGCGATCGACAACGCCCGGCTGTACGAGGAGGCGCAGCTGCGCCAGCGCTGGCTGCGGGCCAGCGCGGAGATCAGCCGCAGCCTGCTGTCGGGCGCGCCCCGGCTGGAGGTGGTGGAGCTGATCGCCCGCCGGGCCGGGGAGATCGCCGGCGCCGAGCTGGCCGACGTCTCGGTGGCGCTGGACGGTCCGCAGGAGCGGGCGGAGGAGCTGACGGTGGAGGTCGCGCTGGGCGGGGCGCCCGCCGCGCGGCTGGGGGTGACGGTGCCGGTGGACGGCACGCTGTCGGGCGCCGCGTACGCCTCCGGTTCACCGGTGACCAGCGACGACCTGGCCTGCGACGCCCGCTACCCGGCGGGCCCGGCGGGGCGCTTCGACGGGCTGGGCCCGGCGGTTGCGGTGCCGCTGGGCACCGGGGCGGGGTACGGGCGGGGCGTGCTGCTGCTGGCCCGCGCCGCCGGACAGCCGGCCTTCGGGCCGGACGAGACCGGGCCGCTGCTGGGCTTCGCGGACCAGGCGGCGCTGGCCCTGGAGCTGGCCGAGCGGCGGCGCGACGCCGAGCAGCTGACGCTGCTGGAGGACCGTGACCGGATCGCCCGGGACCTGCACGACCTGGCGATCCAGCGGCTGTTCGCGACCGGGATGACGTTGCAGAGCGCGGGCCGGCTGATCGACAGCCCGGCCGCCGCCGACCGGGTCGCCCGCGCGGTGGCGGACCTGGACGAGACCATCAAGATCATCCGGTCGACGATCTTCGGGCTGCGCGCCCACAGCGAGCCCGACCGGGGCCTGCGCGCCCGCGCCACCCGCGTCGTCGCCGAGGCGCAGGGGACGCTCGGCTTCGCGCCCCGGCTGAGCATGGAGGGCCTGCTGGACACCGACGTGCCGCAGGAACTGGCCGACCACGTGGTGGCCGTCCTCGGCGAGGCGCTCAGCAACGCCGCCCGGCACGCGCGGGCGGGCCGGGTGGAGGTGACGCTGCGAGCGCTCGCCGGGCGGGTGTCCCTGGTGGTGGCCGACGACGGGGTGGGCGTTCCCGAGGGCGGCCGGCGCAGCGGGCTGCGCAACCTCGCCGAGCGGGCCGAGCGGGTGGGCGGCGCCTTCACGGTCGGGCCCGCCGAGGGCGGCGGCACCCGGCTCTCCTGGGAGGCCCCGCTCAGCTCCTGACGTGCCGTCACCGGGCCTTCGCCCACGTCGCTCCGCCCCCTTGCGCACGCCGTCCCTACTCGAACGACCGAACGTCCTCGGGCGGGTTCACACGTCAAGCACGCCCCCTTCGAAGAACGCTCTCAACATCCATTGTCGCCACGCATGTTCGACGGTAGAGTCGCCGTTCGCCGAGCACGGATGAGCATTCGACGGCATCATTTGGGGCGGCCATGTCAATTAATCAGGACACCCTCCAGGTCGTTCCCGACCTGATCCACGCGTTCACGGAAATGGCACGCCGCAATCCCCGGCACCCCGCGATCGTCCAGCGGGGGCGCACCCTCGACTACGGCCGGCTCGCAGAGCTGGCGAACACCCTGGCCAGGCGCCTGGGACCGGACCCCGGCACGGTCTCCGTGCCGGCCGTCCACACGGCCGAAACGGTGGTCGCACTTCTCGGCGTGCTGACCGCCGGGGGCGTGTACTGCCCGATCGATCCGGCATTCCCGGCGGCCCGTCGACACGCCATGGCGACGGCCGCGAACTGCCGCACGGCGATACTCGGCGAAGCCGGCGCGGACCACCAACTCGACGCTCGATTAGTAGAGTTACCCGCCCTCTCGGAATTCCCCGGAGAACCGCCCGGAACCCCTCCGGCGGACCGTGCCGCAAGCGGCCCGGAACATCCGGCCTACATTCTCTTCACGTCGGGTTCGACCGGGCAGCCGAAACCCGTCGCCACTCCCCGCCGGGCCGTCGCGGCCACGGCCCACGCACTGCGCGACCTCTTCCACCTCACCCCCCAGGACCGGGTGCTCCAGTTCGCCTCGCTCAACTGGGACACCTGCTTCGAGGAGATCCTCCCGGCACTCACCGCGGGCGCCACCCTCGTCCTCGACCCCGACGCGCACTGCGGGTCGTTCCCGCGCTTCCTGCGGATGGTCGAGCGCGAGCGGATCACCGTCCTGGACCTGCCGACCGCCTTCTGGCACGAACTCGTCCACCACCTGGTCGACGACCGGGCCGAACTGCCGCCCTGCGTCAGGCTCCTGGTGATCGGCGGGGAGGCCGTCCAACCGGCCCGGCTGGACGACTGGGCCCGGCTGGACACCGGGCGGATCCGGCTGCTGAACACCTACGGCTGCACCGAGACCACCCAGATCACCCACGCCGTCGACCTGTCCGGACCGCTCGCCCGCGAACCGGCCCGGCCCGGCGCCGACCGCGCACCGGCCGCCCGCGCACCGATCGGCCACGCCCTGCCGCACGTCATCGAACGCCTCGGCGATCAGGGCGAGTTGCTGATCGGCGGGCCCGGCCTCGCGCTCGGCTACCCCGGCCTGCCCGAGGCGACGGCGGCCCGGTTCACCACCGTCGACGGCGAGCGGTACTTCCGCACCGGCGACCGGGTGAGCCGCAGCCCGGACGGCCTGCTCACCCACCAGGGCCGCCTGGACGGCGAATTGAAGGTGCGCGGCGTCCGGGTGGACCCGGCGGAGGTCGAGGCGCACCTCACCGGCCACCCCGAGGTGAGCGCCGCCGCCGTCACCGGCGCCGCCCTGGCAGGCCGCACCACGCTGCTCGCGTACGTCGTGGCGCGGCGGCACACCTCCCCGCCGGACCTGGCCGGCGAGTTGCTGTCCTACCTGCGGGCCCGGGTACCCGGCCACCTCGTGCCCGGGCGGATCACCGTCGTCCCCCGGCTCGTGCACACCCCCAGCGGCAAGGTCGACCGGGCCGGCTGCCACCTGCGCTACGGCGCCCACGACAGGTCGAAGGAGACCTCCGTTGAGCACTGACCTCACCACCCCCGCCACCCCGCAGGACCTGGTGGCCGTCTTCCGGCGCGTGCTGGAACGCGACGACGTGGCGCCCGACTCCGACTTCTTCGACCTCGGCGGCGACTCGCTGATCGCCACCCGGGTGCTGAGCGCCGTCGCGCGCGGCTACGCCGTCGAGCTCACCTTCGACGAGTTCCTGCTCGCGCCCACCCCCACCGCGCTCGCGCGCAGAATCACGGCCGCGAGATGAACGACCACCCGTTCAACGACCGCCCGTTCAACGGCCGGCAGTTCGACGCGCATCGGCCAGGAGGAACCGCCGTCGTGGTCGGCGCCGGACTGGCCGGGCTCACCGCCGCGACCGGGCTGGCGGCCCACGGCTTCGAGGTGACCGTCCTGGAGGCCCGGGACCGGGTCGGCGGGCGCACCCACGGCATCGAGGCCGCCCCCGGTGTCCTGGTCGACGCCGGAGCCGCCTACCTGGGCGACCGGCACACCGAACTCCTCGCCATGATGGACGAGTTGGGGCTCAAGACCACCCCCACCACGATGTCCGGTGCCAGCCGGTTCGCGCTCGGCAGCGGCAACGACAACCACAACGGCAGCAGCGCCGACGCCACGACCCGCGACGGCCGGTTCCCGCCGCTCGACGGCGTCGCGCTCGGCGACCTGTTCGACCGGCTGTCCGAACTCACCGCCGCCGTAAGGCCGGAGGCGCCCTGGCTCACCCCGGACGCCGAACGCCTGGACGCCCTGACCGCCGCCGAGTGGGCCGAGCAGCACCTCACCCACCCCGACGCCCGGCTGTTCTTCCCGTTGTTCCTGGGTGAGATGACGGCCGCCGACCCGGCCGACATCTCCGTCCTCCACCTCGCCTTCTACCTGCGCTCCGGCGGCGGCCTGCGCTACCTCAACGCCTTCGCCGGCGGCGCCCAGCAGGACCGGATCTCCGGCGGCGCCCACCAGGTGTGCGAGCGGCTGGCCGAGCGCCTGGGCCGCCGGGTACGGCTGGGCGAGCCGGTCCGGGCCGTCCACCAGGACGCCGACGCCGTCACCGTGCACACCGACCGCGGCGAACACCGCGCGGACGTCGCCGTCATGGCGCTGCCGCCGCTGCTCGCCGACGCGATCGACTACCGGCCCGGCCTGCCGGTGCGCCGGGCCGGCGAGCGCACCGCGCGCGGCTGCGCGGTCAAGATCCACCTGGTCTACCCGGCGCCGCTGTGGCGCGATCACGGCCTGTCCGGCTGGTCGGTCAACGCCCGGGGGCCACTGCTCTCCACCGTGGACGACTCCCCCGCCGAGAGCGGCATCGGCGTCCTGACCGGCTTCGTCACCGGCGCCGAGGCGCACCGCTTCGCCGCCCTCACTCCGCGGCAGCAACGCGCCGCGGCCGTCGGGCAGGCCGCACAGCTCTTCCCGATGCTCCCCGAGCCGACCGCCTGCCACGTCACCGACTGGCTCAACGACCCGTACAGCCAGGGCTGTTACGCCGCCCTGCTGGGGCCCGGCGACTGGCCGCGGCTCGGCCCGGCGCTGACCGCGCCGCACCACCGGGTGCACTGGGCCGGCACCGAGACCAGCACCGCGTACTTCGGGCTGATGGAGGGCGCGATCCGCTCCGGCCACCGGGTCGTCGCCGACATCCTCGCCCGCACCTGAGACCCGCGCCGGACGTCCGGGTCCGACGCCCGCACCTGAGACCCGCGCCCGACGTCCGGGTCCGACGCCCACTCCGGACGCCCGCGCCCCGAACCCACGCCTGACGCCCCACCCCCGTCCTTCCCCGGCCCTTCCCCCTCCCCGGCGCCGATTCCACGAGAACCCGCGCCCGGCCCCCCTTCGGGAGACCCCCATGAGCGACCGCAGTTCCATCGCACCCCTCGCCGCCAGACAGCGGCTGATGACCGAACCCGCCCTGGGCGCGGGCAACTTCCTCGACCACGCCCTCGCGGCCAACCCGCACCGCGCCGTCCCGTCCGTCTTCACCCACCGCACCGACCACCGCGGCGAGGTGGTGCTGCGCGGCCACAGCCTGCTCGACCTGGCCGCGCTGCGCGACCGCTACGCCGCCTGGTACCACGCCAACGGGGTGCGCCCCGGCGAGCCGGTGGGCGTCGTGGTCGGCGAGGGGCTGGAACCGCTACTGCACTTCCTCGCGCTGACCTCGCTGGGCGCCGTCCCCGCGCTGGTCAACGACGCGATGCGGCACGACGTGCTGGTCCGCTACCTGGACCACGTCGGCGTGGTCGGCGTGGTCGCCGACGACCCCACCCGGCTGGCCGCCGCCTACCGCGAGGACCCGGGCCGCCGCCCGCGCTTCCTCGCCCTGGCCGCCGAGGTGCAGGCCTTCGACGCCGACACCGTCGAGCTGCCCGCCGGCCACCCGTACCGGCACGCCCCGGACGACGTGGTGGCGCTGATCCACTCCTCCGGCACCACCGGCACCCCCAAGTCCACGATGCTGGCGCACCGCCAGTTCTGGGACGGCAAGCAGCCGCGGATGGAGCGCTTCCCCGCCGAGCCGTACGACCGGCTGATGTCGCTGATGCCGCACACCCACGCCGGCGGGCTCAGCTACTTCCTCACCGCGACCCTGCTCGGCCTGCCCACCGTGGTGATGTCCGACTGGCGGCGCGCCGTCGTCGAGCCGGTGATGGAGGCCTTCCAGCCGACCATGGTCGCCTCCTTCCCCCGGACCTTCGTCGAGCTGGCCACCGGCGAACTCCCGGTCCGCGGCGCGGCCCGGGTGCACTCCTGGTTCAACACCGGTGACAGCGCGCACCACGGGCACATCCGCCGCCTGGTGACGCTCGGCGAGCGGCCGGCCGGGCTGATCCGCCCCTGGCTGCTGCCGCAGGACCGGGCCGACCAACCCGCTCTTCCCGGTTCGCAGTTCGTCGACGGCCTGGGCTCCTCCGAGATGGGCATGGCGCTCTTCGGCCAGGTGACCACCCCGGAGAGCGCCCGCGACGACCGCTGCGTCGGCAGGCCGCTGGAGGTGGTCCTGAAGGCCGCCGTGCTCGACCAGGACGGCACCGAACTCCCTGACGGCACGGTCGGGTTGCTCGGCGTGGTCAGCCCCTCCCGGACCCCGGGCTACTGGCACGACCGGCGGCTGACCGAGAGCTTCGAGCTGGCCGGCTACTGGCTCACCGGCGACGTCGCCCACCGCTCGCCGGACGGCCGGTTCTACCACCTCGACCGCACGGTGGACGTCATCGACACCGCCGACGGCCCGGTCTACAGCCTGCCGATCGAGGAGGTGCTGCTCGCCGACTGCGCCGACCTGGTGCAGGACTGCTCGGTGGTCGGCGTGCCCGGGGCGCCCGGTGAGGGACAACGCCCGGTCGCCGTCGTCCGGTTGCAGGCAGGGGCCGGAGGGGCCGCCGGGGCCGGCGCCGAGGAGGTACAGGACGCGGCGAACAAGGCGCTGGCCGCGGCCGGGCTGGCCGCACTCGCCGCCGTCCGGATCGCCCGCACACCTCAGGACTTCCCGCTCGGACCGACCGGCAAGGTGCTCAAGCGCGAGCTGCGCACCCGCTTCGCGGGCCTCTTCACCGACGTCCGAGCCGACCCCCAGGCAAGCCCTCGAACAGGCCCCCTGGTCGGCCCCTCCACCGCCCCCTCCACCGGCCAGTAGCCGGCCGTGGACCACCCCGTGATCCGCCAGCCGTACACGTACGCGCGGACGGCGCTGGTCGAGCCGGACTGGCGGCGGCTGCCGGGCTGGCGCCGCGTCACCGAGGCGCAGTGGCGCGACGCCCAGTGGCAGCGGGCCCACTCGGTGAAGACCGCCCGGCAGCTGCGGGCCGTCGTCGGCGACCGGCTCACCGACCACTTCTACCGCGAACTCGCCGCCGACCAGGCCGGGTTCGCCACCATGCCGATGCTGCTGCCGCCGCAGCTGCTGAACACCATGGCCCCGGACGCCCCGGCCGACCCGCAGGCCTTCACCGAGGCGTTCCTGGCCGACCCGGTGCGCCGCTACATGCTGCCGGTGCGCACCGACCGGCACCCGCACTGGCCCAGCCATCCCCGGGCCGAGCGGGACTCGCTGCACGAGGCGGACATGTGGGCCGTCGAGGGCCTGACGCACCGTTACCCCACCAAGGTGCTGGCCGAGTTGACCGCCACCTGCCCGCAGTACTGCGGCCAGTGCACCCGGATGGACCTGGTCGGCACCTCGACGCCCCAGGTGGCCAAGACCCGGTTGCTGCTGCGCCCCGCCGACCGGCAGGAGCAGATGCTCGACTACCTCAAGCGCACCCCCGCCGTACGCGACGTGGTGCTGTCCGGCGGCGACCTCGCGAACGTCCCCTGGCCCCGGCTGGAGTCCTTCCTGCTGAGGCTGCTGGACCTCGGCACCGTCCGGGACATCCGGCTGGCCAGCAAGGCCGTGGTCGGCCTGCCCCAGCACTGGCTGCAACCGCAGTTGCTGGACGGCCTGGCCCGGGTCGCCGAACTGGCCGCCCGCCGCGCGGTCAACCTGGCCGTGCACACCCACGCCAACCACGTGCGCTCGATCACCCCGCTGGTCGCCGAGGCGGCCCGGGCCCTGCTGGACGCGGGCGTGCGGGACGTCCGCAACCAGGGCGTGCTGATGCGGGGCGTCAACGACACCGCCGAGGACCTGCTCGACCTCTGCTTCGCCCTCCAGGGCGAGGCGAACATCCTGCCGTACTACTTCTACCTCTGCGACGTGATCCCGGGCGCCGAGCACTGGCGGACGCCGCTGCACCAGGCGCAACGCCTCCAGGAGGCGATCATGGGCTACCTGCCCGGCTACGCGACCCCGCGCCTGGTCTGCGACGTCCCGCACGTCGGCAAGCGCTGGGTGCACCAGGCGGTGGCCTACGACCGCGAGCTCGGCATCTCGTACTGGACCAAGAACTACCGCACCGGCCTGGAGAGCGGCGGCGGCCAGGACGCCCCGCTCGACCGGCGCCACCCCTACTACGACCCGGTGGACACCCTCCCGGAGACCGGCCGCCGCTGGTGGTCCGAGCCGTCCACCGCACGAGGAGCGCGATGAGCACCCCCGGCCCGAGCCCCGACCCAAGCCCCGACCCGAGCCCCGACCCTCCCCGGGACGGCGAACTGCGCCGCCTGTGCTGGATCTTCCCCGACCGGGAGTCCTCCCGGATGGCCGCGATGTGGCACGGCTTCTTCTGGGACCTCTACGCCGAGAGCGCCGCCGGCCTCGGCCTGCGCTGGACCAGGCACGCGCCGGAGGCCGTCACGGTGGACGCCACCGGGCCCGGCCGCCCCCGGGTCTACGTGGACGACGAGCCGGTCACCCCCGAGGACACCCTGTTCATCACCGCGCTCTACTCGCTGCCGTACCAGTCGATGGACGTCTTCAACCAGTACGCGCTGTACGCGGTGCTCGAACAGGCCGGGTTCTACCTGCCGTTCCCGCCGCAGGTCTCGCTGATCGGCAACGACAAGCTGGCCACCCTGCTGTTCCTGGGCGGCTCCCCGGTGCCGACCATCCCGACGGTGCGGATCGGCACCGGCCGGGACATCAGCAAGCACGGCTACGAGGTGGGCCTGCGGAACATGACCTACCCCGCGATCGTCAAACCCGCCGGCTGGTGCGGCGGCGGCGGGATCAACCTGGCCCGCGGCCCCGAGGACGTCCGGGGCCTGGCCAGCCTCGCCCAGGGCGGCGACACCACGCTGGTGGTCCAGCCCTACCTGGGCGACGGCACGATCGACTACCGGGTGTACGTCGTCGACGGCGAGCCGTACGCGGTGATGAAGCGGACCCCGGAGCCCGGCTCCCCGGTCGCCAACGCCAGCCGGGGTGGCGCCATGGAGTTCCCGCCGGTGCCGCCCGAACTCGCCGCCGCCACGGCCTGGTTCGCCGAGCGGCTGCCGATCCCGTTCTTCTGCGTCGACTTCCTGTACGACGGCGAGCGGTACTGGTTCTCCGAACTGGAACCGGACGGCGTGATCGCCCCCGACCTCACCGACCCGGACCGCACCCTCCAACGGGACGTCACCCGCGCCCGCTTCGCCGCCTACCGCGACGGCCACGCCAGGTGGCTCGCGGACGGCGCCCGCCCGCTCACCCTCGACCCCGCCCGAAGCCCCGCCCTCACACCCGCCCTCACACCCACACCCACACCCACCTCCAACCGCGACCTCGACCTCGCCCCCCGGACGGACTCCCGATGACCGCCTCCTTCTCCCTGCCCCCCGAGGCCGCCGAGCCCCGCCTGCACGTGGCCCGGCGCACCCTGGAGCGGCTGCGCAGCGTCCCCGACCTGGCCCCGCGCTACGCCAGCCACGTCAACGTCCACACCCTCGACCGGCTCGCCACGCTCCCGCCCCTGGCGAAGGACGACCTCAACACCGCCCTCGCCCACCTGGAGCCCGCCGCCGACCAGGCCGCCACCTGGCTGTTCCAGAGCGGCGGCAGCACCGGCGCCCCCCAGGTCGGCTACGCCCCCACCGGCTTCTACATGGGCGGCGTGCACGCCCACTGGCAGCCGCTCGACCGGACGGACGTCTTCGTCAACGCCTGGGGCGCCGGCCGGATGTGGGGCGCGCACTTCCTCGCCGCCGCGCTCGCCGACCTCTCCGGCTGCCGGATCATCGCGCTCGGCTCGGTCGCCGCCGAGGAGTACGGCGACTGGCTGGCCTTCCTGGCCGCGCGCCGGGTGACGGCCATCGGCGGGACGCCCAGCGTGCTGCGGCTCTGGTTCGCGCACGCCCGCGCCGCCGGCATCCGACTCCCCTCCCTGCGCAAGGTGTTGTGGCTCGGTGAGGCCTGGCAGCCCCAACTCGACGAGGACCTCGCCGTGGTGGCGCCCGAGGCGCGGCGCTGGGGCATGTTCGGCAGCACCGAGACCTGGGTGGTGGCCACCAACACACCCGACTGCCCGGCCGACACCTTCCACCCGCTGCCCGACCAGCTGGTCCACGCCGACGCCGGCGGCCTGCTCGACTTCACCACCCTCAACCCCGAGATGCTCAACCCCGTGCTGCGCTACCGCACCGGCGACGCGGGCGAGTTGACCGACTGCCCGTGCGGGCGCCCGGGCCCGGCGATGCGGGTGCTGGGCCGACGCGACAACGTCGTCCAGGTCCGCGGCCTCGGACTGGACGTGGCCGAACTGATCGCCCGGGCCGAGCGCGAACCGGGCGTGGCCCGGGCCCAGGTGGTGCTGACCGAACAGCGCGGCCGGGCCACCGGGGTGGAGGTCCTGCTGCTCACCGGCGGGACGGGCGCCACGCCCGACGCCGAGCGGCTGCGCAAGGAGCTGTTCAGCGCCACCTTCACGCTCAGCACCGCCTTCCAGCACGACCCGGAGTCCTTCCGGGTACGGCCGGTCGAGGAGCTGATCAGCAACGGCCGCACCGGCAAGACCGCCGGGCTGGTCCTGCGGGAGGGTGCGTGAAGTCCGACCGGACGGGCGAGGGCGTGACGTCCGACCCGGTGGGAGGCGGGACGGCGCCCGAGCGGCCGGCGCCGCTGGGCCGGGGCTTCGACCTGTTCTGGGCCGGGCAGACCGTCAGCCTGGTCGGCGACAAGGTCACCGTGTTCGTCGTCCCGACTCTGATGATCTTCGTTCTGCACGCCTCCGCCCTCCAGGTCGGCGTGGTGGCGATGGCCCAGTACCTCGGCATCCCGCTGCTCGGGCCGGTCGCCGGGGTGCTGGTCGACCGCTGGGACAAGCGCCGCACCATGCTCGGCTGCGACCTGGTCCGGCTGGCGGCGGTGGCGGCGATCCCGCTCGCGTACTGGCTCGACGTGCTGTCCACCCCGCTGCTGTTCGGCTGCGTGGCGGTGATCAGCGGCGCGACGATCTTCTTCAATGTCGGCTACCTGGTCGCCGTCCCCGCCGTGGTGCCCGAGGACGGCATGGTCCGCGCGTACTCCCGGCTGGAGGGCAGCGGCTCGGTCGCCGAGGTCGCCGGCCCCTCCATCGCCGCCGCCCTGTACAGCGCGCTCGGGGTGGCCGCCCTGCTGGTGGACGCGGCCAGCTACCTGGTCTCGGCCGTCTGCTTCCGGTACATGAGCCCGTGGGGCGAGCGGACGGTCGAACCCGGCTCGATCCGGGACCGGCTGACCCTCGGCTTCCGGCTCAACTGGGCGGACCCGGTGCTGCGCCGGGTGGTGCTGGCGGCCGTCACGCTCAACTGCGGCGGGCCGGTCTTCGTCACCGTCCTGCCCGTCCTCGCCTACCGGGGCCTGGGCGTGACGGTCGGCGCCTTCGGCGCGGCCATGTCGGTGGCCGCGCTCGGAGCGCTGATCGGCGCCCTGGTCGCCCCGCGGCTCAGCCGGCGGTTCGGCCTGGGGCGGACGATGGCCTGGTCGCTGCTGCTGCACTGCCTGGCCGGCCTCGGCCTGCTCGCCGCGCCCGCACTGCCGCCCGGGCCGGTGATCGCGGTGACCATGGGCTGCTACGGGTTCTTCATGTCCTGCATCAACGTGTGCAGCGCGCCCACCCGGCAGGCCCGGATGACCGCCCGCAACCAGGGCGTCATGCACGCCGCCTTCCGGACCGTCACCTGGGGCGTGATCCCGCTCGCCGCGCTGGTCGGCGGCCTGGCCGTCACCCTGCTCACCGGCCCGCTGGGCATCCTGGACGCGGCCCGGGCGGTGATGGCGGGCGGCACCCTGCTGGCCGCCTGTTCCTTCCTCCCCGCCCTCGGCCTCCAGCCGCTGCTGGACGCCGCCGGGCGCGAGGCCGCCGCCCCCGGGGAGCTCGCGGAGAGCGCGTCATGAACGCCGGGAGCGCCGGGAGCGCCGGGAGCGCTGGGGGCGCCGGGAGCGCTGGGAGCGCTGGGAGCGCCGGGAGCGCCGGGAGCGGCGCGAAGGCCGGAAGCGCCGACGGGAAGGTCCTGCTGATCACCGGGACGTCCTCCGGCATCGGCCTGGCCACCGCCGTCGCGGCGGCCCGGGCCGGGTACCGCACGGTGGCCACCCTGCGCGAACCCGGCCGCGCCGGGGAGCTCCGGCGGGCCGCCGAGGCCGCCGGCGTCACCGTGGACGTCCGCCGCCTCGACGTCACCGACCCCGGCTCGATCGCCGCCTGCCTGGACGGCGTGGCCCGGACGTACGGGCGGCTGGACGCCGTGGTCAACAACGCGGGCGTCTCCAACTCCGACCCGACCCTGGAGATGTCCACCGACGCGGCGCTGCGGGCCAACCTGGAGGTCAACTTCTTCGGGGTGGCCGCGGTCAGCCGGGCCGCGCTGCCGCTGCTGCGGGCCGCCGCAGGCCGCCTGGTCGCCGTCGGCAGCGTGCACGGCGTGGTCGGCCAGCCGTTCAACGAGGCCTACTGCGCCGCCAAGTTCGCCGTCGAGGGGTTCCTGGAGGCGCTCGCCCCGGTCGCGGCGGCGCACGGCGTCCAGGTCTCGGTGGTCGTCCCCGGCTACGTCCCGGACACCCGGTTCGGGGTCTTCCCGGACATCGACCGCGGCACCGTCCAGGCCGCCTCCGGCCCGTACGCGCCCACCTTCGCCGGCTACCTGGACTGGATCGGCGGCCAGGGCTGGGAGTCGGCCGGCCAGCCCGCCCGGGAGGTCGCCGAGGTCGTCGTGCGGACCCTGCTCTCCGACCGGCCGCCCTTCCGGGTGCCCGCCAACCAGTGGGCCGCCGACTACCTGGCCGCCAAACTCGCCGACCCGGACGGCTCCACCGTCCAGTCCCTCGCCCGGACCTGGCTCGGGCAGCCCGAAGCACGCCTCCAAGCGCGAGTCGAAGCACCCCCCGCAGCACCCGCCGAAGCACCCCCCGCCGCACCCTCCTCCTGAGCAAGGGACCCGACCACCATGCCCGCCAAGCCCCTGGCCGAGCTGATCGCCTTCGCCCGCGCCAACTCGCCGTTCTACGCCGAGCTGTACCGCGACCTGCCCCCCGCCGCCGAGCGCCTCGACCAGCTCCCCGTCATCGACCAGGCCGCCTTCTGGGCCGCCAACACCTGGCCCGACAACCGCGTCCTGACCGGCCCGCTCAGCGACGCCGGCATCTACAAGACCGGCGGCACCACCGGCGTCCCCAAGTTCTCGCCCTGGACCCGCACCGAGCACGCCGACTCGGTCACCGCCTTCGGCGCCGGACTCGTCCGGGCCGGCCTGCGGCCCGGGCACCGGGTCGCCAACCTGTTCACGGCCGGCGAACTCTACGGCGGCTTCCTCTACATCGAGGGCGCCCTGCACCACGCCCCCGTGGACAACGTCCGCCTGGGCGTCGGCGGCGCCGCCCCCGACCCGTACATCGCCGACCTCATCACCGGCTTCGGCGTCCACGTGCTGGCCGGCGAGCCGATGAAGCTCAGCGCCGTCGCCGAGTGCCTGGTCCAGCGCGGGGAGACGGCCGACGGGGTCGAACTGCTGCTGTTCGGCGGCGACCTGCTCTTCGCCGACCTGCGGCCGATCCTCGCCCGGGCCTTCCCCCACGCCGCCGTCGCCTCCGTCGGCTACGCCTCCAACGACGCCGGGCTGGTCGGCTCGCCCGTCCCCGGCGACGACGTCCGGGTGCACGAGGCCTTCGCGCACCGCACGGTGGTGGAGCTCGTCGACGACGTCACCGGCAAGACGATCACCACGCCCAGGACTCCCGGCCGGGTCGTCGTCACCAACCTGTTCCGCACCCTGATGCCGATCCTGCGCTACCCGACCGGTGACCGCGCCGAGTGGACCGACGCCCGCTGCCGCCGCTTCCGCCTGCTCGGCCGCTCCACCGAGGGCGCCCGGGTCGGCACCGTCGCCATGCCCACCGAGGAGATCCGGGCCGTCCTGCTCGCCGCCGACCCGGAGCGCCACATCACCGGCATGCAGCTCGTGCAGCGCCGCTGGGCCGGGCGCGACGGCCTGATCCTGCGCCTCGGCTACACCGGGCAGCGGCCGGCCCCCGAGCTCGCCGACCGGCTCGTCGAGGCCGTGTACACGGCCCGGCCGCTCTACCCCGACGAGGTCGCGCTGGGCAGCATCCACGACCTCGCGGTCGAGTGGGTGCCGCGCTCCGAACTGGTCACCAACCCGCGCACCGGCAAGCTCCAGCAGGTGCTGGACGAGCGTCCACGGTCCTGACCGGGAGGTGACGACGGGGGCCGGGCAGCGGTGAGGGGCCGGGCGCTCAGTCGGTCTGCGGCCGGCCCCCGATCACCACGCTCTGCCCGCGGAACTCGGCGATGGCCTTCCCGTCCGCCCGCCGGACCGTCACGTCGTAGACCCCGCCGCGCCCGGCCCGCGACCGCTCCACCGCCTCCGCCACCAGTTCGTCGCCGACCGCCGCCGGGGCCAGGAAGACGACCTGCGCCGCCTGCGCGACCGTCACCGGGCCGTGGCTGTTGCAGGCGAACGCGAACGCGGCGTCGGCGAGCAGGAACAGGAAGCCGCCGTGCGCCGTCCCGTGGCCGTTCACCATCGTCGCGGCCACCGTCATCCGCGTCACCGCGCGACCGGCGGACACCTCGTCCAGCGCGATGCCCAGCAGCCGGCAGGTCTCGTCCCGCGCGTAGAGGGCGGCGGTCCCGGGGTCGAGCATGGCGTCCTGTTTCCCTCCGTCGACGGCGTCCCGGGCCAGCCTAGGGCACGGCGCCCGCCCGCCGTCCGGGGGAACTCGGCCACGCCGCCCCGCCGTTCGGCCCGCCCCGCCGCCCGCCGACCCTAAGGTCTGTCCGGCAAGATCCGCCGGACAGGCCCTGGCCTGCTCAGGTTCCCCGAGCGCAAGGACGGCTGATGGCCCAGAAGTCACCCGCGACCGCCACCCCACCGGGCCCCGCCGAGATCCCGTCGGCGCAGCCGCCCAGCGGATCCGTGACGGCCCTGCGGATCGGGGCCGCCGTGGCCGGCGCGCTGCCCTCCGTGGTGCTGCGGCTGGCCGGGGTGCACCCGGCGCCCGTGCCGGGCATGGTGGTCTTCGGCCTCGGCGTCCTGGCGGCGGCGCTCCTGCTGATGTGGGCCGCGGAGACCGCCCGGGCCGACATCTCCGGCCCGCTCGCCCTGGCCCTGCTGGCGTTCATCGCCGTCCTGCCCGAGTACGCCGTCGACCTCTACTTCGCGTACGCGGCCGGCACCCGGCCCGAGTACGCCGCCTACGCGGCCGCCAACATGACCGGCGCCAACCGGCTGCTGGTCGGCGTCGGCTGGCCACTGGTCGCCCTCGCCTCCTCCTTCGCCGCCCGGCGCCGCGGCGCCGCCCCCGGGATCACCCTGCGGGAGCACCGCCGGATCGACACCGCCTTCCTCGGCGCCGCCGCCCTGGTGGCCTTCGTGATGCCGCTGACCCGGCAGATCTCCTGGGTGCTCGCGGTCGTCCTGATCGCCTGGTACGGCTACTACCTCTTCCGGGTCAGCCGCTGTAGCGAGGACGACGAGGAGGAACTCATCGGCGTTCCGGCCCGGTTGGCCGCCCTCCCGCGGCAGCGCCGCCGGGCGACCACCGTCCTGGTGTTCGCGGTCGCGGCCGGGGTGATCTTCGCCTGCGCCGAGCCCTTCGCCACCTCGCTGGTCGACGCCGGCGCCTCGCTCGGCATCGACCGCTTCCTGCTGGTGCAGTGGCTGGCCCCGCTCGCCTCCGAGGCGCCCGAGCTGATCGTCGCGGTCGTCTTCGCCTGGCGGCTGCGCGGGGACGACGGCCTCGGCGCGCTGCTCTCCAGCAAGGTCAACCAGTGGACCCTGCTGATCGGCTGCCTCCCGCTCGCCTACCTGGCCGGCGGCGGCGCGGCCTCCCTCCCGCTGGTCGAACGCCAGGTGGACGAGGTGCTGCTGACCGCCGCGCAGACCGTCCTGGCCGTGGTGCTCCTGCTCGACCTTCGGTTCCTGCCCTGGAAGGCCGGGCTGCTGTTCGCCCTGTTCGCCGTCCAGTTCGCCCTCCCCGGCGAGTCCGCCCGGGTCGCCCTCAGCTGGGTCTACCTCGCCCTGGCCGTCCCGCTCCTCGCCGTACACCTGCGCCAACTCCCGCCGACCGTCCGCGCCTTGGCGGGCCGCATCGAGGGCGATCCGCACTAGTCGGTGCGCGGGGGCAGCCGCCGGCCGACGACGAGTTCCGGGCGGATGCGGATCCGGACGGCCCCGGGGGCGCGGCCGGCGGCGGGGCCGACCTGGGCGCGGCCGAGGACGGTCACGTACCAGCCGGAGCCGTCCACGCCGTCCACCTCGTCGGCCTCGAAGGCGATCACGGCGTCGTCCACGGCCCGGGCGAGTTCGGAGCCGGCCGGGGCCGAGAGCAGCACTCCGCCGCCGTCCGACAGGTCGAGCCGGAAGGACACCGGCAGCACCGCCGGGAGGGCGCGGATGGTGTAGACCACCCGGCCGACCGCAGCCCTGGCCAGCAGTTCCAGCGCCCGCTCCCGGTCCAGTTCGAGCAGGTCGTGATCACCGTTCATGCTCTCGATGCTCGCCCCGGCGGTGGCGGCGCCGCGAGGGCCGATGGTCCCGCCGGGGGTCCCGGGCCCGGACGTCGCGTCAGCCCCGCAGGGAGCGCAGGTGCGCCGGCTGCGCGGCGGTGGCCGCCTGGCGCAGTTCGGTGGAGATCAGCGCGGCCTGCACCCGCCGCTCCACACCCAGCTTGGCGAGCAACCGCGACACGTGGTTCTTCACCGTCTTCTCGGCGAGGTAGAGCCGTTCGCCGATCTGCCGGTTGGTCAGGCCCTCCCCGATCAGCGCCAGCACCTCCTGCTCGCGCACGGTCAGCGCGGGCCCGGTGGTGACGGGCTGCGCGGGCTCGGCGTCGCTGCGCAGGCGGTTGAGCAGCCGGGTGGCGGCGCCCGGGTCCAGCATCGAGCGGCCGGAGGCGACGGTCCGCACGGCGGCCACCAGGTCGGTGCCGCTGATCTGCTTGAGCACGTACCCGGCGGCGCCCGCCATGACGGCGTCCAGCAGCGCCTCCTCGTCGTCGAAGGAGGTCAGCATCAGGCAGGCCAGGCCGGGCATCCGGGAGCGCAGTTCACGGCAGACCGACACCCCGTCGCCGTCGCCCAGCCGGACGTCCAGCACCGCCACGTCGGGCCGCAGCGCGGGCACCCGGACGAGCGCCTGCTCGGCGGTGGCGGCCTCGCCGACCACCTCCAGATCGGGCTCGCCGTCCAGCAGGTCGTGCACCCCGCGGCGCACCACCTCGTGGTCGTCCAGCAGGAACACCCGCACCGGCGCCGGTGCCCCGGCGCCCGCCGTCTTGGTCGCCATCACGCGGCTCCACCTTCGTCACCCCCGCACACTCCCGGCAGGGCCCAGGGCATCATCGCCCACCGACCGCCGCAGGACCCAGGGCCCAACGACCCCATTCGGGCGAGCACACGGGCGGCGCGGCCCCCGGAGGAGCCGCGCCGCCCGTACCGGAGGGGCCGTCAGCGCCGCCGCGCGCTGCCGAGCCCCGCCAGCAGGAAGGCCAGCGCCACCCCGGCCCCGCTGACCGCCGCGAGCACCACCCGGGAGCCGACGGCGCCCTCGCCCGACAGCAGGATCGCCACCGCCCCCAGCGAGGCGACGGCGGCGCCGACGACCAGCCACCCCGCGAGGGTGACGGCGGCGGGGCGGCCGGAGCGCGGCGCCGGCCGGGCGCCCAGGGCCGCCCAGCGGGCGGCGGCCTCGTGCTGCTCCCCGCGCCGGTCCCACCGGGCGCGGACCCGCAGCGCCACGCCGCCGACCAGCCCGGCGAGGGCGATCTGCGCGGCGGGCCGCCAGTCGGGCACGGCGAGCAGCAGCCCGCCGGCCATGGCGAGGGCGGCCCACCACAGGACGCAGGCCGCCGCGGCCGTGCGGGTGGAGCGGGGCCGGTCGGCGCCGGCCTGGAGGTCGGCGATGGCGGGCAGGTACCAGACGCAGCCGCTCGCGGTGAGCGCGGCGGTGCCGATGGCGAGGACGGTGTGGGTCATGGGGCCGGCCTTCCAGGTCGCGAGGGGAGGGAGCCGTCCCCGCCCGTGACGGGGGCGCGGGCGGAGACGGCGGTCGGAGGGTTCGGAGCGGGTGGCCGGGGCGCGCCCGGCCTCGGGTCAGCTGTCCACGGCGGACCGCGCCCGCTCCGCCCTGGTCTGTGGCAGGTCGTACTTGGCCGGGCTCACGTCGCCCAGGTGGGTGGCGGGCTTGCCGGTGTTCTCCAGGACGTCCAGGGCCGCGATGTCGGGGTGGTGCAGGTCGAAGGCCGGGGATTCGGAGCGGATCCTCGGCAGCCGGACGAAGTTGTGCCGGGGCGGCGGGCAGGAGGTGGCCCACTCCAGCGAGCGGCCGTAGCCCCACGGGTCGTCGGCTTCGACCTTCTCGCCGTACTTGGCCGTCTTCCAGATGTTGTAGAGGAACGGCAGGATCGACAGTCCGAGCAGGAAGGAGAAGATGGTGGACAGGGTGTTGAGCGTGGTGAAGCCGTCCGAGGCCAGGTAGTCGGCGTAGCGGCGGGGCATGCCCTCGGCGCCGAGCCAGTGCTGGACCAGGAAGGTGCCATGGAAGCCGACGGTGAGCGTCCAGAAGGTGATCCGGCCGAGCCGTTCGTCGAGCTTCTTGCCGGTCATCTTGGGCCACCAGAAGTGGAAGCCGGCGAACATCGCGTAGACCACGGTGCCGAACAGCGTGTAGTGGAAGTGGGCGACGACGAAGTACGAGTCGGAGACGTGGAAGTCGATCGGCGGGGCGGCGAGCAGCACGCCGGTGAGGCCGCCGAAGAGGAAGGTGACCAGGAAGCCGACCGTCCACAGCATCGGTGTCTCGAAGCTGAGCGAGCCCTTCCACATGGTGCCGACCCAGTTGAAGAACTTGACCCCGGTCGGGACGGCGATGAGGAAGGTCATGAAGGAGAAGAACGGCAGCAGCACCTGCCCGGTGACGTACATGTGGTGCGCCCACACCGTCACCGACAGGCCGGCGATGGCGACGGTGGCGGCGATCAGCCCCGCGTAGCCGAACATCGGCTTGCGGCTGAAGACCGGGATGATCTCGGAGATGATCCCGAAGAACGGCAGCGCCAGGATGTACACCTCGGGGTGGCCGAAGAACCAGAACAGGTGTTGCCAGAGCATCGCCCCGCCGTTGGCCGGGTCGAAGACGTGCGAGCCGAACTTGCGGTCGCATTCGAGGGCGAGCAGGGCGGCGGCGAGGACGGGGAAGACCAGCAGCACCAGCACCGAGGTGAGCAGCACGTTCCAGCAGAAGATGGACATCCGGAACATGGTCAGCCCGGGTGCGCGCATGCAGATGATCGTGGTGATGAAGTTGACGGCGCCGAGGATGCTGCCGAAGCCGGAGAGCGTCACGCCCATGATCCACATGTCGGCGCCGACGCTGGGCGAGTGGACGGCGTCGGACAGCGGCGCGTAGAGGAACCAGCCGAAGTCGGCGGCGCCCTGCGGGGTCGCGAAGCCGGCGGCGGCGATCAGCGAGCCGAACATGAACAGCCAGAAGGACAGCATGTTCAGGCGCGGGAAGGCGACGTCCGGGGCGCCGATCTGCAGCGGCATGATCCAGTTGGCGAAGCCGGTGAACAGCGGCATCGCGAAGAGCAGCAGCATCACCGAGCCGTGCATGGTGAAGGCCTGGTTGAACTGTTCGTTGGAGAGGATCTGCGTTCCGGGCCGGGCGAGTTCGGCGCGCATGACCAGCGCCAGGACACCGCCGATCAGGAAGAACCCGAACGCCGACACCAGGTACATGGAGCCGATCGTCTTGTGGTCGGTGGTGGTCAGCAGTCTGACCACGGCCGAACCGGGCCGTTTCGGCCGAACCGACGGCTGCGGTACGGAGGTTGGCGGTGGCGTGGGGTCGCCCTGTGCCGGGGTGGCGCTCAAGGACGCACTCCTTAGGAACGTCGTGCGAATGGCTGGCGATCCATGATCCGAACGCACCGCCCCCGCCCCCTAGGGCCGTTCGGCCCGCGCCCCCGGGGCCGCACGGCCCGCGTTCCGGCACCCGGACCGGGACCTCCGGTGGCCGTCGGTCCCTCCCCGGCCCCTCGGGCGGCGCTCACCGCGCCGACGAGCACCGCTGGAGGAACGCCGGAACCGCCCCGGCGCCCGCGCCCCGGACCTCGCCCGCCCGTCCCCGTCCGCCCCGGGGCCCGCACCCCCGGCCCCGGCCCTCCGCCGCACCCCGCCGGCCTCTCCCACCCCACCCCACCGGCCACGACACCGCGCCCGCCGGCCGCCACCGCCCCCGGCCGCCCCCTCCCCCGGATGCCCCCTCCCCCAGGTGCCCGAAGTGTGAGGGTCGCGTGACCGAAACAGGCCGATTCCGTGCCCTACAGATCGGATCGGCCGTCAAGTAGCCTGCGCTCACGCCCGCACCGCACCGGTCACGCACCCCCGCTCGGACACGCCCTGGCCCCCACCCACGCCCCGGAGGTACGCCGATGCCCCTGGCCCAGCCCGCCGCCCCCACCCGGCCGCGCTTCTCCGTCCTCGGCCCGCTGACCGGCGAAGCGGACGGCCGCCCGCTCGCCCTCGGTCCGCTGAAGCAGCGGCTGGTGCTGGGCGTCCTGCTGAGCCGCGCCAACACGGCCGTCCCGGTCGACCTGCTCACCGACGCGGTCTGGCCCGAGGAGCCGCCGCGCACCGCCCGCAAGAACCTCCAGGTCTACATCTGCACCCTGCGCACCCTGCTCGGCCGCGACCCCGGGCCCGAACGGCTGGTCCACACCGCCGGCGGCTACCTGCTGCGGGTCGCCGAACCCGAGCTCGACGTCCTGCAGTTCCGCGCCCTCGCCCGGGCCGGCCGGGCCGCCGCCGACAGCGGCGCGCTCGCCCCCGCCGCCCGGCTGCTGCGCCAGGCCCTCGACCTGTGGCAGGGCCCGCCGCTCGCCGACCTGCGCTGCTCGCCCGCCGTCCAGGCCGAGGCCGATCGGCTGGAGGCCCACTGCCTGGGCGTCCACGAGGACTGGGCGGAGACCGAGTTGGAGCTCGGCAACGCCACCGCCGTCGCCGAGGAACTCGCCGACCCGGCCGAGCGCCACCCGCTGCGCGAACGCCTCCAGGCCGCCCGGATGAACGCCCTGCACCTGTCCGGCCGGCAGGCCGAGGCGCTCGCCGTCTACGACACCCACCGCCAGCTGCTCGCCCGCGAGTTGGGCCTCGAACCCAGCCCCGCCCTGACCGCCCGCTACCGGCAGCTGCTCGCCCACGGCCCGGCCCGCCCCGCCACCGCCCGGCCGGCGCAGCACCCCGGCCCGAGCGGCGCGCTGCTGCCCGCCGACACCACCGACTTCACCGGCCGAAGCCACGAACTGCGGGAGCTGATCGACGCGTTGGCGGAGGGCGGCGAGCGCGTCGCGGTCCTCTCCGGCCCGGCCGGCGTCGGCAAGACCGCCCTCGCCGTGCACGCCGGACACCTGCTCGCCGACCGCTTCCCCGACGGCCGGCTGCTGCTCCGGCTGCGCACCGAGGACGGCGCCCCGCGCCCGCTCGCCGACATCCTCGCCGAACTCGCCGCCCTCACCGGCCGATCCGGCCCGAGACCGGCCGACCCGGCCCAGGCCGCCGCCCTCTGGCGCGCCTCCCTGGCCGGACGCCGGATGCTGCTGATCCTCGACGACGCCCCCGGCGAGGCCGTGGTCCGCGAACTGCTGCCGGGCTTCGGCCCGAGCGCCACCCTCGTCACCTCGCGCAGCCAGCTCGCCGGACTGGCCTCGGTGCACCGGGTCACCGTGCCGCCCTTCGCCCCCGCCGAGGCGCTCGACCTGCTCGGCCGGATCGTCGGCACCGGCCGGACCGGCACCGACCGCGCGGCCGCCGCCCGGATCGTCGAGGCCTGCGGGCTGCTGCCGCTCGCCGTCCGGGTCGCCGGCACCCGGCTCGCCGTCCTGCGCCACCTGCCGCTCGCCGAGTACGCGGCCCGCCTCGCCGATCCGGCCGGCGCCCTGGACGAACTCGTCGCCGGGGACGTCACCGTCCGCGCCCGCCTCGACTCCGGCTGGCGCGACCTCACCGACCAGGGTCGCCTCGCCCTCGGCCGGCTCGCCGCCCTGCCGCTCTCCCTGCTGTTCACCCTCCCCGAGGCCGCCGCCGCCCTCGGCCGCCCCGAACGCCTCGCCCTGCGCACCCTGGAGGCCCTCACCGACACCGGCGCCGTCACCTCCCCCACCGGCGAGGTCACCGCCCACGCCGCCCTCTACGCCCTCCCCCGCCTCACCCACCTGCACGCCCGCGAGCACGCCACTGCTTTGGCCGACAACCTCAGCTGAGCCCGCCGCGCCGGCCGGCACCCCTTGGGCCGAGCGTCAGCACATCCAGCAACTCCCCGCCCTCCGAGCCCTGTTCGACGGCCCGCAGGGCCAGCAGGACGCCCGCCGCCCCGGTGTGCAGGTCCGCCGAGAACCGCCGCAGCCGCATCCCGGGGACGAGCAGGCCCTCCGGCCGCGCGACCAGGTGCCACTGGAGCTTGCGGACCTGCTCGCGGACGACGTCCCGGACCGCCGCCCCGCCCAGCCGGTCCAGCGCCAGCAGCAGCCCGGCGCGACCCCGGAACAGCCCGGGCTCGCGCACGAATCCGGGTGCGCACACCCTCCGCACGTCGGCGAGGAACTCCCCGAACCCGCCGAACTCCCCGGGCCCGTCGAATCCCCCGAACCCGCCGAACTCCCCGAACCCGCTGCCGCCGAGCGCCTGGTACTCCTGGGCGACGAGCGCGATCCCGCTGCTGCCGCGGTCGAGGTAGGCGAGCCGCCGCCCCCGGTCGAGGACCTGGACCGACCCGTCGGGCACCCGCACGCACTGCGCCACGGCCCGCCCCAGCGCCTCGCGCCCGGAGGCCAGCAGCCAGGGCTCACCGGTCCGCTGGTACAGCCGCAGCTGGACGAGGGCGATCCCGGCCAGGCCGTACAGCAGTCCGGCCGCCGTCGGCGCGCCGAGCCCCGGGACGGTCTGCCCGCGCAGCACCGCGTCGAGCGCCCGCGCGTCGGCGAGGGCGTCCGCGAGTTCGCGCCGGCTGCCGAGGGCGTCGGCGAGCCGCAGCCGGGCGAGCGCGGCGCCGGCCCGGCCGCCGTGGAGGGCGACGGTGGGCGCGGGCCGGGCCTGCCGGGCCTGGGCGGCCAGTTCGGCGGCCTCGTCGCCGCGGCCGACCCGGGCGAGCACGGCCGCCACGCCGAGCGGCCCGTCGAAGAGCCCTCCGGCGCCCGGTCTCGGGCCGCGCCGCCGCATCGCCGCGATCAGCCAGTCCGCGTACTCGTCGGGGCAGGGCGCCCCGGCGCGGTGCAGCGCGTACAGCACGCCGGCGGCGCCGTGGGCGACGCCGGTGCCGCCGTCGGCGAATCCGGCCGGGTCGCCGGGGAAGAGCCGGTCCGGCCGGTCGGGGGTGGCCCCGGCGTGGATGCCGGCGACGAGTTCGTTCCTGGCGGCGTCGAGGGTGGGCCCGGCGAGGAGTTCACGGACCCGCCGTTCGCCGACCGGTTCCACCCGCGCCACCGGTGCCACGGCGCCCGGCCGCACCGGCCCCTCCTCCGGCCCGAGGCCGAACCACTGCCGTGCCCGCCGTTCCAGCGCGGGCAGTTTGCCGGGATCGCGTTCGGCCAGCTCCATCACGGGCATCAGCAGCATCAGCCAGGTGGCCCAGAGCATGTGGCGGTCGGCGTCGGCCCCGTCGAGCCCGGGCGGGGGCTGCAGCGCGCCCGCGCCGGCGAGCGGGACACGGCGGCCGGTGAGTTCCTCCGCGTACTCGAAGTCGACGAGCACCACCGAACCGTCCGGACGGACGATCACATTGGCCGGGTGCAGGTCGCCGAACCGGACGCCCCGCTCGTGCAGGGCACCGAGCGCCTTCTCCAGTCCGGCCACGACCCCGGCCACCCAGTGCGCGTACTCGGCGCGCTGTCCGGCGGTGCAGTTCTGGTGCACCAGCGGGTAACGGCGGATCGCCTCGGCGAACAGCTGGACGCCCTCGATGTGCTCCTGGACCAGGAAGGTGTGCTCCCAGACCGTCCGGACCTCGTGCAGCCGGGGCACGCAGTCCAGGCCGGCGAGCCGTTCCAGCGCCCACTGCTCGCGCCGCAGCCGGGTGACGGCGTCGTCCCCGGCGGCGTCCAGCCCGGCGTGCGGGCGGGCCTCGCGCAGCACCACCCGCTCCCCGGTGGTCCGGTGCTCGGCGAGGTAGATCCCGCCGGCGTTGGAGAACTGCAGCACCTCGACGATCCGGTACGGCAGGTCGCCGCCGGCCACCTCCCGGGCGGCCAGGTGCGGGCGCAGCTCCTCGGGCGGTTCGACCCAGGCGGGCAGCTGGAACACCGGGTCGCGCCGGTCGGGGACCAGCTCGCCGGACGGGTCGCGCAGCGCGGGCACGGGCCGCCCGTCCTCGTCCTGGCACCACAGCTCGACGAACGCGCCGTAGCGCACGTACACGGGGGCCGTCCCGATCCGCAGGTCGGTGAGCACGTACGGCCCCCGGCGGCCCGCCAGCACCTCGGCCAACTCCGCCGCCACGGCCAGGAACTCCTCCTCCGACCCCGGGTAGACGGTGACGAACTTGCCGCTGCTGCCGCGCCCCATGTACTTGCCGTTCGCGACCCGCAGCGCCTCGTCGCTGCGCAGGAACTTGAACGTCGTGCGGCGCGCCATGCAGACCCGCGCGACGGCCCGCAGAGTCGCCTCGGCCTCCTCCGGCACGGTCGAGACGTGGATCTTCCAGCCCTGCTCCGGCAGCCGGGCGCCGTCCGGCCGCAGCGCCGTCCACAGCCCGCGCCGCTCGCGCCGCCACCCGGCGGGCGGTGCGCCGAGCCCCAGCTGGTACCGGCCGGCCCGGTCGCGGAGCCGGCCGGGGGTGTCGTAGTACGTCGGATCGGCGAGGCAGTACAGCTGGGTCTCCTGGGCGCCGGCCATGGCGCGCCTCCTCTTCCGGGTCGTCTTCCGGGTCGTCTTCCGGGCTCTTCCGGGTCGCTCGTCTCCCGGGCCGCCGAACGGTTCAGCCTGCGGGTGCGGGTAGCGGTGCGGGGGCCGGGGCAGGCGCCGGACCGCGCCGGACCGGCGGCGCCCAGGTGACGACGGCCGCGCAGAGCGAGATGGCGAGCGCCAGCAGGGCGAAGGTCCGGGTGCCGCCGAGAGCGCCGAGCAGCGCGCCGCCCACCAGCGGGCCGAACGGCTGGACCAGGGTGGACAGGAAACCGGCGGCGCTCTGCACCCGGCCGATCCGGTCGGGCGGCGCGGCGAGCAGCATGCCGGAGACGAAGCCGATGCTGGCGACCGTGGACAGGCACATGCACACCGCGCACAGCAGCCCGATCAGCAGCGGGATCCGAGTGAGCACCAGCACCCCGGCAGTGGCCGCGGCCGCCCAGCAGCTGAGCGCCACCAGCCTGCCGTCGCGCACCCCGGGGCGCGCCTCAGGGCGTGTCTGACAATTCCCGTCGGGCGCGTGAATTGTCAGACGCGCCCTGGTCTCCAGCCTCGGGGCCAGCAGCGCGCCGGCCAGGGCGCCGGCCGCGGTGCAGGAGACCACGGTGCCGCCTCCGATCCCGGAGTGGCCGCCGTCGGAGGCCACGGCCAGGGTGGTGAACATCAGCGCGCTGAACGCGAAGTTCATCCCGAGCCCGAAGATCAGCAGCAGGGTGCGCAGGTAGGGCTGGCGCCAGATGAAGCTGAGCCCGGCGGTCAGTTCGCCGCGGCTGAACGCCGCGCCGCTCCTGGCGGCGGGCACCGAGCGGGTCCGCATCAGCGCGACGCAGACGGTGGAGAGCAGCAGCCCGACGCCCTCCGCGAGGAACGGCAGCACCGGGTGCCAGGCGAACAGCGCGCCGCCGGCGATCGGCCCGACCAGCCGGGCGGCGGCGCCGCGCGCCTGCATCCGGGACGAGGCCGCGCGGACCTGCTCGCGCGGCACCACCGCGCGCAGCAGGCCGCCGGCGGCGGGCCCGTAGGCGCTGGTGATGAGCGCCCCGGCGGCGGCCACCAGCAGCACCAGCGGCAGCGGGGTGTGGCCGCGCAGGACGGCGATCACCAGCGCGGTGACGGCGAGCAGGCTGCCGACGTCGCACACCCGCATCAGCCGGCGCCGCTCGATCCGGTCGGCGATGACGCCGCCGGGCAGCATGGTGAGCAGCAGCGCGCCGATCGAGACGGTGCCGATGGCGCCCGCCTGGGCGGCCGATCCGGTCTCCCGCAGGACGAGCAACGGCAGGGCGATCGAGGCGAGTTGGGAGCCGAGCGAGGCCATCAGGCCGCCGACCCAGAGCAGCCGGAAGTCCCGGTTGCGGGAGAGCGAGGTGGGCTCCATGGCCGTCCTCCGGGGTGGGGGGTGGAATCGGGCCGGGGCGGTCCCGCACCGGCGGGACCGCCCCGGAAGCCAATCACTGCCCGGCGGCCGGGGGCGGTGGTGCGCCCGCCCCCGCGCCGGACACCGCTGACCTGCCGCCGGTCAGGCGGAGGTCTCGGCGGAGCTGACGTAGCTGATCAGGCTGAAGCAGCTGCCGTCGGAGGCCTCCTGAAGGACCTTCATCGCCTGGAGGTCCAGGACGTTGGCGGCGTGCGCCTCGACCTCGGGGGCCTCCTCGCTGTCCTCGCCGACGATCGGGTCGATGTTCTCGGCCATGGCTGAACTCCCTTCACTGGGTTGATCGGTGGGGGTTCGACGGGTGGTGGCCCGCCGTGGTGAAGACGGTAGGCAGGCGGGGCTTCGCACGGCCTGCGAACCGGTACGGCACCGGTATGGCCGCAGGTCGGGGCGCCGCCGGCGGCGTCTCCCGGCCCGCCGAGCCCGCCCGGCGGCCCTGCGCACCCGCTCCGGGCTGCGGCCATACCGCCGGCAAGGCGGCTGCGAACCGGGCCCGAAGCCGGGCCGGGGAGCCTGGCCCGGCACGCCCGCACGCCCGGCTCCGACCACGCCCACCCCGGCTCCATGCGCACCCCGGCCCCGCGCACTCTCCAGCCTCATGCACCCCCCGCCCCCACGCACTCCCCCGACTCCACGCACACCCCGATGCACTCCCCGCACCGCGAAGGACTAGCGAAGGACTGCCACCATGCCCTGCCCGCTCTGCGCCCAACTCGCCAGCACGAACGACCAGTTCTGCCCCGCCTGCGGCACCCCCCGGGCCGCCGCCCTCGACCTGGCCGCCGAGGAGCGCAAGCTGGTGACGGTGGTCTTCTGCGACCTGGTCGACTCCACCGCCCTGTCCGGCGCGCTCGACCCGGAGACGCTGCGCGAGGTGATCCTGCGCTACTTCGAACGGATGCACCGTCAGATCGAGGCTCACGGCGGCACCTTGGAGAAGTTCATCGGGGACGCGGTGATGGCGGTGTTCGGCGTCCCGGTGATCCGCGAGGACGACGCCCACCGGGCGCTGGCCGCCGCGCTCGCCATGCTGGAGGACCTGGAGGACCTCAACACCGAGCTGGACGCCACCCTCGGGGTCCGCCTGGACGTCCGGATCGGTGTCAACACCGGCCAGGTGGTGGCGGGTTCGGACGCCTCCGCGCGCCAGGCCCTGATCTCCGGCGAGACCGTGAACATCGCCGCCCGGCTCCAGACCCAGGCCGCCCCCGGCCAGGTGCTGATCGGCCCGCAGACCCTGCGCGCGGCGGGGCCGGCCGCCCAGGTGCACGAGGTCGGCCCGCTGCGGCTCAAGGGCAAGGCCGAGCCCGTCACCGCGTACCGCCTGGTCGGGCTGGACGAGGACGACCCCGAGCTGCTGCGCCGCTTCGACGTCCCGCTGGTCGGGCGGGAGCGCGAACTCGCCCAGCTGGACGCCGCGCTGGCCCGGGTGGCCGGCGGCCAGGGCGCCGAACTACTGCTGGTCGTCGGCGAGGCCGGGATCGGCAAGACCCGGCTGGTGCGCGAGTGGCAGGAGCGGACGGGCCGGCACACCGCGCGCTGCGGCACCGGCCGCTGCCGCAGCTACGGCGAGCAGGGCGTCCTGACCCCGCTCGCGGAGGCCGTCGGGGCCCTGCTCGGTGGCCCGGGGACGCCCGCGCCCGCCGAGGCGCTGGACCGGCTGGCGCAGGCCACCGCGCCCGGGGTGAGCGCCGAACAGTCCCTGGACCGGCTGGCCGCGATCCTGCGCGGGCGGACCGTCGAGCGCCCGGCCGTGCTGGTCCTGGACGACTGCCAGTGGGCCGGCCCGGTGCTGCTGGACGCCGTCGAGCGACTGGTCGCCGCCCTCGGCCAGGCCCCGGTGCTGCTGCTGTGCCTGGCCCGGCCGGAGCTGCCGGCCTCCCGCCCGGAGCTGCCGGGGCTGCCGGTCGGCGGCCTGTCCTGGGACGAATCGGCGCTGCTGGCCGCTCAGTTGACGGAGCTGAGTGCCCACCAGGACGCGGTGCCGACCCGGCTGCTGGAGCGGGCCGAGGGCAACCCGCTGCACCTGGAGGAGCTGCTGGCCGCCCTCACCGAGGCGGACGGCCCCGCGCTCGCCGACGAACTCCCGCCCACCGGCCGGGCGCTGCTCAGCGCGCGGATCGACGACCTGGAGCGCGACGAGCGCACCACCCTGGACCTGGCCGCCGTGCTCGGCCGCGCCTTCACTGCCGCCGAACTCGCCCAGCTCGCCCACGGCGGCGCCGACCAGGACGCCTTCGCCGACCCGGAGGACGACGTCTTCACCGGCCCGTTCGACGGCCTCCCCGGCCTGCCCGCGGGCGACGACACCCCGCCTCGGCTGCACGCCGCGCTGGCCCGGTTGACCGAGCGCCGCCTGGTCGAACCGGCCGGCACCAGCTTCCGGTTCAGCAGCGGCCTGGTCCAGGAGTCGGTCTACCAGTCGATGTCCAAGCGGGCCCGCGCCGAGCGCCACGAACGCGCCGCCGACCTGCCGGCCGTCCGCGCCGCCGGGGACGCCGCCGTCGGCGGCCACCTGGAGCGCGCCCACCGCTACCGGCTCGAACTCGGCCTGCTGGACGCCCGGACGGACGCCCTGCGCACCCGCGCGGCCGCCGCCCTCGGCGTGGCCGGCGCCCAGGCGCTCGCCCACGCCGACCTGCCCGCCGCCACCGACCTGCTGGAGCGCGCCGTCCGGCTGCACTACCCGAACGAGCGCACCGCCGGCCCGGCCCTGCGCCGCCTCGGCGAGGCCCGGCTGGCGCTCGGCCGGGCCGACGAGGCCCTGCCCGTCCTGGCGCAGGTCCGCGACTCGGCCGCCGATCCGCTGGACGCCGCGCACGCCCGGCTCGCGCTGGCCGCGCGCGGTCTGCCGCCCGGCCCGGAGCAGCCCGCCGCCACCGCCCGCGCCGTCCTCCCGCTCTTCATCGACCTGCGGGACGACCTCGGCCAGGCCCGGGCCGGGCTGCGCCTGGCCGAGGAGCACCTGCTGGCGGGCCGGCACACCGAGGCGGAACGGCTGCTGGACGACGCCCTCGACCACGCCGCCCGCACCGACGCCGAGCTGGACCGGGCAGCCGTGCTGGCCGCGCTGGCCGCCTCCCTGCTGGCGGGCCCCGAGCCCGTCCCGAACGCCGTCTTCCGGCTGCGGGCCCTGCTGGCCGGGCACGGCGCCGGCCACCGGACGGTGCGGGTCGCGCTCAACGGCCCGCTGGCCGTCCTGCTCGCCCTGCGCGACCGGCCCGACGAGGCCGAACTGCTGCTGGCCGAGGCCAACGGCCTGGCGGGCGAGCTGTCGCTGGCCGACGCGATGATCTCGCTGCCGGCCCTGACCGCCCAGGCCGCGGCGGCCACCGGCCAGACCGCGCAGGCGCTGGACCTGCTCGCCGACGCCGCCGAGGTCGCCCGCCGGCTGGGCAACTCCGCCCCGCTGCCCCGGCTCGCCCTCACCACCGCCCGCGCCCTGCTGGACACCGACCGCCCGGGCCCGGCCGCCCGCCACCTGGACGGCGTCGACGCCACGGCCGCGCTGCCGCCGGTGCTGGCGATCGAGCTGGACGCGCTGCGCGGCCGGCTCGCCGCCTCCCGGGGCGAGGCCGACCCGGCGCTGGAGCTGACCGCGGCCGCCGCACAGGCCGCCGAGGCCACCGAGTCGCTGCTGCTCCAGGCGCTCACCGCGCTGGACCGCGCCCACGCGCTGCTGCTGCTCGACCGGCGGGCCGAGGCCGCCGTGGCGGCCGCCACCGCCCGGGACCGGTTCGCCGCCAAGGGCCACCTGCCGGGCGTGCGCCGGGCCGAGCGGCTCGGGGGCGCCCGGTGAGCGGCCCGGCCGGCCTCACCTGGAGCCTGCGCGGCCGGACCGCCGCGGACCTGCCGGTGCTCGCCGACACCACCGCCCACGGCAGCGCCGGCCCCGACGGCGCCCTCGACGGCGGGGGCACCGGCGGCGGGGGCACCGGCAAGGGCGTGCGGGTGTGCGTCGTGGACTCCGGCATCGAGCCGGACCACCCGCTGGTCGGCCCGCTGAACGGCTCCTGGGTGGTCGTCAAGGACCCGACGACCCGGGAGCTGGTGGTCCGCCCCGACCGCACCGGCGACACCTGCGGCCACGGCACCGCCTGCGCGGGCATCATCCGCCGCACCGCCCCGGACTGCGAGCTGTACAGCGTCCGGGTGCTCGGCGAACGCTTCACCGGCACCGGCGACATGCTGATCACCGGGCTGCGCTGGGCCGTCGAGCAGGGCTTCGACGTCGTCAACCTCAGCCTCTCCACCACCCGGACCCGCTTCCTGGAGGAGCTGCACGCGATCGCCGACGACGCCTTCTTCGCCCGCACCGCGATCGTCGCCTCCGCCCACAACACCCCGGTGGAGAGCTACCCCTGGCGGTTCTCCTCGGTCATCTCGGTCGGCAGCCACCAGGAGGACGACCCGGCCCTGCACCTGTACAACCCGGCGCCGCCGGTCGAGTTCTTCGCCCCCGGCCAGAACGTCCGGGTCCCCTGGCTCGGCGGCTCCACCATCCGCACCACCGGCAACAGCTTCGCCACCCCGTACGTCGCCGGGCTGTGCGCCCGCATCCTGTCCGGCCACCCGAGGCTGACGACCTTCCAGCTGAAGAGCGCGCTCTACCTCACCGCAGCCAACGTCCAGGTCGGCCCCGGTGCCGGTCCTCACCGGCCCCCAGGCGGGAGTTCGACGACCGAGCCCACCCCGTCCACCCCCATCACGGAGGCGCCCGATGACCCTCAGCACTGATCCCGCCGTCGACCCGCTGGCCCGCGAGCTGCTGCAGTCCGTGGTGGACGTGGCCCGAGCGATCTTCGGCGCCGAGGCCGGCTCGGTCTGCCTGCTCGACGAGGCGGCCGGGGAACTGGTGTTCCAGGCCGTCTCGGGGCGCGGCGAGGAGTCCCTGGTGGGCCGCCGCTTCCCGGCGGGCAGCGGCATCGCGGGCTGGGTCGCCGCCTCGGGCGAGCCGATGGTGGTCGACGACCTGGGTGCGAACCGCACTTTCGACCGGGCCTTCGCCGAGTCCACCGCGTACGTCCCGAACGCGCTGATGGCGGCGCCGCTGACGCACGGCAGCCGGGTGCTGGGCGTCCTGGAGGTACTGGACCCGGCCCCGCAGGCCCGGTCCAGCCTGCCCGAGCTGGACCTGCTCGCCCTGTTCGCCCGCCAGGCCGCCGCCGCCCTGCGGGTCATCGCCGAGCGTTCCCCGGCCCCGGCGGCGGTACCCGACCGCGCCGCCGCCCTCGACCTGCTGGCCGACCTGGAGGAGCTGCTGCGCCGTCAGCCCTGACGCGGCGCCAACCTCGCGATCGATCCGCGCTCCAGCGCCGCGTACACCGCGCCGTCCAGGCCGACGGCGATGCCGTGCGGCTCGGCGGCCGGGCCGGGCAGCTGGTGGCCGTCGAGCAGCCCGTCCGGGCCGAGCACCCCGATCCGGCCGGCGCCCCACTCGGTGAACCAGAGCCGGCCGTCCGGGCCGCAGGTGATCGCGTGCGGCCGGGCCGCCCGGTCGGCCAGCGGGTACTCGGTGACCTCGCCGTCCACGGTGATCCGGCCGACCAGCCCGCCGCCGATGCCGACGTACCAGAGCGCGCCGTCCGCCCCGGCGGTGATCCCGACCGGGGCGGTGCCGCCGGTCGGCAGCGGGTGGACGGCCACCTCGCCCCCGACGGTGATCCGGGCGACGGCGTCCGCCTGGTTGAGCGTGCACCAGAGCGCGCCGTCCGGGCCGGCCGTGATGAGCGACGGGAAGGCCCCGGCCCGCGGCAGCGGGTACTCCGTCACCTCGCCCTCGACGGTGATCCGCCCGATCCGGTCGGCGTTCAGCTCGGTGAACCAGAGCGCCCCGTCGGGCCCCGCCGCGATCCCGTACGGCCCGGCGCCCGCCGTCGGGACGGCGAAGGAGCACGCCTTCCCGTCGGTGTCGATCCGCCCGATCCGGTGGTCGCGCATCCGGGTGAACCAGAGCGCGCCGTCCGGGCCGACGGTGAGCACCGCGGGCCCGCACTCCGGCGCCCCGAGGCCGTACCGCTCGACCGTGCCGTCCGCCGCCAGCCGTCCGATCTCCCCGGCGTGCACCAGCGTGAACCACACGCCCCCGTCCGGCCCCACGGCGACCCCGTACGGTCCGGCCCCCTCCTCGGCGACCTCGATCAGCTCCGCGATCCGTGCCATGCAAACCCCCGCCCTCGCTATTGCGACTTCCGTCGCATTAGCGATCCTCGCACGCCCTCCCCTCCCCCGGCAACCGGGTTACACCCCGTTCCCCGCGCGGCGGGCGGCCCGCGGGGCGGGGACGCCGCGCAGGACGGAGACGATGCCCACGCCGGCGGCGCACACCGGGACGGCGAGCAGGGCCCCGAGGATGCCGGCGATCCCGGAGCCGGCCACCACCGCGACCATGATGGTGGCCGGGTGCAGCTCCACCGTCCGGCTCTGGATGAGGGGTTGGAGGACGTTGCCCTCGAACAGCTGGACCGCCATCACCACGCCGAGCGCCCACAGCGCCGTCCCGATCCCGCCGTCGGCGAGCGCGACCAGCACGGACACCGCCCCGGACAGGAAGGCCCCGACGAACGGGATGTAGGCGCCCATGAACACCAGCGCGCCCAGCCCCGGCGCGCCGGGCACGCCGAGCGCCACCAGGCCGATGGTGATGAAGGTCGCGTCGATCAGCGCGATCAGCGAGGTGCCGCGCATGAAGCCGGCCATCGCGTCGAAGGCCCGCTCGGCACAGGCGATCACGGTCTCGGCGCTGCGCTCGGGCAGGTAGGAGCGGATCGTGTCGCCGGTGCGGTGGCCGTCGCGGAGGAAGAAGAACACCAGGGCGAGCGCCAGCACGCCGCCGGCGATTAGCTGGGTGGCCAGGCCCAGCCCGGACAGCACGCCGTTGGTGACGGTCGAGACCAGCGAGTTGGTCTCCCCCTTGGCGTTGTCCAGCGCGTGCCGGATCTTCTCCCCGGTCGGGCCGAGCCACGCGGCGAGCTGGTTGCCCGCCTGCTGGAGGGACTCGGCGATCTGCGGGGCGCTGTGCACCAGCGCGTTGACCAGCAGCGCGATCACCCCGCAGACGGCCGCGACCAGCAGCACGCAGGTGAGCCCGGCGGCCAGCCCCCGACTCACGCCCCGCCGGACCATCCACGGCACCGCCGGGTAGAGCAGCGAGGCCCCCAGCAGCGCCAGCACCACCGGCACGGTCGCGGCCCGCAGCTCGACCAGCGCGAAGACCAGCAGCGAGGCGAGGGCGAGCAGCAGGATCACCGCCGCCGACCAGGCGGCCGCCTGCCGGACCACCGGCGGCAGCATCAGGTACGGCCTGCGGGGGTCCGGCGCGGCCCCGCCCACGAACCGGGGTTCCACCGCCGGGCCCTCCCCGGCCGGGTGCTCCTCGGGCACGGCCACCTCCGCCTGGCTCGTCGACGAGTCCGAATCGCCCCGTCCCGGCGGACGATCCGTCAGCGTGCCCGTGCCGCCGGGCTGCCCGGCGAACCCGCCACGCCGCCGTCCGGCCGATCAAGGGTGGAGCCGATTCAATCCGCCCCCGTCCGTCGCGTACAGAGCAGCCGGTGGAGCTCACCTCATCGGACGAAGCGCCCTGGCGGACACATTCGAGTGCCGGACCTCAGTTCGCCTCGAAGCGGCCGCCCCGTCCACCCGGAGCGGTCGCCCCCGTCCAGCCGGTCGGCACGCTCAGCGGCGGCCGTCCAGGACGGCGCGCAGCACGCCGATCCGGTTGCTGGTGATGGAGGCGACCCCGCTGTCGCGCAGCCGGCGCATGGTGCGGCGCAGGTCGGCGGTCCAGGTGGAGACGGCGAGCCCGGCGTCCGCGGCGGCGGCGGTGAACTCGGGGGTGACCAGGCCGAACGGCGGGTTGAGGTAGCGCGGGCGCAGGTCGTCGAGCAGGGCGCGGACGGGCAGCCGGGGCTCCTTCCAGGTGAGGGCGATCTCGGCGCCGGGCGCCAGCGCGCGGACGGCGAGCATGGCGGTGGCGGGGCCGCAGAAGGAGACCAGCCCCTCGGCGTCGAGGTCGCTGACGACGGACCAGGTGGCGGCGACGGGGCCGGGGTCGTCGAGGTCGATGAGCAGCCGGGGGCCTCCGGCGGCAGCGACGACCTTGATCGTCTCGGCGAGGGTCGGGACGGCGAGCGGCCCCCGGCGCAGTTCGTCGAGCTGCGCGGTGGTGACCCGGCCGATCGACCGCGGGTCGCCCCAGAGGCGCTCCAGGGTGCGGTCGTGCAGCAGGACGGGCACCCGGTCGCGGGTGAGCTGGACGTCCACCTCGACGGCGTCGGCACCGGCGGCGAGCGCTGACTCGACGGAGGGCAGGGTGTTCTCGCGGTGGCGGTACGGGTCGCCGCGGTGCGCGACGGCGAGCACCCGGCGGCGGTCGGTGGCCGGTTCCCCGACCGCGCGGACGGCGCTCTGGGTGGTCGGCAGATGCGGGTGGGACATCCCGGGCGGGGCCTCTCGTTCGGAACCGGTTCGGGCGGGGCTCGACGCGCCGTCGGCGCGCGGCACCCGGTGGAGCGTGCCGTGGGGCGTGCCGTGCGGGTCAGGCCGGACCTAACGCCGCTCGATCATCACATTGGTGGACTTGATGACCGCGGTGGCGGGGGCGCCGGGGACGAGGTTCAGCTCCTCCGCCGACTCCCGGCTGATCAGCGACACCACCCGGAAGGGCCCTGCCTGGACCTCCACCTGGGCCGCGACGTCGCCGAGCACCACGTGGGTGACGATCCCGGGGAAGCGGTTGCGGGCCGAGGACGGACGGCCCTCGGCCTCGGCGTTCTCCGGGCGGGCCAGCTCACGGGCGAAGGCGGCGAGGTCGACGCCGGGGATGATCCGGTGGCCGTGCTCGTCCCGCTCGGCCGCGACCCGCCCCGCGTCCACCCAGCGCCGCATGGTGTCGGCACTGACCCCGAGCAGCGCCGCGGCTTCGCCGATGCGGTACGGGTTGACCGGCGCCTCGGACTGGCCCATGTGCGACTCCTGACACTGACTCGGGGACTGCCCCGGGGACTGACTCGGGGAACGTGGGACGGGAACGGGGACGCCGCACGCGCGGCGGGCCGTCGCCGTCATCCTGCCGTACCGGCGGCCGGGGCCGCCAAGCGAGGCGGGTCAGGACTCGCCGAAGAGGTCGCGGCGCACCGCGTCCCCGGCGGTGAGGACGGCCCCGGCCAGCACCGCGCCGCCGCCCGCCGTGCCGGGCCGGACCTCGGTGCGCAGCGGGGACAGCTCGGCCAGCCGCCGTTCGACCCGGCCGGCCAGTTCGGCGCCGCCGGCCCGGCCGAGCTCGCCGCCGAGCACCACGCAGCCCGGGTCGAGGACCACGCAGATGCTGGCGGCGCCGACCGCGATCCGCGCGGCCAGCTCGTCCAGGAACGGCCCGCCGGGCCCGTCCGGGCCGAGTGCGTCCAGCGCGGCGCGGACGGCCGCCTCGGCGGCGGGGGCGTCCCCGGCCGCGCCGGCGGGCAGTCCGTGGGCGCGGGCGAGCTCGCAGACGGCGGCGCTGCCGGCCAGGCTGTGGAAGCCGCCGTCGCAGCCGGTGGCGCTGGGCAGGCCGCCGGTGCCGGGGACGGGCAGGAAGCCGATCTCGCCGGTGCCGCCGGAGAAGCCCCGGCGCAGCCGGCCGTCCAGGACGACGGCGGCGCCGACGCCGTGGCCGAGCCAGAGCAGCACGAAGGTGTCGCGGTCGCGGGCGGCGCCGATCCGGTACTCGGCCCGGCCGGCCAGGTTGACCTCGTTCTCCAGGATCACCTCGGTGCCGGGCAGCCCGCGCAGTTCGGCGAGCAGTTCGGCGTGCCAGGCGGGGAGCTTCCCGGTGCTGTTGAGGCGCCCGGTGGCGGGGTCGACCAGCCCGGGGGCGCCGACGGCGACGGTGTGCAGCCGTTCGACGCCGACGCCGCGCGCAGTGTCCAGCAGGGTGCGCACCAGGTGCCCGGCGGTGTCGGGCGTCCCGTCGCCGTGCACCGGGACCTCGGCGCTGGCGAGGGTGCGCCCGGCGAGGTCGGCGACGACCAGGCTGACGCCGCCGGAGCGCACGTCGAAGGCGGCGAGGTGGGCGCGGGAGGCGACCAGTGCGTAGAGCCGGGCGTTGGGGCCGCGCCGCTGTTCGCCCCGTTCGCCGACGACGGCGACCAGGCCGGTGCGCTGGAGGCGGTCGAGCAGGTCGGCGACGGTCGGCCGGGAGAGGCCGGTGAGGTCGCGCAGCTCGGTCGCGGTCAGGGGGCCCTGTTCGAGGAGCAGGTTGAGGGCCAGCCGGTCGTTGATCGCCCGGGCGGTGCTCGGCGTGGCCGTGCGCGCGGTGGTCATGGCGGCTCATCCTTCCAGAGTGTTTCTATCAGGGTCCCTTCCTGATAATTTTATCGAACCATCCGCCGGACGGCCGTCGCCGCCGCGCGGACCGAACGGCCTGCACGTAGACCACCCTCAGGCACGTCAGACCACCCACCAGCACGTCAACCACCCACACAGGGCACCGTCGCGCCGCCCCACCTGCGCGACCCGGGAGGGAACGCCGGATGAGCACGACCGCACACTCACTGGAGCCGCTGGCCTCCCCACGCCGGGCCAGGGCCGGCATCGCCCTGGTCTTCGGCGTGCACGGCGCCGTCAGCGGCAGTTTCGTCACCCGCATCCCGTGGATCCAGGACCGCCTCGACCTCTCCCCCGGCCAGCTCGGCCTGGCCCTGGTGATGCCCGCCATCGGCTCCTCCCTCGCGATGCCGCTGGCCGGCCGGTTCGTCCACCGCTACGGCGGGCGGGCGGCGGTCCGCGGACTGATCTCGCTCTGGTGCCTGGCCCTCGCCCTGCCCGCGCTCGCCCCCTCGCTGCCGGTGCTGTGCGTGGCGCTGCTCGCGTACGGCGCCTCGGCCGGGATGGCGGACGTCGCGATGAACGCGCAGGGCGTGGAGATCGAACAGCGGCTCGGCCGCTCGATCATGTCCGGACTGCACGGGATGTGGAGCGCGGGCGGGCTGCTGGCCTCCGGCTTCGGCATCCTGGCCGCCCACCTCGACCTCGACGCCCGGCTCCAGCTGGCCGTCACCGCGCTCGTGCTGCTCGTCCTCGCGCAGCCCGTCTGCCGGAACCTGCCCGACCTGCGGGCGCCGGAGGGGGCGGAGGAGCCGCCGCGGTTCGCACTGCCGCCGCGCAGCTCGCTGGTGATCGGACTGGTCGGCTTCTGCGCCGTCTTCGCCGAAGGCGCCTCGATGGACTGGAGCGGCGTCTACCTGCGGGACGTCACCGGCGCCTCTGCCACCGTCGCGGCCGCCTCCTACACCGCCTTCTCGCTCACCATGGCCGTCAGCCGCCTGTGCGGGGACGCGGTGGTCCGCCGGCTCGGCGCCGTGCGCACCACCCGTCTCGGCGGCGCCGTCGCCACCGTCGGCGGCCTGCTGGTGGTGGCCGCCGACAGTCCGGCGCTCGCCATCCCGGGCTTCGCCCTGATCGGCATCGGCATCGCGGTCACCGTCCCGCTGGCCTTCGCGGCGGCCGGGCGGATCGGCAGCAACCCCAGCCAGGCCATCGCGGGCGTCGCCACCGTCACCTACACCTCCGGCCTGGTCGCGCCCGCGATCATCGGCGCCCTCGCCCAGGCGACCTCGCTGACCGTCTCCTTCGGCCTGGTCACCGCGCTCGCCTTCGCTCTGCTGCTGAGCGCCGGGGCGCTGCGCCGGGCCGAACGGAATTCCCCCGGATCCGGCGCCGAAAATGTGACCGCAACGTCACCGGAAAGCACTTCGAAAAAAGATCTCTCTGCGATATGATCTAGAGAATTCCGGGGAATTCCTCGCTAATATCGCCGACCGCCGGGCGCATTCCGCGCCCGGCGGTTTCGCGATCCGTGAGGTGAACCCCGTGTGCTACGACCCCGACGCCGCCCCGCCCGCCGTCACCCCCGCGCTCTGGCCCCTGGCCGAGGCTGCGGCGCTCACCCTGACCTCGGCGGACGGCACCGAGTTCGCCGCCTTCCTGGCCCGCCCCGAGGTGGCCACCGGCGTCGGCGTCCTCGTCCTGCCGGACAACAAGGGCCTTTCCGGCTTCTACCGGCAGACCGCCGCCCGGCTCGCCGAACAGGGCCACCCCGCGCTCGTCGTCGACTATTACGGCCGCACCGCCGGAGCCGATCCGGAAAGCCGCCCGAAGGAATTCGGCGACCTGCCCGGCCTGCTCCGCCACCTGCTCGCCCTCACCCCCGAAGGCCTGGACGCCGACCTCGCCGCCGGCCTCGCCCGGCTGCGCGCAAGCGGGCCGGCCGAGGTGGTCGCGCTCGGCTTCTGCTTCGGCGGCCGGCAGGCCTTCCGCGCCGCCGCGCCCTGGTTCGGGCTGGCCGGCGCGGTCGGCTTCTACGGATACCCCGACGCGATCAACGGCTCCCCGGGGCCCACTCAGCTCGCGGCCGACCTCAGCGCGCCGATCCTCGCCTTCTGGGGCGGCGCGGACGAGCACATCCCGCCCACCGCCGTCGACGCCTTCGACGCGGCCCTGACCGCCGCCGGCAACCCGCACGAGTTCGTCACCTACCCGGGCGCGCCGCACAACTTCTTCGAGCTCTCCGCCGTCGAATATTCGGACGCGGCCCGGGACTCCTGGCGACGTCTGCTGGGATTCCTCGCCGACCGCTCCGCATCCGCGACCCCCCGGAGGACGCTCTGATGTCCCGCCTGTCCCACCCGTCCCGCATTTCCCGGCTGGCCCGCCTGTCCCGTCGTGCGCGGCTCGCCGCCGCCACGGCCGCCCTCGCCGCCGCCGCGGTGGCGCTCACCGCCCCGCCGGCCCCCGCGGCCACCCCCACGACCACCCCCGCCGCCGACTTCGGGCCCGCCGAGATCCGCACCGGCATGTACGCGGGCCCGAACGACCTGTGCCTGGAGGTCGCCGACTGGCGCACCGACGACGGCGCCCCGGTCCGGATCTGGACCTGTACCGGCGGCGCCAACCAGCAGTGGACCCAGAGCGCCCGCGGCTGGGTGAACCTGAACAGCGGCAAGTGCCTGGACATCCCGGCCTTCAGCACCACCTGGGGCACCCAGGCCGACCAGTGGACCTGCGACGGCGGCGCCAACCAGAGCTGGAGCGACCCCCCGGCCAGCCACCCCGGAACGCCCCGCCGGATCGTGAACGGCTACAGCGGCCTCGTCCTGGACGTCTCGGGCGGCGCGCTGACCGACGGCACCCCGGTGATCCAGTGGGAGTTCCACAGCGGCGACAACCAGTTCTGGCACTACAACCCGGAAAAGCCCCCGTACAGCTGACCGCGACCGCCCTCGACGGTCGCGACCGGGCACCGGTTAGGCTCGGCCGGTGCCCGCACCCGTCTCGCCCCTGCCCGCACCCGCAACGCCCCCGCCCGCCGTCGAGCTGCCGCCGTCCGGCCCCGTGCCGCGTTCGCCGTGGTGGCGGTTCGCGCTGCTGGTGGTGCTGCTCGGCGCCGCGGCCGGGTCGCTGCTGCTGTGGAGCCCGACGGCGCTGCTGAACGGCGGCCTCGCCGACCGGATGCCCGGGTACTGGTTCGCGCCGCTGTTCGCCACCGTGTACGCGGTCGGCACGCTCGCCTTCGTCCCCCGGCCGGCACTGAACGCCGCCGCCGGGCTGCTGCTGGGCATCCAGCAGGGCGTGCTGCTGTCGGTGCTCGGCACCACGCTGGGCGCGGCCATGGCCTTCGGGCTCGGCCGGGGCCTCGGGCGCGAGGCGCTGCGGCCGTACCTGCGCGGGCGGGTGCTCGGCACGCTGGACCGGCGCTTCACCGAGCAGGGCTTCCGCAGCGTGCTGGTGCTGCGGCTGCTGCCGGGCATGCCGTTCCAGGCGGCCAACTACGGCGCGGCCTTCTCTGGGGTCCGCTTCGCGCCCTTCCTGTTCGCCACCGCGATCGGCGTGGTGCCGACCACCGCGGTGTACGTGACGGCGGCGGCCAGCGCGGGCGAGCCGGGCTCGGCGGCCTTCCTGGTGTCGGCCGGGATGATCGTGCTGCTCGTGCTGGGCAGTGTGGTCGGGCTGTGGCGGGCCGCGGTCGCCCGGCGCCGCACACCGGCCGCCTGAGCGCCTGACCGCCTGACCGCCTGACCGCCTGACCGGCCGAGATTCCGAGGCACTCGGGGGGCGCTCGACAATTCGCTCGCGCCCACCCGCCGTCGGGCGTCAGGATGACCGGCATGACCGAACCCTCCCCGCGGGTCGACCCGCCGATGGCGGCCGACGAGACCGCCATGCTCACCGCCTGGCTCGACTACCACCGCAGCACCCTCGCGCTCAAGTGCGAGGGCCTGACCGACGACCAGCTGCGGCTGCGCTCCGCCCCGCCGTCCACCCTCTCGCTGCTCGGCCTCGTCCGGCACATGGCCGAGGTGGAGCAGTACTGGTTCCAGAGCATCCTGCGCGGCGACGAGTACACCGAGAACCACTACTGGACCGAGGCCGACGAGGACGGCGACTTCAACGGCGTGGACACCGCCGACGTCGCGGCGGACTTCGCCACCTGGCGCGCCGAGGTCGAGACCGCCCGCCGCGCGAGCGCCGGCCTGTCGCTGGACACCGTCGGCAAGCGGCTGCGCCGCGGCGAGGAGGTGACGCTGCGCTGGATCCTGGTCCACATGGTCGAGGAGTACGCGCGGCACAACGGCCACGCCGATCTTCTGCGCGAACTGGTGGACGGCACTACCGGCGAGTGAAATCGTTTCCGCATTGTTGACAGAAGGTCAATTGCTCGGTGACCACGACCGATATGGTCTACGCGCGCAACCGTACGGCTCACCGCCGCGTCGCTGATGTTGCCCGGGTTCGCCCGGGTTTCCGTCGCGGCGCGACTCGTACGGGGGCCGCGAGCGGGCACGGGACCGGTGAACAGTGCGATACTCGGACAGTTCCGACGAGTGGATGACGTGTCAAAAAGGACACGCGACCCCGGGGGACCAGGACGGGACGAGGCAGGGAGGCGCGGCATGGGAGCACTTCGCGACGAGCACCACAACGGGTGGCTGATGCCCTCGGGAAACTACCCGGCCGCGGTGTACGAGGACGAGTGGGTCGATCAGGAGACGATGCCGGCCGCCCCCGCGCCCGCGAAGATCGTCTCCTTGCGGCCGACCGGTTTCGAGGCGGCCCGCACGGTGGGCGAGCACATCCGGGCGAGCATCCCGGTGGTCATGGACCTCACCGAGATGAACGAAGCCGAGGCCAAGCGGATGGTGGACTTCGCCTCCGGGCTGATCTTCGGCACCCAGGGCGGCATCGAGCGGATCGCCCGCCGGGTGTTCCTGCTCACCCCGGCCGACGTCGAGGTCATGGTGATCGACCGCCCGCTCGACGAGACCGGGTTCTACAACCAGAGCTGATCCGGGCGGCGCACGGCCCGACCGGGCTGAACCGACCGAGTTGAACCGGCCGCACGACAGCGGCACCCCGACCGGGGACGGCACCCGCCGTTCCCGGTTTTTGCTGTCCCGGCTGTGACGATCAACGCCTCATTCGAGACCCCCACCATAATTTTGAGACATCCATGTCTCACATGACCTACACTCGATTCATGGCCACCGATCGCGACACCGTCCTGGAAGCCGCCGTCGGCGTGCTCTCCCGCCGCCCGACCGCCCACCTGGACGAGATCGCGCGCGCCGCCGGGATCAGCCGCGCCACCCTGCACCGGCTCTTCCCCGGGCGCGAGGCCCTGATCCGCGAGGTCGGCCTGCTCGGCCTGCGCCGGTTCGCCGCCGCCCTGGACACCGCCGCCGTCGAGGACGGCGACGCCGAGGCCGCGCTGCGCCGCCTGGTCGACGCCGCCGTCCCGGACGCCACGCTCTGCGCCTTCCTGGCCGGCGAGAACCAGCTCTACGACGACGACAGCGTCAACGACCTCTGGGAACTCCAGATCGTTCGACTGCACGCGCTCTTCCTGCGCGGCCAGCAGCAGGGCACGTTCCGCATCGAGCTGAGCGCCGCCTGGCTGAGCGAGGCCTTCTTCGACCTGGTGGCCGGCGTCGGCTGGGCCATCCAGGACGGCCGCCTCGCCCCGCGCGACGCCGCCTTCTCGCTCGCCGAGCTGTTCCTCGGCGGCGCGCTGCGCCGACCGGACGCCGCCACTCCCCCGCCCACAGCACCTTCGGCCCGCACACCGGAAACCGATATCCCATGAGCAAGCGAAGCGAACGAATCATCAGCGGGTGCGCATTGCGCGAAGCGCCTGCCGAGCGAAGCGAGGCGGGCGCATGAGCAGTACCGTTTCTGCCAGCCCCCGTCAGCGCTGGACCGGCCTCGCCGTCCTCGTCCTGGCCGTCACCGTGGTCGCCCTCGACGCGACCGTCCTCTCCCTCGCCATCCCCTCCATCAGCGAGACGCTGGAGCCCAGCGGCACCCAGCTGCTCTGGATCGGCGACTCCTACTCGTTCGTCCTGGCCGGCCTGCTGGTCAGCATGGGCTCGCTCAGCGACCGGATCGGCCGCAAGAAGCTGCTGCTGATCGGCGCGGCCGCCTTCGGCGCGGCCTCGCTGCTCGCCGCCTACGCGCCCAGCGCCGGCTGGCTGATCCTGGCCCGCGCGCTGCTCGGCGTCGCCGGCGCGACGATCATGCCCTCGACCCTGTCGCTGATCCGCGGCCTCTTCCCGGACGACCGGGAGCGGGCCACCGCGATCGGCATCTGGGGCGCGGCCGCCACCGCCGGCGCCGCGCTCGGGCCGGTGGTCGGCGGGGTGCTGCTGGAGCACTTCTGGTGGGGTTCGGTGTTCCTGCTGAACATCCCGATCCTGCTCCTGCTGCTGGTGCTCGGCGCCTGGCTGCTGCCGGAGTCCAAGGACCCGAACCCGGGCCGCTGGGACGTGCTGAGCGTCGCCCTGTCGATGGCCGGGGTGATCGGCACGGTCTACGCGATCAAGGAGGCCGCCGCGCACGGCGTGGCGCGCTGGGACGTCCCGGTCGCCTTCGTGCTGGGCGTCACCGCGCTGACCGTCTTCGTCCGCCGCCAGCTGCGGCTGGAGACCCCGCTGCTGGACGTGCGGCTGTTCCGCGACCGGCGGTTCACCGCCGCCGTGCTGGCCTCGCTGATCGCCCTGATCGGCCTGTCCGGGGTGGTCTTCGTGACCTCGCAGTACCTCCAGCTGGTCCGCGGCTACGAGCCGCTGCGGGCCGGCCTGGCCGAGCTGCCGGCCTTCGTCGGCGCCGTCGTCGGCGGTCTGCTGACGGCCCGGCTGGTGCGGCGCACCGGCGCCCGGGCGGCGCTGACCGGCTGCCTGCTCGCCATGGGCCTCGGCGTGGGCGTGCTCGGCTGGCTCCAGCAGGACACCACCTACCTGTTGCTGGCCACCTCCTTCCTGCTGGTCGGGACGGCGGAGGGCGTGGTCTACACGCTCGGCGCCGACCTGGTGCTGAGCGCCTCACCCGCCGACAAGGCCGGCGCGGCCTCGGCGGTCTCGGAGACCGCGTACGAGCTGGGCACCGCACTCGGCATCGCGCTGGTCGGCTCGGTGGTCGGCTCGATCTACGCCGGCGGGCTCGTCGTCCCGGCCGGGACGGACCCGGCGGCCGCGGCGCGGGCCGGCGAGTCGCTGGGCGCGGCTGTCGAGACGGCGCACGGACTGCCGCAGGGCGTCGCGGAGCCGCTGCTGGCGAGCGCCCGGGAGTCCTTCACGCACGGCATGAACAGTGCCGGCCTGCTGGCCGCCGTCCTGCTGATCGGCGCGGCCGCGATGGCCTGGCGGCTGCTGCGGGGCCTGGACGCCCCGACCAGCGCGGCCACCCCGGTCACTGCGGTCGAGGCGCCCGCTCCGGAGAAGCCGGAGAAGCCGGAGAAGGTCGACGCGTAAGCACGCCCGACTCCCCTGCCACCGGCGGGAACGGCCACGGCCGTTCCCGCCGGTGGCGTATCGCGGGCCGGGCGGCTGGAACCGGGGCGGCCAGGCCCAGAAACATGCGATGTTCAAATGTCTGATGTTTGTATAGGCTGCCTCCATGAACCGCATCAGTACACCGCGCAGGACGGCAAGCCTGTCCGCGCAGCTCGTGGACAGCCTCCGCTCGCACATCGAGGCGGGCGGCTGGCCGGTGGGGACGCGGATCCCGCCGGAGCAGGTCCTCGTCGAGGAGCTCGGGGTCGGACGCAGCACGCTGCGCGAGGCGATCGGCGCGCTCGTGCACCTCGGCCTGCTGGAACCCCGGGCCGGGGACGGCACCTACGTCCGCGCGTCGAGCGAGCTCCAGTCGGTCATGGTGCGGCGGGCGAGTTCCGCCCGGCGGGACAACGTCCTCGAACTGCGCACCGTCCTCGAGGAGTACGCCTCGGGGGCCGCCGCCCTGCGGCGCAGCGAGGACCAGCTGCACCAGCTCAGGGAGCTGCTGACCGACGCCGACGCGGCCTGCGCCGGCGAGGACAGGTCCGCGGCCATGAGTGTCGACGCGCTGTTCCACCGGGCCGTCGTCCGGGCGAGCGGGAACGACCTCCTGATCGAGGTCTACGACTACCTCGGCACGGCCCTCACCTCCGCCCTGGGAGGCCTGCCCTGGGACGCCACCGCCGCCGAGGAGCACGCCGACCTGCACCGGCGACTCGTCGACGCGATCGAGGCCCAGGACGAGAACGGCGCCCGCACCGCGGCGGCGGCGATCGTCCGGCTCACCCACGACCACGGGGTCCAGGCACCAGCCGCGACGGAGGAGCGATGAGCCGTAGCTGTCCTCGGCACCGCCATGGCGGGCGCCGGATACGGTGCGGGGCAGGACCGCCACGTACGGAGTCCCCGCACGCCGACGAGCGCTCAACTCACTTCCACCGAACGGGCCTTCGGCGAAAAATGAAGACCGCCAACCCCTTGCACAGGCCTTCGAGGCCGTAGAGGAGAACACCGATGTCCGTCTTACCGCCCCCGGCCGACGACCTCGACGCACGCACCGCCCAGCGCACCGCCCACCTGTACGCGACGGATCCGCAGTTCCGTGCCGCCGCACCCCTGGACGCCGTCAGCGAGGCGATCCGGCGGCCGGGCCTCCCGCTCGCCGACCTCGTGGCCACGGTGATGGAAGGGTACGCGGACCGCCCCGCCCTGGGCGAGCGCGCCGCCGAGCCGGTGACCGACCCGGACACCGGCCGCACCACCCTGCGCCTCCTGGACCGGTTCGACACCGTCACCTACGGCGAACTGTGGGAACGCGTCGGCGCGGTGGCCTCCGAGTGGCGCCACCACCCCGACCACGCCGTGGGCCCGGGCGACTTCGTCGCCGTCCTCGGCTCCACCAGCCCCGAGTACGCCGTGCTGGATCTGGCCTGCGTCCGCTCCGGCGCGGTGAGCGTCCCCCTCCAGGCCGGCGCCTCGGCGGAACACCTGGCCCCCGTCGTCGCGCAGACCGGACCACGCCTGCTGGCGGTGGACGTGGCGCACCTGGACGTCGCGCTCCAGATCGCGGCGGACGCCCCGTCACTGGGCAGGATCGTCGTGCTCGGCCACCGCCCGGAGGTCACCGACCACCAGGAGGCGCTGGACGCCGCGCGCGGACGGCTGGCGACCCAGGGCCGGGGCGTCACCCTGGACACGCTGGCCTCGGTCATCGAGCGGGGCAGGAGCCTGCCACCGCTCCCCCGGGTCCCCGAGGGCTCGACGGCCGACACGCTCAGCGCGCTGATCTACACCTCGGGGAGCACTGGCACCCCCAAGGGCGCCGTGTACACCGAGCGTCTCGTCAAGAACTTCTGGATCGACTTCGTGCCCGGCCAGGGGACGCAGCCGTCCATCGTGCTCAACTACCTGCCCCTGAGCCACATGATGGGACGGGGCGTGCTGTTCGGCACGCTCGCCAAGGGGGGCACCGCCCACTTCGTGGCGTCGAGCGACCTGTCGACCCTCTTCGTGGACCTCTCCCTGGTCCGGCCCACCGAGTTCATCCTGGTGCCCCGCATCTGCGACATGCTCTTCCAGCGCTACCGGAGCGAGTCGGCCCGCCGGAACGAGCCGGACGAGGTCGGGGGCGACACCGCCGGGCAGGCGGACCGCGCGAAGGAGGAGCTGCGGGAGAAGACCCTGGGCGGCCGCCTCCTGTGGGCCACCTACGGCTCGGCCCCGATGAGCGCGGAGCTGGCGGCGTTCCTGGAGAGCTGCCTGCAGATCAGGGTGTTCAACGGCTACGGGTCGACGGAAGCCGGGCTGGTCTCGCTCGACGGCCGGGTGCTGCGCCCGCCGGTGACCGACCACCGGCTGGCGGACGTGCCCGAGCTGGGGTACTTCCGCACCGATTCCCCGCACCCCAGGGGCGAACTCCTGGTCAAGTCGGAACGCCTCGTTCCCGGCTACTTCCAGCAGCCGGACGCCACCGCCCAGGTCTTCGACGAGGACGGCTTCTACCGCACGGGCGACATCGTGGCCCTCACCGGCCCCGACGAGTTCGTCTACGTCGACCGCCGCTCCAACGTCCTCAAACTGTCGCAGGGCGAGTTCGTGGCCACCTCCCGGCTGGAAGCCCTCTTCACCGACAGTCCGCTCGTCCGGCAGGTCTTCGTGTACGGCAACAGCGCTCGCGCCTACCTGCTCGCGGTCATCGTGCCCACCCAGGAGGCGCTCGACCTCGCCGCCGAGGACGGTCCGCGTCTCAGGTCGCTCCTGCGCGAGTCCCTACACCGCCTCGCCACCGAGGCGGGCCTCAACTCGTACGAGATCCCACGGGACTTCCTCATCGAGACCGAGCCGTTCAGCCAGCAGAACGGGTTGCTCTCCGGCGTGCGCAAGCTGCTGCGCCCCGCGCTGGCGAAGCGCTACGGCGAGCGCCTCGAAGCCCTGTACGCCGAGCTGACCGAGCGCGAGAGCGACGAACTCCGGGCACTGCGCCAGGTCGGCCCGTCCCGGCCCGTACCGGAGACCGTGTGCCAGGCCGCCCGCGCGCTGCTCGGACACCGGCAGGACGACGTCCACCCCGGGACGCGCTTCCTCGAACTCGGCGGCGACAGCCTCTCCGCGCTGTCGTTCTCCCAACTGCTCAAGGAGGTCTATCGCGTCGACGTCCCCGTCGACGTCGTCATCAACCCGGTCAACACGCTCCAGCGGGTGGCCGACCACATCGAGAACGCCCTCGCGTCGGGCGACCGGCGCCCGACCGCCGACCAGGTCCACGGACCGGGCGCGACGCGGCTCGTGGCGGGCGACCTGACACTGGACGCGTTCCTCGACACGGGGACCCCGACGCGGACCGGCAGGCCGAGGGGCCCGCTGCCCGAGACGCGGACCGTCCTGCTGACCGGCGCCAACGGCTACCTGGGCCGCTTCCTGTGCCTCGAATGGCTGGAGCGCGTCGCGCAGCGCGGCGGCACACTGGTCTGCGTGGTCCGCGGCGCCACCGACGAGTCGGCCCGGGCGCGGCTCGACGCGGCCTTCGACAGCGGCGACCCGGAGCTCCTCCGGCGCTACCACGGCCTGGCCGCCGAGCACCTGGAGGTGGTCGCCGGCGACGTCGGGGAGAGCGACCTCGGGCTCGACCGGGAGACCTGGCAGCGGCTGGCCGACACCGTGGACCTGATCGTCCACCCGGCGGCACTCGTCAACCACGTCCTGCCCTACGACCAGTTGTTCGGCCCCAACGTGCTGGGCACGGCCGAACTGATCAGGCTCGCGGTCACCTCCAGGGCCAAACAGTTCACCTACCTGTCGACGGTCGCCGTCGTCTTCGATTCCGAGGCCGCGGCCGACGAGGACGCGGACATCCGCACGGCCTGCGGGACGCGCGACCTCGGCAGCGGCTACGCGAACGGCTACGCGGCCAGCAAGTGGGCGGGCGAGGTGCTGCTGCGCGAGGCGCACGACACGTTCGGCCTCCCGGTCGCCGTGTTCCGCTCGAACCTGATCCTCGCCCACCCGCGCTACCGGGGGCAGCTGAACGTCCCGGACGTGTTCACCCGCCTCCTGCTGAGCCTGCTGGCGACCGGCATCGCCCCCGGCAGCTTCTACGCCCGGGGCACCGGTGACGTCGACGGGCACTACGACGCGCTGCCCGTGGACTTCACCGCGCAGGCCGTCGCCGCGCTGGGCGACGACACCCGGGAGGGGTACCGGACCTTCAACATCGTGAACCCGCACGAGGACGGAATCTCCCTCGACACCTTCGTCGACTGGCTGGTGGCGGCCGGACACCCCCTGACGCGCATCGACGACTACGACGAGTGGCTCGACCGCTTCGAGAGCTCCATGCGCGCTCTGCCCGACCGCCAGCGGCAGCACTCGCTGCTCCCCCTGCTGCACGCCTTCTCCACGCCGTCGGAGCCGCTGCCCGGATCCGCCCTGCCGGCGGACCGGTTCCGCGCGGCGGTCCGGGCCGCCGCCCTCAACGAGGAGAACGACATCCCGCACCTGTCGCAGGACCTGATCACCAAGTACGTGGCAGACCTCCGGGCGCAGCACCTGCTGTAGCCGGTCCGCCCTCCTCCTCCGCACCCACCTCCGCACCCGCTGGCGGGAACGGCCACGGCCGTTCCCGCCGGTGGCTTCACCGTGCTGGTGTCCGCCCCCGCGCTGTCCGTCGTGGCGTGCACCCTGCTCGGGCTGGGCGGCGGCGCGTGCCTCGTCCTCGCGCTGACCTTCCGGAGCGAACGCGCCGGCAGCTCCGGCGAAGCCGCCGCGTCGGCCGGCAAGACGCAGTCCATCGGCTACCTCGTGGCGGCGGCCGGGCCCCTCCTCCTCGGGATCCTGCACGACACCACGGGCAACTGGACGCTTCCGCTCACGGTCCCGGCCGTCCTCGGCATCGCCATGGCGGCTGCCGGATACGGCGCGGGGCAGGACCGTCACGGGTGCCTTCCTCGGCCTCGCTGACGTCACCGTCACCGTCACCGTCACCGCACGCAGCCCCGTCCGTCACGCCTCTCGCACGTTCACCGCTCTCGCGTGTTCACCGCCCGAGGAGTTCAGCGAAGCGGTCCAGCGCACGGTCGGTGCGCCGGCGGTCGCCGGTGGTCGTGAGGTCGAACAGCAGACCCCGGATGACGGCCATGACCAACGTGGGCGTGACGGTGTCGTCAGGGCCGGTGGAGACGTCCCGGAAGGTGGCGCCGAGAGTGTCGAACCAGTCCGTGATCGCCTCGGCCTGGCCGGGGTAGTTCTCGGGGTGGACCAGGCCATCGGCGTGCACCTCGAAGAACAGCCGGACGAACGGCGCGCGTTCGTCCGCGCTCATCCACACCCAGATGCCCCGCAGCCGCTCCTGCACGGAGCCCTTCATCGGCGCGGGGTGCCCGGCCAGACGTACCGCGCCCCGGCGACGGGCCTCGGCGAGGACCGCCGCGACCAACTCCTGCTTGCTGCCGAAGTCGTAGAGCAGCATCCGTGGACTGGTGTCGAGGGCTGCGGCCAGTGGTCGCAGGCTCAGTCCGGCCAGGCCGTGCGCCAGCACGTAGTCGGTCGCCCGAGCCAGCGTGCGCTCGCGACGGGCGGGGTCGGCGGGTCGCCCCACGGTGGATCTCCCTTCGGCGCATCGGAGTTGAAACGGCATTGGCGATTATATGGTACGACTGTTTCAATAACGAGGGGAGACCACATGCACACCGTCGACCGAGCGCTCGTCCTGGGCCCCGGAAGTCACGTCGGCACGGCCTGGACAGCCGGACTGGCCTACGGATTGCGCCGCAACGGCGTGGATCTGGGCGAGGCCGACCTGATCGTCGGCACGTCAGCCGGCTCGATCGTCGGAACGCTGCTCGCCACCGGACAGGACCCGGGGCGGCTCGCTTCCTCCGCTCGCCAGGCCGCTCACCGGGTCAAGCCTGACCCCGAGCGGATGGGCGCGGTGTTCGCCGTACTCGGCGACCGCGGCTTGGAACCCGGCGAGGCGAGGCGTCGCGTCGGCCGCCTCGCGCTCGACGGCACCGACCCCCGAGCCGAGGAGGCGCTGATCGCGGGGCGCGCCGCCCTGATCGGTGCGGACGCGTGGCCGGAGCGACGACTGCTGATCGCCGCCGTCTGTGCCACCACCGGTGAGCCCGTGGTGTGGGACCGCGACAGCGGCGTGCCGCTGGTGCACGCGGTGGCGGCGAGCAGCGCCTTCCCCGGAGCCGCACCGCCCGTCGCCATCGACGGCCGGCGGTACATGGACGGTGCGCTGCGCGCAGGCCCCAACGCCGATCTCGCCGCTGGAGCCCGCACGCTGGTCGTGGTCGAGCCGATGGCCCACCTGTTCCCCCGGGAACCGCTCAACCAGCAGCTGGCGGCAGTGGGGGCGGACGCCGTGGTGACCATCGGCCCCGATCCGGCCTCGGTGCGCGCTTTCGGCTCGGACACGGGCGACCTGGCGGCCTGGGAACCGGCCTACCAGGCGGGCCTCCGCCAGGCCGGCGACGTCGAGGCGCAACTCCGCACCATGTGGAGGGCGGAAGTCGACGCGGGCTGAGCGCCGATCAGGTCGGCGCGATCACCAGCATCTGCCTGCCTGACTTCCGGGGTAGCCCTATGACACCTGACAGTTCATCATCGGGCCCGAAGGGAATTCCAGTCATGACCGACCGCGTAGACCTGTCCGGCGCTTCCTGGATCACATCCTCGTACTCCAACAACGGTGGCAACTGCGTGGAGGTCGCCACCGACGTCCCCAACCTCGCTCCCGTCCGCGACTCCAAGGACCCCGAGGGTCCTGCCCTCGTCTTCCCCGCCGACACCTGGTCATCGTTCATCGCCACGATCCGGACCGGCGAGTTCGGCGAGGTCTGACGCGCACCTTGTCCGAGCCCCACTGCCCACGGCGGGCAGTGGCGATCGCGCATCGCCGCCGATGACACCGTTCCAGGCAGGGCCCCGCCCTGGAGAAGCCGGACGGGGCCGTCCGGTTACGGTCAGCCGATGGTGGCCGACCACCGGCCCCGGGACAGGTGGATCGCGCCGTCCGGGGTGACGACGGCGCGGCAGCCGTAGAGCGGCAGGCCGCCTTCGACCTCCCGCCAGTTCCGGATGGATTCGAGTTCCGACCACAGGCGACGGGGGCCGCTCTGGTGGACGGTCGGCGGCTCGAACTTCGTTGCCTCGGCCCGTGCCCACGACCCGTCCGGATGGGCGAGCCAGGCCGTACGGCCCTCGGGGGTCTCCTCGAAGTCGACTTCGATGCCCGGGATGCTGATCGTGAGCATCGACCAGACTTCCCAGTTGTTGCGGATGTCGGTGACCGGGTACCGGAAGAGCTTGACGTTCTCCCCGTCGGCTTCGCGGGCGGTCTCGAACAGCTCGTCCAGGCCGGGCGGGTAGGCGGAGCCGTGGCGCGTGGTCATGAAGCCCGCCCAGTCGCGCTCGATCACTCCGGTCGCTCCGCCGTCCGGGGTCTTCCAGGCCGTCAGGATCAGCGCCGTGTCCGCGATGGTGGTGACGAGCCGTCCTCCGCGCCGAAGCGCCTGGAGCCACGAGACCGGAACGGGGCGGGCGGACACGGTGGCCACGATCCGGTCGTAGTCACCCGGGAGGGCGTCGGTGGCGTCCTGAGTGACGAAGTGGGGGCTCAGCCCCATGCCTGCGAGGCGGTCCCGCGCGGCGTCGACCAGGTACCCGTCGATGTCCACGCTCGTCACGCGGTCCGAACCGAGCCGCGTGGCGGCAATGGCGGTCAACCCGCCCGCGCCGGTGCCGATGTCCAGCAGGTCGTGCTCGGCGGCGATCCGGCCGTGCCGCAGCATCTTGACCACGAGCGGCGTGAGCGTGGCCGACGACGTGGGCAGCCCGGTCGGGCGGTCATCCGGCTTCGCATGGTCCGCGTGCAACCCGCCCACGCTGGTCACCAGGGACTCGTTCCCGTAGGCCTGCTGGAGCCACAAGTCCGGGTTCGCTTCCCCTACCTGAAGCTGCCAAGTGCCGTCCTCGACAGGCTCCCACCACCTGGGGACCAGTTCGTGCCGGGGGATGCCAGCCACCGGGTTCCGCCATCGGGAGTCCGGATCGGTCGCCCGAGCGGCCAGATCGGCGGCCCGTCCTTGCCATGGGATGTTTGTCATGCCTCGGGAGCCTTTCAGAACTTCGGCGCGCACGCCTCGGTGTTGGCGGGGTTGCAGTCGTTGCTGTCGTTCGGCGGACAGCCACCGAGCGACACGGGGACGAGCTCGTACTTCGGCGCGCACGCCTCCGTGTTGGCCGGGTTGCAGTCGTTGGAGTCATTCGGCGGACAACCCATGGCGGCCTTGCGCGGGATGCTCGCGGTGATCTCCGCCCACCGGGGGCCGGTGAGGACGCTCCGGAGCCCGCCCGGATCCTGCACGTTGCCGGTCGGCAGAAACCTTCCGAGCACACACGGGACAACGGCGCCGTCGGGGAGAACGGCCAGCCGCCCCAGCGCGCACCTACCGCACAGGGCATCCATGGTCGGCGCAGTACCGCCGCTGCCTCGTCCAACCGCGCGTGCGTTGTCCAGGGTGACGGTTTCGACGCCCAGCGCCCGCAGCTCGTCCACGGCCAGCTTCTCCAGCTGCCCGTCGTGACAGCGGACGACGCCGGCCCGGATCGGAATACCGAGGCGGACGGCCTTGACGATGTTGGTCCGAGTCTTCTCGTGGGAGCCCGGCTTGTTCGTCACCTTGTCGTGCTCCCCGGAGTTGACGGAGTAGTACGAGGTGGCCAGCCGGACGCCCGGCTTCGAGAAGACCGCCCAACCCTTGTCCGTGACGTGAAAGAGGTTGGAGAAGACCTCGACGCCGAGTCCGTGACTCAGCGCGTGGTCGACGAGGTCCGCCCAGCCCGGAAAGGTCGTGGGCTCTCCGCCGATCAGCTGGACGACCTTGACGCCAAGTTCGGCGCACTCACCGATCACCGCCTTCCAGTCGTCCAGGGTCATCGCGCCGTGCGGCACGGTCGGGCCGGAGTCACTGAGACAGTGCCCGCACGACATCTGACACTTGTCGGTCAGCTCCAGCTCTACGGTGCCGGGCACGTCCAGCGCCAACGTCATGATGGTGTTCACGTTGTGCTCCCTTCCAGTTCGGTGGTGCGGATGGGCTGGTTCAAACTGGCTGCCCGCCCCGGGCAGCCGGCTGACTGGGCAACGGTTCACTGTCCCTGGGGCAGGGGTTCCGACCAGGGGAGATCTGGGCTCCACTGACCGGTGATTGAGGCGGCCGCTCCCCGTCGGCGGAGTGGCCGACGGGGAGCGGTGTGGCTCGGCGAGGGTCTGGCGCCAACGTGCCCTCGGAGCCGGCCGGCAGGGGAGGTAGGCCTGCCGGCGCCCGTCCGTGATTGCCTGTCACGGACGGGCGTTGAACCCCGCCACCGCGCGGGATGAGCACTCGCGGCGCGGTGGCGGGAGCTTGTCGGTCCGGTTCGCGGTTCGGCCGACAGCGGCGCGGCAGCCGTTGACCACAGCGGTGAAGCCGCCGGCCGCCAACGAGCTGACGTGCAGCCCGGCGAGCAGCATCTCCCCCGAGGTCACGCCGGCTCCGGGAACATCGGCCGACGCTGCGGGCTGCTCCCCGTACCCGGCGCGATCTCCCTGGGGTCGCACCGTCGCAGCTGATCGGGCCTGGTCGTCCACTCGCACCCCCCGCCGAGCGGCCTCAGGAAGGCCGCCCCGCAGAGGATCTCCATGAAGACCCCCTCCTTCGGCTTGCCGTCGTCGTCTCGGTGCTTCAGGTCCCGCACCACCTCGTTGCGGACGAAGTCGGGCAGCGCGGATTTCGGGTTTTCGGGCATGGGGTCTCCGTAGCGCTTCGCTCTTGGCGTGTCACTTGGTGTAGCCATGGTGGCGCGACAGCCTCTACGATCGGAAGGGTTCTCCACTTGACGAAATCCCCTGTGGGATAAGGAATGCAACGGAGGTCTGATCATGCGCGAGACCGAGCTGGACCCGTCCGCATCACCCCTCAAGGCCTTCGGCGCACAACTCCGCAGGCTGCGCAAGGCGGCGGGGCTCACACAGACCGACCTCGGGGCGATGACGAACTTGAGTGACAGTCAGATCTCCAACCTCGAACGAGGGACACGCAGTCCCACACTCGACTGGGTCGTACAAGCCGACCGGGCCCTTGGTGCCGGTGGAACACTAGAACTGACGTACTGGAGTCTCAGCGGCTCATCGTTGCTGGAAGGGTTTCCCGAGTACGCCCAGCAAGAAGCGAAGGCCCTGAGCATCAACCACTTCGAACTGGGCATCGTGCCTGGCCTGGCGCAGACAATGGAGTACGCCGCAGCCTTCGCCTCGGCCGCCGTGCGGCGCGGCAGCGTCACCGAGGAGCAGGCTGCGGATCGGCTCGACTTCCTTGCCACGCGCCAGAAGCTACTTGCCCGGCAGCCTGCGCCCCGGCTCCACTTCGTCCTGGACGAGGGCGCCCTTCTACGACCGGTGGGCGGGCGCAAGGTCATGGCTCGGCAGCTTGCGCACCTTGAAGACCTCGCCACTCGTCCGAACATCACGATCCAAGTGGCGCCGCTTTCTCTTGCAGAAGAGCTGCCGTTCACCATGATGGTCACGCTGCTGACCCTGGCGGATCGAAAACTCCTGGCATACTCGGAGTGCCAGTTGCGCGGCTTCCTCTCGCGGGACGCCGAGACTGCTCAAGCCTGGGAGCGGGACTGCCACCAGCTCCAGGTTGAAGCGCTCTCGAAGGCTGCGTCACTGGAGCTGATCCGAAAGTGCAAGGCGTGAGAGGAACGTCATGATCACTCCTGTAGACCTATCCGACGCCGCGTGGGTCAAGGCCAGTTACAGCAACAATGGCGGGTCTTGCGTTGAGGTGGCCCCCGGCTTCCCGGGTGTACTGCCCGTCCGTGACTCCAAGGACCCCGAGGGTCCTGCCCTCGTCTTCCCCGCCGAGGCCTGGTCGTCGTTCGTCGCCGCCGTCCAAGCCGGCGAGTTCGGCGAGGTCTGACGCGCACAACTCTCGCGAGCCCCACCACCCTCAGCGGGTGGTGGGGTTCGCGCGTTCTTGGCGGTGACAGTGTTTCAACTGCGTTCACCGAATGCTCTTGCGCGGTCTTGTGCACCGTGCGGGCGGCGACGTTGGATGTACACCATCCGCTGACCGTCGCGTTCACGTCATACCCTCACGGAGCCCCAATGCCGCTGTCGTCCCTCCGCAAGGCCGCCGCCGCCTGCGCTGCCGCCGCCTGCGCTGCCGCCGCCGTGCTCGGCGCGCTCGCCACCGCCCCCGCCACGGCCGCCACCGGCGCCACGACCGAGAGCGCCCCGGTCACCGCGCCCGCGCTGGACGTCCTCACGTACAACACGTTCCTGATGAGCACGACCCTCTACCCCAACTGGGGCCAGGAGCACCGGGCGCAGGCGATCGCCTCGGCGGACTTCTTCCAGGGCCACGACGTGGTCGTCCTGGAGGAGGCCTTCGACAACGCGGCCTCCGACGCCCTGACCGCCAAGGCCTCGGCCGCCTACCCGTACCACACCCCGGTCGTCGGCCGCTCCACCAGCGGCTGGGACGCGACCTCCGGCAGCTACAGCTCCACCACCCCCGAGGACGGCGGCGTGACGCTGCTCAGCAAGTGGCCGATCCTGCGCAAGGAGCAGTACGTCTACAAGGACGCCTGCGGCTCGGACTACTTCTCGAACAAGGGCTTCGTCTACGCCGTCCTGAACGTGAACGGCCAGCGCACCCACGTGGTCGGCACCCACCTGCAGTCCACCGACTCGGGCTGCTCCAACGGCCAGCCGGCCGCCATCCGGGCCAAGCAGCTCACGGCCATGCGCGGCTTCCTGGACGCCAAGCAGATCCCGGCGAACGAGCCGATCCTGCTCGCCGGTGACCTCAACATCGACTCGCACGGCTCCGAGTACCAGTCCCTGCTGGACAACGCCAACCTGGCGCCGGCCTCCGCCCGCACGGGCTGGCCGTACTCCTTCGACACCGCCGACAACTCCATCGCCGCCTACCGCTACCCGGGCGAGCCCAAGGAGGACCTGGACTACGTGCTCTACCGGGCCGACCACGCCCGCCCGCAGCAGTACACCAACCAGGTCCTGCGCACGCACAGCGCGCCGTGGACGGTGAGCAGTTGGGGCAAGAGCTACACCTACACCGACCTCTCCGACCACTACCCGCTCGCCGCGCACTGACCGGGGAAGCGCACTGACCAGGGACTGACCCGCGGGGAACTAAGCAGCCCCGAACGGCAGTTCCAGCTCGGCCCAGACCACCTTGCCGTCCCTGGTCAGCCGGCTGCCCCAGCGCTGGGCCAGCTCGCTGACCAGGAACATGCCGCGCCCGCCCTCGTCCTGCTCGGCGAAGGGGCGCAGCTGCGGGGCCGCCCCGCCGGCGTCGGAGACCTCCAGGGTGAGCACCCGGTCGCGGAACAGCCGCAGCCGCCGCGGGGCGTCGGCGTGCAGCAGGGCGTTCGTGACCAGCTCGCTGACCAGCAGCTCGGCGTAGTCGGAGAGGGCGGTCAGGCCCCAGGCGTCCAGGGTGGCGCGGGTGAAGCGGCGGGCCTTGCCGGGCAGCCGGCCGCCGCCGGTGAGCGGGAGGGTGGCGATCCGGTCGGCGGGCAGCGGCAGCACCCGCGCCATGATCATCGCGATGTCGTCCTCGGTGCCGTCGGTGACCAGTGCGCCGAGGACGGCGTCGCAGTTCTCCTCCAGGGTCCGGCCGGGCCCGGCGAGGGTGTCGGCCAGCAGGTCGATGCCGTCGTCGAGGTCCTGGCCGCGCCGCTCGACCAGGCCGTCGGTGTAGAGGGTGACCATGCCGCCCTCGGGCAGGGTGAACTCGATCGACTCGAAGGCCACCCCGCCGACGCCCAGCGGCACGCCGGGCGGCACCTCGACCCTGCTGGCGGTGCCGTCGGGGGCGACCCAGATCGGCGGCAGGTGGCCGGCCGAGGCGACCTGGACGGTGCGCTCCAGCGGGTCGTATACCGCGCAGATGCAGGTGGCGAACTGGCCCTCGCCGATGCCCGAGGCGGTCTCGTCCAGGCGTGTGAGGACCTGCTCGGGCGGCATGTCGAGGGTGGCGAGCGTGCGGGCGACGGTGCGCAGCTGGCCCATGGTGGCGGCGGCCCGGATGCCGTGGCCCATCACGTCGCCGACCACCAGGGCGACCCGGCCGCAGGACAGCGGCACGACGTCGAACCAGTCGCCGCCGACCTCGCTGACCACACTGCTGGGCAGGTAGCGGTAGGCGATCTCCAGGCCCAGGGTGCGGTGGATCTCCTGTGGCAGCAGGCTGCGCTGGAGGGTGAGCGCCGTCTCCCGCTCGCGCCGGTAGAGCCGGGCGTTGTCGATGGCCAGCGCGGTGCGGGCGACCAGTTCCTCGGCGAGCGCCACGTCGGCGTCGCTGAACGGCTCGGAGTTGCGCATCCGGATGAACTCGGAGCCGCCGAGCACCATGCCCCGGGCGGTGAGCGGCACCATCAGGTACGAGTGGATGCCCGCCGCGATGCCGGGCTCGACCCGGTCCTCGCTGGCGACCAGGCCGCGCAGCACCTCGGCGTCCACGTGGGCGCGCAGCAGGGGGCGTCCGCTGCGCAGGCACTGGGTGTAGCTGCGGTCGGGGGCGTACTCGGAGGTCTCGCCGACGGTGTCCACGGCGTGCGCGAGGCCCGACTCGTAGGACTCGCCGACGGCGACGGCACGCAGGGTGACCGTCCGGTCGGAGGGGATGGGGGTGGGTTCGGCGCCGCGCAGCACCGGTTCCAGCAGGTCGACGGTGGCGAAGTCGGCGAACCGGGGGACGACGGCCTCGATCAGCTCCTCCGCGGTGCGCTGGAGGTCGAGGGTGGTGCCGATCCGGGCCGTCGCCTCCGCGATGGTGGCGAGCCGCTCCTGGGCGCGGGCGGCGCGGGCCTCGGCCTGGAAGCGCTCGGTGACGTCGATGATCGAGGAACAGACGCCGAAGACCCGGCCGGTGGAGTCCTCCAGCCGGAAGTAGGAGGCGGACCAGGCGCGGTCGCGCTTGGGGTCCCCGGGCACCCGGCCGTGGGAGCGGGCGTCCACCACGGGCTTGCCGCTCCTGAGCACCTGCCTCATGGTCTGCTCGATCTCGACGCTGTTGATGCCGGGCAGCACCGCGGGTATCCGGCGGCCGAGGTGGGCGGCGACGGGGACGCCGTTCATCCGGGCGAGCGCCTCGTTGAGCCGGACGTAGCGCAGCTCGGTGTCGTACACGGCCATGCCGATCGGTGAGCGGTCGAAGACGCCGTCGAGGACGGCGAGGTCGGCCTCGACCGCCTGGAGGGCGCGGATGTCGGAGGCGGTGGCGAGCAGCAGCAGGGTGCCGGCCGGGCCGGCGATCGGGTAGGTGCGGAACTCCAGGTCGACCTTGTGGCCGTCGCGGTGGCGGACGGGGAAGACGCCGGACCAGCCGGTGGAGCCGCCCATGATGTGGGAGAACAGGGACAGCACCTCGGGGCGGTCGGTGCCGTCGGTGAGCAGCTGGGCGGCGTAGCTGCCGACGGCCTCCTCGGCGGAGTAGCCGAGCAGCGCCTCGGCGTCCTCGCTCCAGTGCAGGATCAGGCCGTCGCCCTGGAGCAGGGCCGTCGCGAGCGGGACGAGTCGGTGGCCTTCGGGGCGTACGGGGGTGCCGCCCGGTGCGGGGCCGGCGGCGGAGGTCACGTCCCACTCGTTTCCGTGCATGATCAGGCAGCACCCCGGTTCGGCTCGTGCCCGGCCGGGGGCCTCACGGTCCGTGTCGGCCGGGATTCTTCTCCAGACTGCACGGACATCGGCCGCCCGGCGACCCCTTGGTCAGGGGTCGTCCGGTCGCTCCGGTAGTACGGGAGTCATGGGCGTACCGGCCGCAGCGTACTCTCCAGAACGCCGGTCCACTGCCGGATCACCCCGGATCGTCGGACGCTGTCGTCGGTGAGCAGGTTGGCCAGGCCCAGCCCGCGGGCGAGGTCGAGGGTGGCCTGCACGGACTCGCGCACGCCGGGGCGGGTCTCGTCGGCGTCCAGGAACTCGACGGCGGCCCGGTGGGCCTCCCGGCCGACGTGCCCCTCCAGGGCGATGATCCGCTCGCGCAGCGGCTCCTCGGTGGCGGCGGCCGTCCACAGGTGCAGGGCGGCGCGGAACAGGGGACCGGTGTAGAGGCGCACGATCATGTCGACGACGGCCCGGGTGCGGTCGGGGCCGGCGGCCGGCAGCTCGTCCGTGTGGGCGCGGACGGCGGCCAGCCGCTCGGCGGTGACGTGTTCGACGGCCGCGGTGAACAGGTCCTCGCGGGTCGGGAAGTGGTGCTGGGCGGCACCCCGGGACACTCCGGCGCGCTCGGCGACCACCGTGACGGTGGAGCCGTGCCAGCCGAGCTCGGCCAGGCAGTTCACGGCCGCCGCGAGCAGCCGGGCCCGGGTGGCGCGGCTGCGGTCCTGCTGGGGGGTGCGGACGGCGGGGTGGCTGGTCATGGCTGGCGGCGGTTCCTGTTCCGGTGGGGGCTCGGCGGGCCGGTCGTGCCCGACGGGCCCGTCGCGGTCGGCGGGCCCGCCGTGCTCGGCGGGTCGATCCTCACAGACGGGCGCCGGTCTTCGGCCGCCGGGGGCCCGGCCGTTCAGCGGGAGGCCTCGGGGGCGGTGGGCGCGGCGGCTGCGGTCGCGGACGCCGCACGGCGCTCGGCCTCGCGGGCCCGCAGCTCGCGGCGGAGGATCTTGCCGGCCGCGGACTTGGGGACGGCCTCGACGAACTCCACCGCGCGGACCTTCTTGTACGGGGCCACCAGCCCGGCCACGAAGCCGGTGACGTCCTCCGCGCTCAGGCCGCTGCCCGGAGCACGGACCACGAAGGCCTTGGGGCACTCGGTGCCGTCGGCGTCCGGGACGCCGATCACGGCGGCGTCGACGATCTGCGGGTGGCCGAGCAGCACGGCCTCCAGTTCGGCCGGGGCCACCTGGTGGCCCTTGTACTTGATCAGCTCCTTCACCCGGTCGACGATGTACAGGTACCCCCGGTCGTCGACGAAGCCGACGTCGCCGGTGTGCAGCCAGCCCTCGGAGTCGACCACCGCGGCGGTGTCGGAGGGCCGGCCGAAGTACCCCTTCATCACCTGCGGGCCCCGGATCAGCAGCTCGCCCGGCTCGCCGGGCCCGAGGTCCTCGCCGGCCCCGTCCAGGGCGGCGACCCGCAGCTCGGTGGAGGGAATCAGCCGCCCCACCGAGCCGGGCGAGGGGTCGCGCTCCAGCGGGGAGACCACATGGGTGACCGGGGACAGCTCGGTCATGCCGTAGCCCTGGAGCAGGTGCGGCAGGCCCAGGCGGCGGGCGCAGGCGGCGGCGAGCTCCGGATCCAGCGGAGCGGCCGCGCACAGCAGGTACTCGACGGAGGAGAGGTCGAAGCGGTCCACGACCGGGTGCCTGGCCAGGGCGAGCGCGATCGGCGGGGCGACCACCAGCGCCTGCACCCGCTGCTCCTCGATGGTGCGGCAGAACTGCTCCAGGTCGAAGCGGGGCAGCACCACCACGGTGGCGCCGCAGCGCAGCGGCTGGTTGAGCAGCGCGGTCAGGCCGTAGATGTGGAAGAAGGGCAGCACGGCTAGCACCCGCTCGCCCACGGCGGGCCGGTAGAGGGCGTCGCACTGGGCGAGGTTGGTGGCGATCGAGCGGTGGGTGAGCATCACCCCCTTGGGCAGTCCGGTGGTGCCGCTGGAGTAGGGCAGTACGGCGACGTCCCGGCCCGGGTCGATGGCGATCCCGGGGGCGGGGCCGGTGGTGGTCAGCAGGTCGGCGAGCGAGCGGTGGCCCTCCGCGCCGTCCAGGACGAGGATCTCGGCCAGTGGGCCGCCCTGCTCGGCGAGCAGGGCGGCGGCCTTGCTGGCGGTCGGCAGGAGCGGGGAGACGGTCACCAGCCAGCGGGCGCCGCTGTCGCCGAGCTGCCCGGCCAGGTCGGCGGGCGTGGCCATCGAGGACACCGTGGTCACGGTGGCGCCGGCCCGGGTGGCACCGTAGAAGGCCGTCGGGTAGCCAAGCGTGTTGGGGCTGAACAGGGCCACCACGTCGCCCTGGCGCACCCCGGCCGCGGCCAGTCCGGCGGCCACCCGCTCGACGCCGGCGGCGAGCCGCGCGTAGCTCACGCGCTCCCCGGTGACGCCGTCGATCAGGGCCGGCCGGTCACCGTACGCCGCCGCGCCGCCGAGCACCGCCTCATGGATCGGCAGGTCCACCGTCGGCACGTCCGGGAATTCGCTGCGGAACACCAAAGTAAGCCTCCAGAAAGGTAGTTGACGCATCGGCTGGCGCGGCGAAAGGTCGACCGAGGGTACGAACAGGAGCATACGGACCATGACGTCCGCCACTGCAAAGTTCGCCGAGATGTCCCTCTGGTGACCCACCGGGGGCACGCCGGGCGGGTGCGTCCGGTGGGTGCGTCCGGTGGGTCCGGTAGGTGCTTCCGGTGCGCCCTGGAAGGAGGCGGACTAATAGGACTTCGGGAGGCCGAGGGTGTGCTGGGCGACGTAGTTGAGCACCATCTCGCGGCTGACCGGGGCGACCCGGCCGACCCGGGTGGCGGCCAGCAGCGCGCCCAGCCCGTACTCCTGGGTGAGGCCGTTGCCGCCCAGCGTCTGCACCGCCTGATCGACGGTACGGGCGGCGGCCTCGCCGGCCGCGTACTTGGCCATGTTGGCGGCCTCCCCGGCGGCCAGGTCCTCCCCCGCGTCGTAGAGCAGCCCGGCCTTCTGGGTCATCAGCCGGGCCAGCTCGATCTCCACCGCGCACTGGGCCAGCGGGTGAGCCAGGCCCTGGTGGGCGCCGATCGGGGTGGACCAGACGGTGCGGGTCTTCGCGTACTCGACGGCCTTGCCGAGGGCCTGGCGGGCCAGGCCGAGGGAGAACGCGGCGGTCAGCACGCGCTCGGGGTTGAGGCCCGCGAACAGTTGCAACAGGCCGGCGTCCTCGTCGCCGACCAGGGCGTCGGCGGGCAGCCGGACGTCGTCCAGGAAGACCTGGAACTGCTTCTCGGGGGCGACGAGTTCCATCGGTATCGCCCGGTACTCGAAGCCGGCGGCGTCGCGCGGGACGATGAACAGACAGGGCTTGAGCCTGCGGCCCCCGCCGGTGTCCGCGGTCTCGGTGCGGGCGACGAACAGCACGGCGTCGCAGTGGTCGATGCCGGAGACGAACACCTTGCGGCCGGTCAGCAGCCAGTCCCCGCCGTCCCGGCGGGCGACGGTGGAGATCCGGTGCGCGTTGGAGCCGGCGTCCGGCTCGGTGATGCCGAAGGCCATCTTGCGGCTGCCGTCGGCGAGTCCGGGCAGCCAGCGCTGCTTCTGCTCCTCGGTGCCGAAGCGGGCGATCACGGTGCCGCAGATCGCCGGGGAGACGATGAGCAGCAGCAGCGGGCAGCCGGCCGAGCCCAACTCCTCCAGCACGATGGCCAGATCGGTGATGCCGCCGCCCCCGCCGCCGTACTCGGCAGGCAGGTTCACGCCGAGGTAGCCGGCCTTGCCCGCGTCCGCCCACAGCTCGTCGGCGGGCTCGCCGGCCCGGGCCTTGGCCATGTAGTAGGCGGAGCCGTAGCGGCGGCCGAGGTCGCCGACGGCCTGGCGCAGGGCCCGGCGTTCTGTGGTCTCGATGAGCTGACTGCCGATGGTGGACATGCGGGGTCCTTCCTCAGGCTTCTGCGGCGGGCTGGACGGCGGCTGGTGCGGTCGGCTCGGCGGCGGGCTGGACGGCGGCTGTTGCAGTGGGCTCGGCGGCGGGACCGGCCTCGGGCTGCACGACGGCGAGCAGGGTGCCGAGTTCGACCTGCCGGCCGGGGGCGGCGTGGAGTTCGACCAGGACGCCGTCGGCGGGGGCGGTGACGCGGTGCTCCATCTTCATCGCCTCCAGGACGAGCAGCGGCTGACCGGCGGTGACGGTGTCGCCGACGGCGGCGGTGGTGCGCACGACGGTGCCGGGCATCGGGGCGAGCAGCGCGCCCGGGTCCGCCCGGGCGGCGGGGTCGGGGAAGCGCGGCAGGGCGGTGAGCGCGATGCCGCCGTTCGGGGTGTCGACGTACACCCGGTCGCCGTAGCGCGCGACGCGGTGGCCGCGCCGGACGGCGCCCTCGCGCAGCGTGACCTGCTCGGGCGAGGCGTCCAGGAGCTCCGTCCGCGGGTGGTCGTCGGCCCGCAGGCCGTCCCGGGTGAGGCGGTATCGGACCTCCAACTCTGCGCCGTCGTCGGTGCGGTAGCGCTTGGACTGCGACTGCGAGGGCAGGTTGCGCCAGCCCGACGGCAGTGCGCCGTGCGGCCCGGTGCGCCGGGCGGCGGCGTCGGCGAGGGCGGCGGCCAGGGCGGCGCGCGCGGTCTCCCTGCCGTCCGGGGCGGTGAGTTCGGCCGCGTGCTCGGCCAGGAAGCCGGTGTGCAGGCGTGCGGCCAGGAAGGCCGGGTGCCGCAGCGCGCGGACCAGCAACTCCCGGTTGGTTGCGGGCCCGTGGACCTCTGCGCGGGCGAGCGCGTCGGCCAGCCGGCGGGCGGCGGCGGCGCGGGTCGGCGCCCAGGCGATCACCTTGGCGAGCATCGCGTCGTAGTGCGGGGTGATCTCGTCGCCGGCCGCCACGCCGGAGTCCAGCCGGACACCCCGGCCGCCGAACTCCTGGTGCGGCACGGTGAGTTCGAGGCGGTGCAGGGTGCCGGTGGCGGGCTGCCAGTCCTTCGCCGGGTCCTCCGCGTACAGCCGGGCCTCGATCGCGCAGCCGGTGGCGGGCGGCGGGACCGGCCCTGGCAGCCGCTCCCCCTCGGCGACGGCGAGTTGGAGCGCCACCAGGTCCAGTCCGGTGACCGCCTCGGTGACCGGGTGCTCGACCTGGAGGCGGGTGTTCATCTCCAGGAAGTGGAACCGGCCGTCCTCGCCGAGCATGAACTCGGCCGTACCGGCACCGGTGTAGCCGATCGCCCGGGCGGCGCTGACGGCCGCCGCGTGCAGCCCGGCGCGCACCGCCTCGGGCAGGCCGGGGGCCGGGGCCTCCTCGATCACCTTCTGGTGCCGCCGCTGGAGCGAGCAGTCGCGGTCGCCGACCGCCCAGACCGTGCCGTGCGCGTCGGCCAGCAGCTGGACCTCGACGTGCCGCCCGGCGGGCAGGTAGCGCTCGCAGAACACCTCGTCCGAGCCGAAGGCCTTCGCCGCCTCGGCGCGGGCGGCGGCCAGTTCGCCGGGGAGCTCCGCGAGCGTGCGCACCACCCGCATGCCGCGTCCGCCGCCACCCGCCGCCGCCTTGACCAGGAGCGGCAGGTCGGCCTCGGTGGGGTCGGTCAGGGCGTCCAGCACGGGCACCCCGGCCTCGGCCATCAGCCGCTTGGCGGCCGTCTTGGAGCCCATCGCGGCGATCGCGGCCGGCGGCGGGCCGACCCAGACCAGCCCGGCGTCCAGCACGGCCTGCGCGAACCCGGCGTCCTCCGACAGGAATCCGTACCCGGGGTGGACGGCGTCCGCGCCCGCCGCCAGCGCGGCGCGGACGATCAGGTCGGCGCGCAGGTAGGTGTCGGCGGGCGCGGCGCCGGGCAGCCGCACGGCCGCGTCGGCCTCACGGACGTGCGCGGCCCCGGCGTCCGGGTCGGAGTGGACGGCGGTGGTCGCGACGCCCAGGGCCCGGCAGGTGCGGAAGACCCGGCGGGCGATCTCGCCACGGTTGGCGACCAGCAGGTTGGTGATCATGTCTCGGGTGCCCCTCACAGCTCCGTCTCGCAGCTCGGTCTCGCAGCTCGGTCGAACAGTTCGGTCTCACATCCGGAAGACGCCGTAGCCGCGCGCGCCCTCGACCGGCGCGTTGTGGATCGCGGACAGGCACAGGCCGAGCACCGTACGGGTGTCGCGCGGGTCGATCACGCCGTCGTCGTACAGCCGCCCGGACAGGAAGACCGGCAGCGACTCGGCCTCGATCTGCTGCTCGACCATGGCGCGGATCGCCGCGTCCGCGTCCTCGTCGTACGGCTGCCCCTTCGCGGCGGCCGACTGCCGGGCGACGATCGACAGCACCCCGGCGAGCTGCTGCGGGCCCATCACCGCGGACTTGGCGCTCGGCCAGGCGAACAGGAAGCGCGGCTCGTACGCCCGCCCGCACATGCCGTAGTGGCCGGCGCCGTAGGACGCGCCGATCAGCACCGACAGGTGCGGCACCCGGGAGTTGGCGACGGCGTTGATCATCATCGCGCCGTGCTTGATGATGCCGCCCTGCTCGTACGCCCGGCCGACCATGTAGCCGGTGGTGTTGTGCAGGAACAGCAGCGGGATGTCCCGCTGGTTCGCCAACTGGATGAACTGGGCGGCCTTCTGGGACTCCGGGCTGAACAGCACGCCCTGCGCGTTGGCCAGCACGCCGACCGGGTAGCCGTGCAGCCGGGCCCAGCCGGTGGCCAGGCTGGTGCCGTAGAGCGGCTTGAACTCGTCGAAGTCGGAGCCGTCGACGATCCGGGCGATCACCTCGCGCGGGTCGAAGGGCACCTTGAGGTCGCCCGGGACGATGCCCAGCAGCTCCTCCTCGTCGTACTTCGGCGGCTCGGCGAGCCGGTCCGGCGACGGGCCCGGCTTGCGGTGGTCCAGCCGGGCGACGATCCGGCGGGCCAGCCGCAGCGCGTCCGCCTCGTCCGCCGCGAAGTGGTCGGCCAGGCCGGAGGTGCGGGCGTGCATCTCGGCGCCGCCGAGCGACTCGTCGTCGGCCTCCTCACCGGTGGCCATCCTGACCAGCGGCGGGCCGCCGAGGAACACCTTGGCGCGCTCCCTGACCAGCACGGTGTGGTCCGACATGCCGGGGACGTAGGCGCCGCCGGCCGTCGAATTGCCGAACACCACGGCCACGGTGGGGATTCCGGCGGCGGAGAGCCGGGTGAGGTCGCGGAACAACGCGCCGCCGGGGATGAAGATCTCCTTCTGGCTGGGCAGGTCGGCCCCGCCGGACTCGACCAGGTTCACCACCGGGAGGCGGTTGTCGAACGCGATCTCGTTGGCGCGCAGGGCCTTGCGCAGGGTCCACGGGTTGCTGGCGCCGCCGCGCACGGTCGGGTCGTTGGCGGTGATCAGGCACTCCACGCCCTCGATCACGCCGATGCCGGTGACCAGCGCCGCGCCCACCGGGTAGTCGCTGCCCCAGGCGGCCAGCGGCGAGAGCTCCAGGAACGGCGAGTCCGGGTCGACCAGCAGCTCGATCCGCTCGCGCGGCAGCAGCTTGCCGCGGGCGCGGTGGCGGTCCACGTACTTGGGGCCGCCGCAGGCCAGCGCCTTGGCGTGCTCGGCGTCCAGCCCGGCGAGCTTGGCGAGCATCGCGGCGCGGTACTCGGCGTACTCGGGCCCGGCCGGGTCGACGCGGGTGGGCAGCACGGTCACAGCAGGGCCTCCGGGATGTCGAGGTGGCGGGAGCGCAGCCACTCCCCGAGGGCCTTGGCCTGCGGGTCGAAGCGGTGCTGGGCGGCGACGCCTTCGCCGAGCAGGCCGGTGAGGGTGAAGTTGACCGCGCGCAGGTTCGGGAGCAGGTGCCGGGTGACGGGCAAGTCGGCGGTCTCGGGCAGGAGTTCGCGCAGCTTGTCGACGGTGAGGGTGTGGGCGAGCCAGCGCCATCCCGCCTCGGAGCGGGCCCAGACGCCGAGGTTGGCGTCGCCGCCCTTGTCGCCGCTGCGGGCGCCGGCCACCAGGCCGAGCGGGGCGCGGCGACGCGGGCCGGCGGGGGGTTCTGCGGGGAGTGCAGTTGGGAGTACTGCTGGGAGTACTGCTGGGAGTGCTGCGGGGAGCGTCGGCTCTTCGGAGGTCTCAGCAGGTCGGCTCGTCACCGGGGCCGGCGGGACGGCGAGCCGGCGGCCGTCCGGTAGCACGGCGGTGTGCTCGACGGCCTCGGCGTCGACGTACGCGGCGGCGAACACCCCGTACGGCGCGCCGGGGCCTGGCGGCGCGGTGAGGTGGAAGCCCGGGTAACCGGCCAACCCCAACTCCACGGCGGCCTTGCCCAGTTCGCGCCCGACCTTGGCCTGGTCCGGGTCGCGGGCGGTGAGCCGGAGCAGGGCGGAGGCGGCCTCCTCGGTGCCGGCGTCCGGGTGGTCGGTCCGGGCGAGCGTCCAGCGCAGTTCGGCGGGCCGGGCGGCGGGCGGCAGGGCGTCCAGGAACTGCCGCCGCACCAGGTCGGCCTTGGCTTCGATGTCGAGGCCGGTGAGGACGAACACCACCTCGTTGCGGTGGCCGCCGAGCCGGTTCAGGCCCACCTTCAGCGTGGGCGGCGGCGCCTCGCCGCGTACCCCGTCGATCCGGACCCGGTCCGGCCCCTCCTCGGCGAGCCGCACGGTGTCCAGCCGGGCGGTGACGTCCGGGCCCAGGTAGCGCGCACCGCCCGTCTCGTACAGGAGTTGGGCGGTGACGGTGCCCGCGGTGACGGCGCCGCCGGTGCCCGGGTGCTTGGTGATCACGCTGGAGCCGTCGGCGTGCAGTTCGGCGATCGGGAAGCCCGGGCGGGTGACGTCGTGCTCGCGGAAGAACGCGTAGTTCCCGCCCGTCGCCTGGGCGCCGCACTCCAGCACGTGCCCGGCGACCACCGCCCCGGCGAGGGCGTCGAAGTCCGCCGCCGTCCAGCCGAAGTGGGCGATCGCGGGCCCGGCGACCAGCGCCGCGTCGGTGACCCGCCCGGTGACCACCACCTCGGCGCCCGCGGCCAGGCAGGCCGCCACCCCGAAGCCGCCGAGGTAGGCGTTCGCGGCCAACAGGCCGTCAGGCAAGCCGAGTTCGCTCCTGCGCGGCATCAGGTCGTCCCCCTCGACGTGGGCGACGGCCACCGCGAGGCCCTGGCGCTGTGCCAGGTTCCGCAGTTCGGCGGCGAGCCGGGCCGGATTCAGCCCACCCGCGTTCACCACGATCCTCACCCCGCGCTCCTGCGCCAGGCCGAGGCACTCCTCCATCTGCCGCAGGAACGTCCGGGCGTAGCCGAGGGACGGGTCCTTCAGGCGGTCCCGGGCCAGGATGAGCATGGTCAGCTCCGCCAGGTAGTCCCCGGTGAGCACGTCCAGCGGCCCGCCGGTGAGCATCTCCCGCACCGCCGCGAAGCGGTCCCCGTAGAACCCCGAGGCGTTGCCGACCCGCAGTACCGAGCGTTCGCGCGCCAAAGCGCCTCCCCTGCCGACGGGTTGGCGACGCCCCCACACGAGCGCCGCCGGGCAGCAGCGTGGCACCGGGCGCGAAAAAAAGCAATCACGCCTGCTTGTTTCGAGCCGGTGGCCGCACTCGACAGGGCCGCGTACGGCCCGATTCTCCGAAACCCGACTGACACCGGCCCGTCGGTGCGACACGATGTCCGTCCGTCGTACTGGCGAGTGAAAGGCAGTCCGCATGCCGCATCCCGCACCGCGACCGACTCCCGACTCGACCCGCCTGCTCACCGCGGAACTGGTGGTGGACATGGCCGCCCCCGTGGCGCCGGCCATCTCGCCGGACGGTCGCCTGGTCGCCTACGGCGTGGTCGCGAACAGTGGAAGGGACGGACGCCCGCACAGCTCGGTCTGGGTCGCCGCCGCCGATGGCAGCGCCGCCCCGCGCGGGCTGACCGACGGCACGGCCTGCGCCGCCGCCCCGAAGTGGGCGCCGGACTCGGCTTCTCTGTTTCTCACCTCCGACCGCGAGGAGCGGGGCACCGCTCAACTCCGGCGGATCCTTCTGGACGGCAGCGGGGACATCGCCCGGGCGGAGCCCCTGACCAGGTGGCGCGGGGGCATCTGCGACCACTACCCGCTCGCCGACGGCCGCACCGTGGCGCTGCTCGCCGAGGACGAGCCCACCCCGGAGGACGAACGCCGGGAGGCCGAGGGTGACGACGCGAAGGTCTGGGGCCGGCACCTCCCCGCCACCCGGCTGCGCCTGCTCGACCTGGCGACCGGCGTGGTCCGCACCGTGGACGGCCTCGGAGACCGCCATGTCGTGGAGGTGGCCCAGCGTCCGGACGGCGGCCCGCTGGCCGTGCTGAGCTGGGCCACCCCCGAGCTCGACCCCGGCGTCACGACGGCAGGACTGCACCTGGTCGCCCCGGAGACGGGAGCCGTCCAGGACCTGGGCCCGGTCGGATTCGAGGCCCGGTCCCCGGTCTGGTGGCACCACGACGGTGAATGGCATCTGGCCCACCTGGCGGTGACCCCCGGGCACTTGGTCGGCGCGCTCGCCGTGATCGACACCGTGCCGCCGACGACCGGCCCGACCGTCGAACAGCGCGATCTCACGGTCGGCATGCCCGCCTGCCCCACCGAGCTGGTGCAGGTCGCCGACGGGCCGCCGCTGGCGCTGTTCGCCGACGGGCTGGACACCGCGCTATACCGGCTCGATCCGCAGTCGCTGCGGTTCCACCGGTTGTCCTGCGCGCCCGGCACGCCAGGCACGTTCGGCACGCCCGGCACGCTCGCCGGGCTCACTGCGAGTCGCTCCGGAGCGACCCTCGCCGTGCTGCTGAGCACCGCGCGCGAACCCAGGAACGTCCACGCGGGCCCCACGGGCGGGCCACTGCTCCGGCTCAGCGACACCAGCCCCGAACTGCGCGGGATCCGCTGGGGTGCCCAGGAACGGCTCGGCTACCAGGCGTCCGACGGACTCCAGTTGGACGGCCTGCTGATCCTGCCGGCCGGCCGGACTCGGGGCCAGGGCCCGTTCCCGCTCGTCACCATGGTCCACGGCGGCCCCTACTTCCGCCATGCCGACGAGTTCACGCTCACCGCGGTCGACTGCGGCCAGTGGCTGGCGACCGCCGGATACGCGGTCTTCCTGCCCAATCCCCGGGGCGGGTCGGGCCACGGCCATGAATTCGCCGCCGTGGTGGCGGGAGCGGTGGGCGGCGACGAGTGGACCGACATCCTCGCCGGGATCGACCTGCTGGTCGCCGAGGGAGTCGCCGATCCCGAACGCCTGGGCATCTCCGGCTGGAGCCACGGCGGTTTCATGGCGGCCTGGGCCATCGGCCAGACCGGGCGGTTCAAGGCCGCCATGATGGGCGCGGGCATCACCGACTGGGGCATGCAGGCCGGGACCGGCGAGTGGGGAGCCATGGACGCGGCGCTCGGCGGCAGCACCGGCTGGAGCGGGCCGGGACCGCACCTCCACGACCGGAACAGCCCGATCTCCTACGCGTCCCGGATCCGCACCCCGGTCCTGATCCTGCACGGCGAGCAGGACACCAACGTCCCCCTCGGCCAGGCCGTCCACTTCCATCGCGCACTGCGCCACTTCGGCGTCGAGCACGAGTTCGTCGTCTACCCCCGAGAGGGCCACGGGCTCCACGAGCGCGCCCATCAACTCGACGCCCTCCGGCGCATCCGCGCCTGGTACGACCGCTGGCTGTGAGCCCGTACCCGGGAGGGCATCGAGTCGCGATCGACGAGTGGCGGAACCCGGGCAGGATCAGCGGTGCTTGAACTCCTCGATGGCCTCCCGGACGGTGTTCTTCATCTCCTCGCTGCCGATGTGCCCCGAGTCCTCGGAGATGTGCAGCCGCGCGCCCGGCCACGCCTTCGCCAGCTCCCAGGCCGTCTGCACCGGGCAGCCCATGTCGTGCCGGCCGTGCACCAGCACCGCCGGGATCCCGGCCAGCCTGTGGGCGTTGCGCAGCAGTTGGTCCTCCTCCAGCCAGGCGCCGTTGCTGAAGAAGTGGGCGCAGATCCGGACGAACGCGATCTGCTCGTCGACCTCCCGGGCGCTGTACATGCCGGGCGAGCCGTTGGGCTCGTTCGAGATGACCGCGTCCTCCCAGGCGAGCCAGCCGGCGGCGGCCTTCGCCCGGACCGCCCGGTCGGGGTTCTCCATCAGCCGCGCGTAGGCGGCGAGCAGGTCGCCGTCCCGCTCGTCCTCGGGCACGCCCTCGCGGAACCGGTCCCACGCCTCGGGGTAGAAGGACCCGGCGCCCCGGTAGAGCCAGTCGGTCTCGGCCCGGCGGGTCGTCGTCACCGCCTGGATGATGATCTCGCTGACCCGCTCGGGGTGCTGCTGCGCGTAGGCCAGCAGGAGGGTCGAACCCCAGGAGGCACCGTTCAGCAACCACCGCTCGATGCCGAGGTGTTCGCGCAGCCGCTCCATGTCGTCGATCAGGTGCTGCGTGGTGTTCAGGCTCATGTCCGCCGCCGGGTCGCCGGCGTGCGGGGTGCTGCGGCCGCAGTTGCGCTGGTCGTAGCGGATCACGCGGTAGCACTCCGGATCCCACGCCCGGGTGGGCCGGTCCGGCGTCCCCGCGCCGGGGCCGCCGTGGACGTAGAGGACGGGCTTGCCCTCGGGGTTGCCGAGCTGCTCGTAGTAGACCCGGTTGCCGTCTCCGGTGTCGAGGAAACCGTGGCCGTAGGGACTCGTCGGAGGATAGAGATCAACCATGACCGTCGATCCTAGGGCGCGGGCGCGCTCGGGGCCCGCGCTTTTCCGCCCAACCCGCTTCGTGGGAACGGCCGTTCGGCCGGCCTCAGGGCGTTTCAGTCCAGCGGGAGGGCCATCTCCAGGATGCGGGCCCGCGGGTCGAGCCCGTACGGGGTCTCCCCGCCGGTGTAGGTGAAGCCCCGGCGCAGGTAGAAGGCGGCGGCGCGGGCGTTCGCCTCGTGCACGCCGAGCAGCATCCGCTTGGCGCCGCCCTCGGTGCGGGCCCAGTCGGTGGCGGCGTCCAACAGGGCGTCCGTCACGCCGCGTTCGCGGCCGCGGTGTTCCGGGGCCACCCAGACGCCGATCAGGACGGCGGTCGCGGCCTGGTCCCGGTCGGGGACGGAGAGCATCGTGCCGACCCATTCGCCGTCCGGGTCGACGGCCACCAGGCCGACGCTGCCCGGCTCGTTCACCCGCGCCGTCCGGGCCCGCCAGTCGGCCTCGCCCAGGGCCTGCGCCGCGGCGTGGGTCTCGCCGAAGGCCATCGGGAAGTCGAGGAGCTGGGCCAGCCGCACCTTCCGCAGGCGCTGCCAGTCCTCGGCCCCCATCCGCTCGATCCGGTACCGCATGCTCTCCGACCCCCACTGCCGCAGCCGCCTTCGCCGGCGGTGGTCACCTCCGGCGAAGGCAGCATAGCCGCAGGTCAGGGCCTGATGCAGACCGGTCACGGCTTGACGCTCAGGGCTTGATGCGGACCACCTGCGGGTCGTGGTCGCTGGCCTGCTGGGCGAACTCGGCGTTGATGTGCACCACGTCGTACTTGGCGTAGCCGACCTCGGGGCTGACCAGGATGTGGTCCAGCACCTGCGAGTTGCCCTGGTAGACGTACGAGTACTGCTCGGTCTCCGGCAGTTCATTCACCAGGTCGCGCAGCACCCCGTCCTTGGTGAGCGCGGCCAGCGCGGGCGAGAACTGGTAGTCGTTGAAGTCGCCGAGCGAGACGACGCGCGCCTCCTTGTCGGCGGCCAGCAGCTTGGCGACGAAGGCCTGCTCGATGGTGGCCTGCTTGACCCGCTGCACCTCGGAGCTGCGGGTGGGGGCCTGGAAGCGGCTGTCGATGCCCTGGTCGCCGCCCTTGCTGTTGAAGTGGTTGGCGATGACGAAGACCTTCTTGCCGCGGAAGGAGAACTGTCCGACCAGCGGCTTGCGGCTGTTGGTCCACGCGTCGTCGGTCGGGGCGATCCGGCCGGGCGAGGCGGTCAGCGCGGTGGTGGCGCCGCTGCCGGCGACGTCCACGGCACTGGCGGCGCCGCCGGGGATGTCGGTGAAGGAGACCCGCTGCGGGTTGAACAGGAACACCTGCCGGATGTTGCCGCCCGGCTCGCCGCCGTCCTTGCCGTCCTGCGGGTCGATCGAGCGCCAGTCGTACGCCGGGCCGCCGGCCGCCTTGATCGCGGCGATGAACTTGGCGACGGTCTGGCTCGCGTCGACCGTGCCGTCGTTCTTGGCGCCATTGTTGTCCTGGATCTCCTCCAGGGCGACGATGTCGGGCGAGCGCAGGTTGGTGACGATGCCCTGGGCCAGCTCGGCGAACTTGGCGTCCGGGTTGCCGGGGGCCAGGTTCTCCACGTTGTACGTGGCGATGGCGAGTTCACGGTCGGCCGCCTTGGCGGTGACCTCGCGCTGGAGGTGGTTGTCCTGGAGCGTGCCCAGGGTGCCGGCGACGAGGGTGTAGCCGCCGAACTGGTTGTAGTCCAGCGGGCCGGTGGTGGTGCCGGTCAGCACGTCGCCCACGTTGGCCACCGGGAACGGCTGCTGCGGGGTGACCGCCGCCTGCTGCTGCACCATCAGGCGGCCCACGTTGGGCTCCGCGTACGACTCGTACAGCACGCCGCCGCGCTTGCTGCGCTGGTCCTGCCGGTCGGCGGCGACCCACAGCTCGTTGTACTTGTCCGTCGCCTGTATCACCCGGACGTCCTTGACCTGGACGAGCATGCCCTCCAGCGACTCGTAGAAGTCCAGGGCGTACTTCTCCGGGTCGAGCGGCAGCGCGTCGATGCTGCCGCCCTCGGGCGCCGGCGGGACGTAGGTGCCGGGGATGTTGCGGGTGTCGACGACCACCGGGGCCGGCAGCGGGTTGCCGGAGGACAGCACGGTGACGGCGGGGCCGGTGAGCTCGGTGACGGACTGCGAGCCGCCCGCGAAGTTCGGGTAGTACTCGGTGACCTTGCCGCTGACCAGGACCGAGTCGCCGGCCTTCACGGTCGGGTTGCCGCCGGTGTAGACGAAGATGCCCTCGCTGGTGGCCGGGTCGGCGTCGGGGTTCGGGTCCTGCATCCAGAAGCCCTTGGCGCTGCCGTAGGCGCGCACGCCGGTGACGACGCCGGGCACGCCGGTGACGGGCTTCCCGGCCTGCGGGGAGATCCGGGTGGTGCCCTGGATGTCGTGGATGCGCAGCGGTCCGGCCTCGGTCGGCCCGGCCGGGGCGGCGGCGTTCGCCGCGTTCGTGGCGGCGTTCGCGGCGGTGGGCGCGGCGTTCGCGGCCGGCAGCGGGACGAGCACCAGCGAGGCGGCCAGTCCGGCCGGGAGGATCGCGGCGCGCAGCAGGGCCCGGCGGGGGCGGGGAGCGGGGGCGGTGGTCACCGGGGCATGACTCCTAGCTCCGTCGTGCGGCACGGTCGTGGCACGGCGGTCGAGGGTGGAGCGGGGCACAGGGCGCGTCGTCCACCCGGCGGGTCTGCGGCCGCCGGGCCGTGACGCATGGTCAGGCGGCGTGCCCATGGCACGCGCTACCCGCGTAGATGAAGCGGAAGCCGGTCACCCGTCCCCCGCGGCGACCCCAAGATACGCGCGTAGAAAATGACGCGACAAGACCCCGTCAGTGAACTTCTGGTTCCGCTTCGGCGTCCGCCCCTGCCCCTGCTCCTACCCCCGCCCCTATCCCCATCCCTTCAGCCCGGCCCTTCAGCCCGCTCCTTCAACCTGCCTCGACGTCCCCTCAGCCCGCCTCGATCCGCTCCACGATCAGCTCGCACAGCTCGTGGCTGCGCAGCGCGTCGTGCGCGTCCAGGGTCTTGCCGGCCCGGACGGCGTCCAGGAAGGACAGCACGCACTGCTCGATGCCGCGCTGGCGGGCGACGGACACCCAGTCACCACGCCGGCGGACGGTGGGCTGGCCGCGGTGGTCGATCACCTCGGCGAGGTTGTGCACCGCCCGCTTGGAGTCGGCGCCGGAGACCTCCAGGATCTCCTCCGTCGAGCCGGAGAGCCGGTTCATGATGCCGAGCGCCGTGAAGCCGTCCCCGCCGAGGGTCAGGACGACGTGCTCGACCAGCCCGTCCCGGACGCGGGCGCGGACGTCGACGTGCTCGATCTCGCCGGGGGCCAGGAAGCGCAGGGTGTCGACGACGTGGATGAAGTCGTCGAACACCAGGGAGCGGGCGGCCTCGGCGAGGCCCTCGCGGTTCTTCTGCAGGACGATCAGGTCGCGGGGGCGCTCCTTGGCCTGGGCGTAGCCGGGCGCGTGCCGGCGGTTGAAGCCGACCATCAGCGAGCGGCCCGTCCGGTCGGCGAGGTCGACGAGCCGGCGGGCACCGTCGACGGTGTAGTCGAGCGGCTTGTCGACGTAGACGTCGACACCGGCCGTCAGCAGCTGCTCCACGATCGGAACGTGCTGGCTGGTCGCGGCGTGCACGAACGCCGCCCGGATCCCGCTCCCGATCAACTCCCCGAGATCGGTGAAGCGATTCTCCGGCGCAATCCGGTGCGCGTCACCGATCCGGTCCAGCTTCGCCCCGTCCCTGGTCATCAACCGCAGGTCCAGCGCCGGCAACCCGCCCAGGACCGGCAGATACGCCTTCTGCGCAATGTCACCGAGACCGATCACCCCGACCGGGAGCAGGCCGTCAGGAACAGAGGTCGAGCTCATACGAATCTCCATACTCATGCGCCGAAAACCATCCGCCCCACCCTATTCGCCCGCTCCCGCGCAACGGCGCCGGGCCGGCGAGCGACCGGCCCGGCGGCTCAGGGGATGAGGGCGGCGACCCCTTCGACCACCAGCATCCAGGTGGGCTGCCCGCCCGTGCCGAAGGCGGAGGCGAGGACGTACCCGATCGCGGCGTCGGCGGGGCGGGCGGGGGCGCCGTCCCGCCACTCCACGATGACGATCTGGTCGCCGTCGCAGGAGAAGTCGCCGAGGCGCTTGCCGTCGCGCATGAGCCGACTGCTGGGGATGGAGTCCGGGACGAGGACGTGGACGGCGCCGTCGTACGTGGTCTCGACCCGGTAGGACTTCCGGCGGAGCTTGCCCCGGCCCGGCCGCAGCGGCACCGGCGAGCCGTCGACGGTCAGCGTCAGGTGGGCGGTGTCGCGGGTGCCGATGGCGATCTGCGGGTCCGGCTCGCTGCCCGGGTCGCGCTCCAGGACGGCGGTGGGGATCCGATCCCCGGAGACGGTCACCCGGTGCTGGCCTTCGATGCGGACGGTGATCTCGCCGAACAGGGTGTCCTCGGTGGTGAAGGGAGCGGGCGCCGGCAGGTCGGTCATCTGCGATTCCTTTGGTGGGTCGTAACTCCGGCCGCATGGAATGGAATTCGCGGGCCGGAATTCGCGGGCCGGGGTGATTCTCTCATTCGACGGAGACGGACTCACCCGGTGGTGGGCGCCAGTTGACCTCCCGCCGGCTCGCGGTGGAAGCACGGCGGTCGAACGGTTTCCGGTGGGCACGACGGTCCCGGCAGGCCGGCGCCGCACACCCCACCAGCCACTGCCGGATCTTCCAACCCTCCTTCACCACTTAATAGTTGTCCCATTCGATGGCAATGGAATCACCTAGGCTTCGATCCATCCGGTGCCCGGCGCGGCGCACCGGCCGACAAGGGGAGGACATGATGAGGACTCCGGCAAGCGCGCTACGGCGCGGATCCCGCTGGGCCGTCTCGGCGGCGACGGCGGTGGCGCTGCTGCTCGGTGGGGCGGGCGTCTCGGGGGCCTCGGGGGCGGCCCCCTCCGGCGTTCCCGACGGCCCCGTCGCCGGCGTGCCGTGGGCCGTCCGGATCGCGGAATTCACCTGGGAGAAGGTCACCGAGGCGGTCAGTCCGGACGGCCGAACGGTCTACCTCGTGCTGACGGACGTGGTCGGCGGGCGCCAGGGCGTGTACCTGTCCACCGTCGACACGCAGACCGGCACGGTGACGGCCCGCCTCCCGCTCGGCGACCCGGCACCCTACGGGCGGCCTGCCCTCAGCCCGGACGGCCACCGGCTGTACGTCGGAGTCGGCTCCGCCGTCTACGTCATCGACACCGCGACCAACACGGTCAAGGCCCGCGTCGCCGCGCCGGAGCAGCAGCTCCCGGCGGGCTGGACCCCGGGCGCGGCGACCAGTCTGGCCACCGACCCGGACGGCGAGACCCTCTACGTCGGGCAGTCCGGTCCCTCAGGCCCCGCCGGGCAGGAGGAGCCGGGCCGGATCCTGGAATTCTCCACCGGCGACCAGGAGTTCATCGACCAGACGGCGGTCACCGGCCACACGGTCAACGATCTCGCCGTCCTGCCCGACGGCAACTACCTCTACGCGGGCACCAACCTCGACCTGCTGCGCCTCGACATCGGGACCGGACTCGGCACCACCACGGTCGTCGACCCCGGGGCCAAGGACGAGCTGGCGCTCTCCCCGGACGGCTCCTTCCTGCTCGCGCTCGGGTCGGTCCGCACCTACTCCGTGGGCATCGGGCTCGACACGGGCACGGACACGGTGCGCTACCTCATGAAGTACGGCTCCGGCTACTTCGAGTACCACCACCCGGCGATGAACGCCGAGGGCAGTCGCGTCTACCTGCTCGGCGGCCCCGAGTACAGGCTCCCCACCCCGCTGTACACGTTCGTGCCGGGCGAGAACCGGTTCGACCAGAGCGTGTCCCTCTCCGTCCCCGAGTGGCGCGTGCACGCCCTCTCCGTCGGGCCGGACGGCCACTCGCTCTACGTCACCGGCTGCGACTCGGCCACGGGCTGCTTCCTGCGGACCCTGCGCATCTGACGCCGCGCGCCGGGGCGCCGGTCGCCGAGTGTTCGGCGGCCGGCATTGACAGCCCCGCGCGCGACGCGCTGGGATGAGGCGAGGGTTCGTCACGGGGGGTCCGGTCGACGGGACCGGCTGCTGCGCGGTGGCCCACCGGGGGTGTCGTGGAGGCGTTACGAGCCACTGACCCGACGACGGTCGGCGGCCGGTACCGGCTGCTCGGGCGCCTGGGCAGCGGCGGGATGGGCGTGGTGTACCTCGGGCGTTCGCCGGGCGGTCGGCTGGTCGCCGTCAAGTGCGTGCACCGGGAGCTCGCCGCCGACCCGGAGTTCCGGCGACGCTTCGCCCACGAGCTGGAGGCCGTACGGCGGGTCGGCGGGTTCCACACCGCCCAGGTCGTCGACGCCGACCCGGGCGGTGACCCGCCGTGGCTGGTCACCGCCTACGTTCCGGGGCCGTCCCTGGCCGAGGCGGTCGCCGCCCACGGCCCGCTGCCGGAAGCGTCGTTGCGCGTCCTCGGGGCGGGGCTGGCCGAGGCGCTGGACGCCATCCACGCCGTCGGCCTGATCCACCGGGACCTCAAGCCGTCGAACGTGCTGCTCGCCGACGACGGGCCGCGCGTCATCGACTTCGGGATCGCCCGCGCGCTGGACGGGACCGCGATCACCCGGACCCAGGTCGTCGTCGGCACGCCCGGCTACATGGCGCCTGAGCAGATCGCGGGCGGCGCGATCGGGCCGGCCTGTGACGTGTTCAGCCTCGGCCACGTGCTCTGCCACGCTGCCGGGTGCGCGCCGTTCGGGCACGGTGCAGCGCAGGTGATGCTCTACCGGGTCCTGCACACCGAGCCGGATCTCGGCGGCGTCCCGCAGGCCCTGCGCCCGGCGATCGCCGCCTGTCTGGCGCGCGATCCCGCCGACCGGCCCACCCCCGCCGAGTTGCTGGACCTGTTCGGGCCGGCCGCGCACGACGCACCCGCCGGGGCGTGGCTTCCGGCGCAGCGGCGGGCGGCTCCGGCCCACCCCGGACCCCCGCCGATCGGGCCACCGAACGGCCCGAACGACCGCACCCGTACGGCGGTCACCGAGCTCCGGCAGGCTCCCGACGCCCCGCCGCCCGGTGGCGGGAAGCACCGGCTCCGCTGGCTGCCGGTGCCGCTCGCCCTCGTGCTCGTCGCCGCCGCCGTCTGCGTCCGCCTCTTCGTGATGACCGGCGGCTCCGGGCCGCCGGACTGCTTCCCGTCCGGCGGCGCCCCGGCCGACTCCGCGCCCCCGGCCAGGGTGACCAGCGTGCCCGCGGGAACTCCGCACCCGCCCGAGCCCACCGGGCCCGCCGACCGGACGGTCATCGAGCTCGGCCAGTCGGTCACGCTCAGCTGGGACCACGCCGCCGCGATGTCGCGCGTCTTCACCGGGCTGGGCGACGACGCCCCCCGCTACACCGCCTGGCTGAGCTCCGCCGCCTGCACGTTCACTCCCACCGCCGCCGGGCTGTACCGGTGGGAGGCGAGCACCGCGAACGCCGCCGAAGGACAGACCGGCAGCGCGTGGTCCGAGGACCGGTTCCTGTTCGTCAGGGCGAAGGGCTCCTCGACGCCCGACCCCGGGCACGACACCCCGGCCGTCCCCCGCCTGCTGGCCCCGGCGGACCAGACCGTGGCCAAGGCCGGCCGGCCGGTCTCGCTGAGCTGGACGGCGAGCGGCTTCTCCTCCCACGCCTCGGTGCTGTCGCCCGACGGGACCTGGCAGAACATGCCCTGGCAGGACGCGTCGACCTACCTGTACACCCCGCCCTCGCCCGGGATCTACGTCTGGAGCGCGTTCACCGAGGCCAAGGGCGGCTGCGACGGCGGGACCTGCGCCAGCGGGGCGAGCGCGCAGCGGTACCTGATCGTGGAGTGAGGTCCCCACGGCCTTCGGCCACTACTTGAGGAACGCCGCCCCGGCGAAGAGCCGGGCGGAGTTGGTGCGGTCGATGGCGGCGCGGGTGGTGTCGGGGAGCGGGTGGTCGGCGACGTACGCGGGCACGCCGGGCACGCCGGGGACGCCGGGGCCGGGCAGTTGCGAGGGGTGGACCAGGGCGACGGCCTCCCGTCAGCTGGTTCTCCGGCACCGAGGCTGCCCGCCTCGTCTCGCGGCGCGCCAGTGATCCCGCCACGTCCGGATCGTGAAGTTCTCACGCTCCCGTCCGGGGGGATCCCGGTTGTCCGGTAGGCCGCTCCAGGAGACGAACTTGTTCGTTACGAACATGTTCGTTACCGTGGAGGAACGGGAGGCGAACCCACGCCGACCGACACGGACCGACACCGACCCAAGGAGTGGCCATGACCGTCCAGCACGTTCCCGTCGCCGTCATCGGAGCCGGGCTCGGGGGCCTCGTGCTCGCCCGGGTCCTGCACGTCCACGGCATCCGGGCCGCCGTCTTCGACCTGGAGCCCTCACCCGAGGCCCGCACCCAGGGCGGCCTGCTCGACATCCACGACGACTCCGGCCAGCAGGCCCTGCACGACGCCGGGCTGCACGACCGGTTCCTGGCCCTGGTCCACGCGGGCGGCGAGGCCCTGCGGGTGGTGGGACCGGACGGCGCCGTCCGGTTGGAGCAGGAGGACGACGGCACCGGCGGCCGCCCCGAGGTCGACCGGGGCCGCCTGCGCGACCTGCTGCTGGACTCCCTGCCCGCCGGCACCGTCCGCTGGGGCCGGAAGGTGGTCCGCGCCCACGCGCTGGGCGACGGCCGCCACCAGGTCGCCTTCGCCGACGGCACGGCCGTCACCACGGACCTGCTGGTCGGGGCGGACGGCGCGTGGTCCCGGATCCGGCCACTGCTGTCCGACGCCCGGCCCACCTACACCGGGATCTCCTTCGTCGAGGCCGACCTGCACGACGCGGACACCCGGCACCCCGAGGCGGCCGCCCTGGTCGGCGGCGGGTTCTTCCTCTCCGTGGCCGAGGGTCGCGGCTTCCTCGCCCACCGCGAGGGCGACGGCAGCATCCACGTCTACACCGCCGTCCGGGCCGGCGAGGACTGGCTGGACGGCATCGACACCACCGCCCCCGACACCGCCAAGGCGGCCGTGCTGGCCGGCTTCGACGGCTGGGCCGACGGCCTGCGGGCCCTGCTCGCCGATGCCGACGGCGACCTGGTCCCGCGCCGGATCCACGCCCTGCCCGTCGGCCACCGCTGGGACCGCACCCCCGGCGTCACCCTGCTCGGCGACGCCGCCCACCTGATGTCCCCGTTCGCCGGCGAGGGCGCCAACCTCGCCATGCTCGACGGCGCCGAACTCGGCAAGGCCCTCGCCCACCACCCCGGCGACCCCGAGGCCGCCCTGACCACCTACGAGCACGCCCTCTTCCCGCGCAGCGAGGCCTCGGCCGCCGCCTCCGCCGCCAGCCTGGAGCTGATGTTCGGCCCCGACGGCCTCCAGGGCCTGCTCGACCAGTTCGCCGCCCCGAACCAGCCCGCCCCGCCGGCCGGCCGGCCGGTAGCAGCGGCGCCGTTTCGGCGAACTAGTTCGTCACGAACACGGTCGCTAGGCTGGCCGGTATGACGAGCTCCCCCTCCCGACCCCGCAGCCGCCGCGAGCGACCGGCGAAGCCCGCGCTGAGCCACGAGGCGATCGTCGCCGCCGCCGTACGGGTGCTGGAGGCGGAGGGCCTGCCACGGGTGACCATGCGGCGGCTGGCCCAGGAGCTGGACACCGGGCCGGCCTCGCTGTACGTGTACGTGGCCAACGCCGCGGAACTGCACGCCGCGATCCTGGAGGAGTACCTCGGGGAGGTGGACCTGAGCCCGGTGACGGCGGCCGGGGACTGGCGCGAGCGGTTGGCCGCCGTCCTCGACTCCTGCACCGGGGTGCTGCTCCGGCACCCGGCGCTCGCCCACGCCGCACTGGTGGCGAGGCCGTCCGGGCCGCACTACCTGGCCCTGGTGGAGGCGGTCCTGGTACTGCTGCACGAGGGCGGGGTGCCGGACGGGCAGGCGGCCTGGGGCGTGGACGTGCTGCTCCAGGTGGCCACCGCCACCGCCGCCGAGCAGTCCGCCCGGCAGGGCGAGCAGGCGGAGCGGGAACAGGCCGCGCTCACCGACGCGCTCCGCGCGGCGCCCGCCGCCACCTACCCGAGGATCGCCGCGCTCGGGGACGACCTGGTCTCCGGGGCGCCGGAGGACCGGCTGTCCTGGATGTTCCGGGCGGTCGTCAACGGCACGCGCACGACGCCCCGACCCGCCTGACCCCAGCCGCCCACCGCGCCCCGCCCGAGCTCGGACCCACCCGACCTCGGACCCTCAGGCGCCCGCCGCGGCCGCCTCGGCGAGGGCGTCCAGCACCGGGCGGATCAGCGGGTGCCCGTCGGCGCCGGCCCGGACGGCGGCGAAGACCCGGCGGGTGGCGAGTTCGCTGTCCACCGGCCGGACGGCGATCCGGCCGAGGTCGACGCCGCGCAGCGCCGAGCGCGGCACGAGGGCGACGCCGGCGCCCGCCGAGGCGAGGGCGACGACGGCCCGGAAGTCGTCGGAGGAGTGCACCAGGCGCGGCTGGAAGCCGGCGTGCTCGCAGGCGAGCAGGACGACGTCGTGGCAGGGGTTGCCCGGGTAGGGGCCGATCCACCGTTCGTCGGCCAGGGCCGCGACGGCGAGCGGAGCGCCGTCGGCGGCCAGCGGGTGGCCGAGCGGCAGCACCGCCTCGAACGGCTCGGCGTACAGCGGGACGCGGGTGAGCCGGGCGTCGTCGGCGCGCGGGGCGCCCCGGTACTCGACGGCCACCGCGAGGTCGGCCCGGCCGTCGAGGACCATCGGCAGGCTGGCGTCGCCCTCCGCGTCCAGCACCTTGAGCCGCACCCCGGGCGCCTGCGCGGCCAGCAGCCCGATCGCCGGGGCGAGGACGAGCGCGATGCCGGTGGCGAAGGAGGCGACGGTCACCTCGCCGGAGACGCCCGCGCTGTAGGCGGCGAGGTCGGCCTCGGCGCGTTCCAGCTGGGCGAGCACGGCGTCGGCGTGGCCGAGCAGGATCTCCCCGGCGGCGGTCAGCCGCACCCCCCGGCCCTCGCGGGCGAGCAGGTGGTGGCCGGTCTCCTGTTCCAGGGCGGCCAGCTGCTGGGAGACGGCGGAAGGGGTCAGGTAGAGGGCAGCCGCCGCGGCGGTCACGGTGCGGTGGTCCGCCACGGCCCGCAGGGTCCGCAGCCGTCGGGCGTCGATCACAGGCCAATTCTGCCAGCGTGCCGGAGTCAGCCGGACCGGGCCCGGAGCCGGGGCGGGGTCCGGGCCCGGTTCCGCGTAAGGGGCGATACGACCGGTGGCGTATTTCCGGACGAGATCGCTTCGCCCGGTTGACCACCCGGCCCGGGCGACGATTGGCTCTTCCCGAGCCGGGCCGCGGGGGTGACGAGGGCCCGGTGCCGTCATCAGGGGAGGATGTCCATGACCACTGCACGAACCCGCCGTTGGCTGGCCCGCACCGCCGGCGTCCTGGTGGCCGCCGCCGTGGCCGGGGCCGCGATGCCCGCCGCCGAGGCCCGGCCGCTCAAGGGCGACACCTCCCGGGTGAGCGAGGGGCCCAAGGGCGAGCAGCTCGACGGCACCTCGTCCGCGCTCGGGCTGAGCGCCGACGGCCGCTCCGCGCTGTTCACCTCGACCGCGACCAACCTGCTGCCCGGGGCCGGCACCCCAAACTCGGACGAGGTCTACGTGCGGGACCTGCGCAACGGGCACGTCGAGCGGGTCAGCGTCGCCGCCGACGGCTCCAAGCTGGACGCCGCCACCAACCAGGCCTCGATCAGCGGCGACGGCCGGTACGTGGCGTTCAGCACCGCCGCCACCAACGTGCTGCCCGGCCAGCCGAAGCACGGCAACGACGTCTTCGTCCGCGACCGCTGGACCGGCCGCACCGAGCTGATCACCGCCCCCGGCTCGGCGAGCACCGACGACCAGAGCATCCGCACCGCCGACAGCCCCACCCTCAGCTGGGACGGCCGCTTCGTCGCCTACGCCTCCAGCCGCACCGACCTCGCCCCGGGCGTGAAGCGCGGCAAGAACAACATCTACGTCACCGACCGCTGGACGCACACCACCCGGCTGGTCACCTCCGGCACGGAGGGCGAGGGCGCCGACAACAACTCCTTCAGCCCGACGATCAGTGCGGACGGCTCGACCGTCGGTTTCGGCTCCCGGGCCGGAAACCTGCTCCCGGGCACCCCGGCCCCGGCCGCCGACCCGACGCCGGGCGCCGGGTCACCCCAGCTGGCCGGGCCCAAGTTCTACCCGTACTACGTCTGGAAGGCCGGCACCGGCAAGATCGCCGGCGCCAGCCTGGACGACACCGGGGCGCTGAGCGACGGCGGACGCGACGGCCGGGTCAGCCCGGACGGCCGCTACGCGATCTACAGCCTCCCGGTCTTCATCGGCGGGGCGCCCGCCCCGGCCCACGGCATCCGGATGGACGTGTACGTCCACGAGCTGGCCACCGGCAAGATCACCAAGGTCAACACCGACCTGCCGGGCACCACCGCCAAGTGGTCCTCCTCCGGTGGCGTCATGACGCTCGACGACCGCTGGGTCTACTTCGACTCCGCCGCCGAGAACCTCGTCCCCGACGACACCAACTCCGCCAGCGACATCTTCCGCCGCGACCTGTGGACCGGGCGGATCGAGCGGATCAGCCTCACCCGGAGCGGCGGGCAGAGCACCGCCTCCTCCTACGGCCCGTACGTGGACGCCACCGGCGACACGGTGATCTTCGACGCCTCGGACGGCGACCTGGTGCCGGGTGACTCCAACACCTTCCTGGACGTCTTCCTGCGCCGCCTGTGACGTCCTGACTCCCCTGCCGCATACGTCCGTTGACGTATTTTCGGCCGAGATCACCCGTGGGCGTTGACCACCGGCCCTCCCGACGATTGGCTCTCCCGAAAGCCCGTCGCCGGGAGGGAGCCCGGCCGGGCGACCCCCGGGGAGGCAGACGTCATGACACGCAGCACCCGTACCACCCGCAACCGGTGGCTGGCCGGCGGCGGCAGCATTCTCGCGGCCACCGCCGTACTCGCCGTGACCGCCGCACCCGCCCAGGCCGACCGGGCCCACCGGGCGCCGCGCGGCACCGTCCAGGTCAGCGTGGGGGTGAACGGCGCCGCGCCGGACAACCAGTCGTGGAGCCAGGCGATCAGCGCCGACGGCCGCTACGCCCTGTTCACCTCCTGGGCCACGAACCTGGTGTCCCAGCCCGCGAAGAGCGCCCGCGACGCCTACGTCCGCGACCTGAGGACCGGCCGCACCGAGCGGATCAACCTGGCCGCCGACGGCAGCGCGCTGAACGGCTTCACCGACAACGTCGCGATCAACGCCGACGGCCGCTACGTCGCCTTCGACAGCGACGCCGAGAACGTGGTGCCCGGCATGCAGGTCCAGGGGCGCGACGAGGTGTACGTCCGCGACCGGAGGACCGGCCGCACCGAGCTGATCAGCGGCGGGCTCACCGGCACCGACACCGACAAGTTCCACGCCTCCTACGCGCCCTCGATCAGCGCGAACGGCCGCTACGTGGTCTTCGGCTCCAGCCGGAAGGACCTCGTCCCCGACCTCCAGGGCGACGCCCCCTCGCTGGCCAGGCCCTACACCTGGGACTACAACATCTACGTCACCGACCGCTGGACGGGGAAGACCAAGCTGGTGACCCGCGGCGTGGACGGCAAGCCGGGCGACGGCATGTCCCTCCACCCGACGATCAGCGCGGACGGCCGCACCATCGGCTTCACCTCCATGGCCGGCAACCTGCTGCCCGCCGACCAGACCCCCGCCCCGGCCGCCGGGGGCGCCGCCGCCCCCGCCGACGTGGAGCTGGCCCCGGGCATCGCCCCGGCCCTGCCCCACAGCGCGCAGAAGGGCCTGGCCCAGCCGAACCTGGCCCGGCCGGTGACCGCCCCCTACTACACCTACGACGTGGAGTCCGGCCGGATCTCCGCCGCCAGCCTCGACCTCGACGGCAAGCTCGGCGCCCCGAGCTTCGACGCGACGATCAGCCCCGACGGGCGGCGCGCGATCTACGCCCTGCCCGAGCCCGGCGGGTCGACCGGCGGCCACCGGTTCCACACCGTGCTGTACGTCCGGGACCTCAGGAAGGGCACCGTGACGAAGATCAGCGGCGGCCTGCCCGGCACCACCTCGGTCGGCTCCTCCGACCACGCCCGGATCACCGCCGACAACCGCTGGGTCTACTTCGCCTCCGCCGCCGACAACCTGGTGGCGGGCCCGCAGCACCCGGGCTGGGACGTCTACCGCCACGACCTGCGCACCGGCCGCACCGAGCGGGTCGCCACCGCCGCGGACGGCTCGCTCGGCAACGGCTCCTCGACCGACCCGGTCGTGGACGCCCGCGGCCGCACGGTGGTGTTCAGCTCGACCAGCGGCAACCTGCTCGCCGGCCCCGGCGGCCCGGCTAGCACCGACTCCCAGGTCTTCGCCCGCGCCACCGCGCACCACGGCCACGGCGACGACCAGGGCGACGACCAGGACCAGGACCAAGGCCAGGACCAGGACAGCGACGACTGACCGTCAACCGCCGCCCGCACCGTGAACCGCGTACGGGGGCAGGACGTCGGCCGGGCCGGCGTCCCGCCCCCGAAGCGGGAGGGTGGGGCAGATGGTTGGTGGGCCGTGCGGTGGGGGCGGATCGCGGAGCGCACCTGCCGGCCATCACCGCCACCACCCTGTTCACCGAGCGCCTCGGCCTCGTCGTCGCCTCCGAC